>NZ_LBKA01000035.1:0-201 GCF_028128955.1 Bradyrhizobium sp. CCBAU 11386
CGCTTCAGGATATAGTTGAACGCCTTGGCCAGGTCGTGCCCACGGGAGAGCTTGGCGAGCTGTTCCCGCATGTAGACCTGAAGATCATCGACCAAGGGACGGCTCAGCGTCTGCCGCACCTGAACACGCTCCTCCGCACTCCTGCCATTGATGGAGCGTTCGATCTCGAACAGCGCATCGATCCGGCGCACGACCTCGACC
>NZ_LBKA01000036.1:0-203 GCF_028128955.1 Bradyrhizobium sp. CCBAU 11386
ACAAGCCATTTGGTGGAGCCGGCCCGCCAGCGGCGATGTTCTACTACTCGCGCGACCGCAAGGGCGAGCATCCCCAGGGGCATCTGGCCCGATATGCCGGCATCCTGCAGGCCGACGCCTATGACGGGTACAACCAGCTCTATCTGGCGGGACGCCAGCCCGGACCGATCTTGGAGGCTGCCTGCTGGTCGCATGGAAGGCGT
>NZ_LBKA01000037.1:0-205 GCF_028128955.1 Bradyrhizobium sp. CCBAU 11386
ACACCTACAGCCGCCGGCGCCAGATGGCCGAGCGCGCTGGCGTCTTGGCGCAGATCATCCGGATTAAAGGACGCATGAAGGCTGTCCTGCATGCCAACCTCATCCCGCCCTACAAAGGATATCTCTTCGGCAAGCGCGGACAGCATTGGCTGGACAGTCTGCCTCTTCCATCGGAGGAGCGTGCAATGCTCCGGCGTCTGGTCGC
>NZ_LBKA01000038.1:0-217 GCF_028128955.1 Bradyrhizobium sp. CCBAU 11386
CGCACCAGCGCGCTGCCGACCATGCCGCGATGGCCGGCGACGTAGACGCTCTTGCCCTTCAGCTCAAACAGAGCGTTTGCCATGAGCAGCGTCCCGCTTCGCCTCGGCCAGATCGTTTGCCATCATCTCCTCGACGAGCTGGGCAAAGCTCCGCTTCGGCTTCCAGCCGAGCACCTCGCGCGCCTTGCTGGCATCGCCGATGAGGAGATCGACCTCG
>NZ_LBKA01000039.1:0-217 GCF_028128955.1 Bradyrhizobium sp. CCBAU 11386
TGGTGGTGTCACACGACCCGCCGCGTCATGTCGAGAATGCGCTTACCCTCGATGCGGCACTGTCGCTTCTTTCACCAACTGACTTTGAACTGTTTGTGGAGGTGAAGGAGACGGGACTTGTCTCTAGAGTCATCGAGAGGCTGGTTGCCCGCAACGTGGCCGGTCGCTCAGTCGTATTTGCCTTTGCCGCCGGCGCAAGATCCTTTCCGTGGGAGGC
>NZ_LBKA01000040.1:0-218 GCF_028128955.1 Bradyrhizobium sp. CCBAU 11386
AGGTTGCCCGGTCATACTCAAGCAGCCAGAAGGACGCGTCGACGCAATAGCGGATAGCTTGCCCGGCCATACATTTGTCGTTTGATGGCTTTGATCCTGCTGATCTGGCCTTCGACCGGACTGGTTGTCCAGGGGGGTGTTATTGCCGCTCGGACCGCGTCGATGTCGCGCGCGATGCCGTTGGCGAAGCTCTTGAGCTCGCTGGTGGCTGCTTGTGC
>NZ_LBKA01000041.1:0-226 GCF_028128955.1 Bradyrhizobium sp. CCBAU 11386
TCCAGCGAGGGGATTGAGGAATGTCCCCAATAGTGAGTCTGACGAATCATTTCCGGAGGTGGTCGAGGTTCGAGACCCCCACCATCCTTTGTACGGCCGCTCATTTCGAGTGATCAGGAAGATCGCCCAGCGAGGCCGAGGCATTCCCGCTTCGTATGAAGTTGAGTTTCGCACGGGAAGCAGTCTCCTAATTCAGGCAACCGCAATCGAATATTATGGACAAGAA
>NZ_LBKA01000042.1:0-235 GCF_028128955.1 Bradyrhizobium sp. CCBAU 11386
AAAATCTTCTTTGCAACGATCGGTGTGCCGTTCGCCAACGTCATTAAAACCAATAATTGCAGAATATGCAGAAATTGCATTTCTTCAGCTTAACTTATAGATGCATCCGACGTTAGTTCGATCTTCATTGACTATTGTGGGTGCCTTTCAGTGGAACGTCTTGCGCCGGTCATCCAAGGCCCCCGGTCGAGCCTCATCCATTAACCTGAAGTCCCGCCGCTGTCGCTGCTCGGCC
>NZ_LBKA01000043.1:0-241 GCF_028128955.1 Bradyrhizobium sp. CCBAU 11386
CATTGAGCGCCTGCCAGTGCTTGGCCAGCATCAACAGGGCGCCGCGCATCATCTCCGGAATCTCCTGGCTCGGCTCTTCGAGCCGAGCCATCAATGCGCACAGCCCCTCATATCCTTGCGCTGCCACGATCCCGAGCTCACTCAGTGCTGCTCGCAGGGCGTTTGCCACCATCGTCCGCTGCCGGACCAGTAAGGCGCGCGCGCTATGAACCGCCAGCGTTGCCTGTTGCCCGATGCTCTT
>NZ_LBKA01000044.1:0-250 GCF_028128955.1 Bradyrhizobium sp. CCBAU 11386
CAATGATGGGGTGGACGGCCCCCGAACGGCATCGGTGTGCCAGACTGGTGATGTTGAGTCGAACCAGACAAAAGGAGCCGTCCATGTCGAAGATTAGCACGATTGGTTTGGATCTGGCGAAGAACGTTTTTCAAGTCCACGGGATTGATGCCTCAGGAGCCGTGGTGGTGAGGCGCCAGCTCAAGCGAGCCTCGGTCGAGAAGTTTTTCGCGCAGTTGCCGCCGTGCCTGGTGGGCATGGAAGCTTGCGG
>NZ_LBKA01000045.1:0-251 GCF_028128955.1 Bradyrhizobium sp. CCBAU 11386
ACAGCAGAATCGGCGACCTTATGCCGTGGCGCTTCCGTAAGGCGTCAAGCCAGCTTCAATAGGGCCCCGGCTGAGCGCTTACGCTTGTACGGCGCGTCACCTATCGACAAGTCGAAGAGTTCAAAGCCGTGATCGCGTAGCGCAGCAAGTGCTGAAGGTGCGCGCGTCCTGGTCCGTAGCGCGCGAGCTCGCGGCATGTCTCAAATGGGTCAAAAGCTGACGGTCGGCAGCAGCGTGGCAAGGTCGGTTAG
>NZ_LBKA01000046.1:0-256 GCF_028128955.1 Bradyrhizobium sp. CCBAU 11386
GTCGTCAATGGCACTTCGGCCACATCCCGCGGCCGCACAGACGGCCCAATCTCGACCGGCACGAACGGAGCTATACTCGTCTCACCGTGCTTGCAAAGCTCTTTGCGCCACCTGAACAGCTGGCTCACATGAAGGCCGGCCATGCGAGCCACCTCGGAAACAGTGGCTCCGGGCTCAAGCGATGCTGCAACCAGCCGTTCCTTCTCATCTCGCGGCCACCGCCGCCGCCGCTCGACCGATGTGATCACCTCTGCCC
>NZ_LBKA01000047.1:0-264 GCF_028128955.1 Bradyrhizobium sp. CCBAU 11386
ACGGTCATTCGCGGATCGAAATGGGAGATTAAGGAAATCCCCGTCTGCTGGGAGAATCTGCAGCCGAAGGATCAAAAGTATGCCGACCTAGTTCGAAAAGCGGTTGCGGAGACCTGGGAGTCTGCGGCGCAAGGCGGAGTGTGGTTTTCGAAGACCTGGTCGTTGTGTACCGACGGCGCGCCCGGTGTGCACGTGCGGGTCGCTGATGAGGGCGCTCACACCGATGTCGTCGGAAAATACCTTGACCGCAAGCCATCGGGCATG
>NZ_LBKA01000048.1:0-281 GCF_028128955.1 Bradyrhizobium sp. CCBAU 11386
CGTCTATGTTGCGGCCGAGGACATCTATCGCTGCCCTGCCGGCGAACGGCTCACCTACCGCTTCACCGGCCAAGAGGATGGTAAGATGCTGCGCCGTTACTGGACGACCGCTTGCCAAACCTGCGCGCTCAAAGCTCAGTGCACGACCGGCCCCGAGCGGCGCATCGCGCGTTGGGAGCACGAGGCCGTGTTGGAGAAGATTCAGCGGCGGCTCGATCAGGACCCGAACAAGATGACTTTACGCCGTCAAACGGCAGAGCATCCGTTCGGGACGATAAAGG
>NZ_LBKA01000049.1:0-288 GCF_028128955.1 Bradyrhizobium sp. CCBAU 11386
GCGTGTCTCCCGCACCTTGTTGCTGTTGAGCAGACCGGCAATATGCGTTCCGTCTTGAAGAGGACGGTTTGCATATATGATCGAGCGTGTTGTCGACGCATCGGAGCTACGGGTTCGGCGGCGGTGGAGCGGCGAGGTCAAGGGACGGATCGTCGCGGAATCCTTTGTTCCCGGCGCGATCGTCTCGGACGTCGCGCGGCGCCACGGTCTATCGCCGCAGCATTTGTCGACCTGGCGCAAGGCCGTGCGCGACGGGTTGTTGACGTTGTCGGAACACACGGAGCCGGC
>NZ_LBKA01000050.1:0-292 GCF_028128955.1 Bradyrhizobium sp. CCBAU 11386
GATGTAGGGCAGAGGACTCGCAACTGCGGACTGCTCAGCGATTGACGAATCTGATCTCGGTATTCTGCATTGTGAGCTGGCGCATTTTTTGGATGACGATGCTCAATCGTTCAGCGCCAAATGCCTCACCGGAATTTGTGCTGACCAAAGCTGAAATCCAATTGCTTGATCGGCTCGTCAAAGACAAGACGCCAGTCAGCACACAACGAAAGACATTGTCGCATTATCTCATCAAGATCGCCAGGCTCGGCGGCTATCTCGCCCGCGCCAACGATCCGCCACCAGGGAATCT
>NZ_LBKA01000051.1:0-303 GCF_028128955.1 Bradyrhizobium sp. CCBAU 11386
CTGATTCGCCTGGTGCAGCAGATCCGGCCGACCGAGATCTACAATCTCGCCGCCCAGAGCCACGTCGCCGTCAGCTTCGAGAGCCCGGAATACACCGCCAATGCCGACGCGATCGGCGTGCTGCGGCTGCTGGAGGCGATCCGGATCCTCGGCATGGAGAAGGAGACGCGGTTCTACCAGGCCTCGACCTCCGAGCTCTACGGCCTCGTGCAGGAGATCCCGCAGAAGGAGACGACGCCGTTCTATCCGCGCTCTCCTTACGGCGTCGCCAAGCTCTACGGCTACTGGATCACGGTGAACTAT
>NZ_LBKA01000052.1:0-306 GCF_028128955.1 Bradyrhizobium sp. CCBAU 11386
ACGGGATGGTTCAAGCCTGTTCACGTCAAGAGCATCGGCAGCCAAAGGGCGCGGACGCTGGCCGCGGCTCGCAAGCATATCGTCCGCTCCATCGCTGCCACAGAGCAAGTCATCCGCGGGCTTCTGCGTCCGCTCGGTCTCAAAGTCGGAATCGTCTCGCGGACTCTGTTCGCGACGCGAGTTCGTGAGTTGGTCGGCGATGACGCCTTGCTGGAGGCGATCATGAATCCACTGCTTGCCGGACGCGAAGCGCTAATGCGGGAGTACGCCCGACTGCATCGTCTGGTTCTGAAGGCCGTGCGCAGT
>NZ_LBKA01000053.1:0-311 GCF_028128955.1 Bradyrhizobium sp. CCBAU 11386
CGATCGACTGGCGCAACCCGCAACACAGCTGGCGGCCGCAGAGCGCAGGATAGGTTGCGCAATAGTCCCGTGAGATTGCAAAAAGCGCGCGCCAAATCGCGGCTTTTGTGATTCCATCAGTGCATGGGTCACGGTCCCGAGAAGCTGCCGGAAGACATTGAGGCGCTGCAGGCGGCGTTGCTGGCGACGCGCGCCGAACTCGCCAGCGTTCGCGCCCAGCAGTCTGACGACCAGGCGCTGATCGCTCACCTGAAGCTGCAGATCGAAAAGCTGAACCGTGATCGTTATGGCCCTCGCTCGGAGCGTACCGC
>NZ_LBKA01000054.1:0-354 GCF_028128955.1 Bradyrhizobium sp. CCBAU 11386
AATATCGACCAGATCGGCGGCACCATCGACATCAAGTCGGTGGCCGGTGAAGGCTCCTCCGTCACCATCAAGATCCCGCTGACGCTCGCCATCGTCTCCGCGCTGATCGTGGAAGCCGCCGGCGACCGTTTTGCCATCCCGCAGCTCTCGGTGGTCGAGCTGGTCCGGGCCCGCGCCAACAGCGAGCACCGCATCGAGCGCATCAAGGACACGGCTGTTCTTCGGCTGCGCAACAAGCTGCTGCCGCTGATCCATCTGAAGAAGCTGCTCAAGATCGACGACGGCGCCGCCAGCGATCCCGAGAACGGCTTCATCGTGGTCACCCAGGTCGGCAGCCAGACCTTTGGCATCGTC
>NZ_LBKA01000055.1:0-354 GCF_028128955.1 Bradyrhizobium sp. CCBAU 11386
AATATCGACCAGATCGGCGGCACCATCGACATCAAGTCGGTGGCCGGTGAAGGCTCCTCCGTCACCATCAAGATCCCGCTGACCTTGGCCATCGTCTCCGCGCTGATCGTGGAGGCCGCCGGCGACCGTTTTGCCATCCCGCAGCTGTCGGTGGTCGAGCTGGTCCGCGCCCGCGCCAACAGCGAGCACCGCATCGAGCGCATCAAGGACACGGCTGTTCTTCGGCTCCGCAACAAGCTGCTGCCGCTGATCCATCTGAAGAAGCTGCTCAAGATTGACGACGGCGCCGCCAGCGATCCCGAGAACGGCTTCATCGTGGTGACCCAGGTCGGCAGCCAGACCTTTGGCATCGTG
>NZ_LBKA01000056.1:0-366 GCF_028128955.1 Bradyrhizobium sp. CCBAU 11386
GACGACGGCGCCGGCGCGTCGACGGAAGAGCCAGGGCATCATCGAGATCGATCTTGGTAGCGGACACCGCATCCGGGTCGATGGCGAGGTCGATGGAGACGCGCTGCGTCGCGTTCTCGATGCCCTGGTGCGCCGATGATCCCGGTTCCGACAGGCGCGCGAGTGTGGCTCGCGACAGGCTACACCGATATGCGCAGAGGTTTTCCGTCGTTGGCACTCCAAGTGCAGGAGGTGCTGCGCAAGGACCCGCTCAGCGGTCATCTGTTCGTCTTCCGCGGTCGCCGAAGCGATCTTGTGAAGGTGATCTGGCACGATGGCCAAGGAGCATGCCTGTTCACCAAAAGACTCGAGAGAGGAAGGTTCATC
>NZ_LBKA01000057.1:0-453 GCF_028128955.1 Bradyrhizobium sp. CCBAU 11386
ATGGCTATGGCAACCGTTCTCGTCGCGGCGATTCTCACCGCGCTCGCCACTGGGCTTGGCGCACTGCCATTCCTGTTCGTGCGGCGCTTAAGCCCCTATTGGGTGTCGATCGCGAATGCGACCGCTGGCGGCCTGATGTTCGCAGCTACCCACAGCCTAGTCGCAGAGGGCGTCTTGCTCAGTCCAGCGCGGCTGGTGGCTGGCATGCTGCTCGGGCTCGGCGGCATCCTGGCGGGAAGGACGTTAGTCGGCAAACGGCAGCATGCCGCTATCGCCGACCTCTCGGAGCTCGACGCACGCAAAGCGCTGCTGTTCATCGGTGTCATGACGGCGCATTCCTTTGCTGAGGGCGTCGGCGTCGGCGTCTCATTCGGCGGCTCGGACGAGCTTGCGATCTTCATTACCGCCGCCATCGCCGTGCACAACATCCCGGAGGGACTCGCAATCAGTCTC
>NZ_LBKA01000058.1:0-461 GCF_028128955.1 Bradyrhizobium sp. CCBAU 11386
AAGAGATCGCCTTGTTTCCAGCAAGCGAAGTTGAGTGTAGCCCTGCTCAGGCGGGGGCTTCGTAAAGTCCGCCTTGGGTCAAACTCGGAAGTCGGCGGGTCCAGGGTAGATAGTCTGCTCTGCCACTGTAAGCGGACATCACCGGCCCCGCTGTTCAGGTCTGCGAAGGGCCGCGCCTGAAAGTTACTATCGTCAAAATTGGGAGTTGAAGCCGGTGCAGTCGAAAACGGCTTCGCTGAGTGCGCGATTTGTTCTAGCTGGCTAGACGGTCATCACTCGCGGCGGGCCTATGGCGCTTTGGCACATCGATATCTTCTTGGTTAGATTAAATATCTCACGCTGACCACAGCCAGCAGCAGAAGAGAGTTTCGGCTGTAGCCGTGACCCCAATGTGCCAAAGGCCCAGCCAAAGCCGTAGGCCATGCGCTGCGCCGGGGACAGAAGACAAGGGTATGATCAGA
>NZ_LBKA01000059.1:0-472 GCF_028128955.1 Bradyrhizobium sp. CCBAU 11386
CTTGGCCTCGGTAAAGTTCTTGTCCCGTGCATTGACAGCTTTGAACTTTGATCCATCAATGGCAACGCTCGCTGCACTGAGCAGATCCAGCTTGCGGCATAGCGCGACGAATTCGCGACAGACCTCACGAATGGCCTTGCCATTGTCCTTGCGGAAGTCCGCAATGGTTTTGAAGTCCGGCGCCAGCTGCCCGGTCAACCAGATCATCTCGATGTTGCGCTGGCATTCCCGCTCCAGGCGCCGGCTCGACGGAATCCGATTGAGATAGCCGTAGACGTAGAGTTTGAGCATAGTGCTGGGGTGATAGCTGGGACGGCCGGTGTCGAGTGGCTGCACACCGTCGAACCCGAGCTTGTCGAGATCAAGACTGTCGACGAACACATCGACCGCTCGCACCGGATTATCCTCGGTCACATAGTCATCGAGCGACGCCGGAAACAGGGTGTTCTGGCCGCGATCCAACCCTTCAACA
>NZ_LBKA01000060.1:0-484 GCF_028128955.1 Bradyrhizobium sp. CCBAU 11386
ATTTCGCAAGGCCCGCGACCTTGCTGCCTGGCTGGGGCTAGTGCCCAGGCAATACTCGACCGGCGGAAAACAGACGTTGCTTGGCGTCAGCAAACGCGGCAACCGTTATGTGAGAAAGCTTCTAGTGCATGGCGCGCGATCCTGCTTCCGGCATTTGGACCGGACGCGCGATCGCCTAGGAAGCTGGCTCGACGGGCTCCAGGCTCGGATGCATCCGAACAAGGCCGTTGTCGCCCTAGCCGCCAAGATGGCCCGCATTGTCTGGGTGGTCTTGAACAAGCCTGGAGCTCTCTACGAACGCAGAGATCCTGCTTTCACCTGACGCTTCTGGCTTCGATTGCAAGGCTCGGGAACAGTGATGACGAAACAGTGGATCAACATGCCGTAAGCCCTGTGCAAAAAAGCGGGCTTCGTGCCCGAACCATTTATTGGGAACGGCGTGCGCGGATCTCATCATGGCCTGGCTGCAACAGCAGTCCACTCG
>NZ_LBKA01000061.1:0-493 GCF_028128955.1 Bradyrhizobium sp. CCBAU 11386
TTTTTTGTCGGAATAGGAAAGATAATCGTGACGATTCCGATGAAGCATTTTCGGGAAGGACAGTCGAGTTTAGGGTGTCTTCCTGTCTTACTTTTGCTGGGCGGTTGTGGCGGGGCGATGCCCGAGTGTGATTCTTTGGATACGCGCAATACAGTGGTTAAGATCGTTTCGGACAACAGCAACAACGCGCTTGTCAACTACGCCGTCAAGAATTCGGGCGCGGTTGCGGCGATGGTAAGTAACGCGAACACAGAGGCTGAAAAATGAGCCATTTGGGAAAAGGCGAGACAAGGTGCCGCATATAGGTTGGATGATACAATACGCACAAATTCAAGAAGCAAAGCCAAGCGAGCAGTTACTTGCACTGGGTTGCTGTATGCGACCGTCGAGGATGTGACAGCGCAAAAAGAGGTAGACTTTAAGATAGAACAAACTGCGGACGGCAAGATGTCCATTTCGGTCAGTCCGTTTCAATTTTGACCGACGCCACGTC
>NZ_LBKA01000062.1:0-494 GCF_028128955.1 Bradyrhizobium sp. CCBAU 11386
CGGATGATCTGCGCCAAGACGCCAGCGCGCTCGGCCATCTGGCGCCGGCGGCTGTAGGTGTCCTCGTCAGCAACCCAGACCTCCGGCAAGAAGCCGGCAGCATGCAACTTTGCCAGGGTCCCAGCATCGACCTTGTCCGTTTTGACTCGCGCATAGGCGATCGCCCGAACGAGCCTCGGATTGGCGACCGCGACGCGCTTAACGTGCGGGCGCAGAATACGTTCGACCGCCGCGCTGTTGCCCGTCACCTCGATGACCACCTCATCCTCGAGGCTGAGTGTCTTGGCAAAGGCGACAAGCCGATCGTGGACGAGATCTACGCGGAGCTGTCGGATTATTGTTCCGTCCTCCAGGATCGCCACCTGGGCGAACGATCGGTGGATGTCCATGCCGACGATTTGCATGCTTAGTTCTCCTTTGTCTCAGGAGCCAGTGGCTTGCACGACATCTACGGATCCGCGCTCGCAGCGCAGCCGGGCAAGTCGTAGGGGGCG
>NZ_LBKA01000063.1:0-500 GCF_028128955.1 Bradyrhizobium sp. CCBAU 11386
CCATGAAGCGGTCGAGCTCGGCGCGGAGGCGGGTGCTTTCGGATGACAGCGTCTTGGCCGAGTTCAGCACCTCTTCCGAGGCCGAGCCGGTCTCGGCGGCGCCGCGGTTGACCTCGCCGATGTCGGTGGCTGCGGTCTGGGTACCCTGGGCGACCGTCTGGACGCTGCGCGCGATCTCCTGGGTCGCGGCGCCCTGCTGCTCGACGGCGCTGGCGATCGACGTCGAGATCGACGAGATCTGGCCGATGGTGGCGCCGATCTCCTTGATCGCGGCGACGGACTCGGCCGTGGCACCCTGCATGCCCGTGATATGGGAGGAAATCTCGTCGGTCGCCTTCGCCGTCTGGCTGGCCAGCGACTTCACTTCGCTCGCAACCACCGCAAAGCCGCGGCCGGCTTCACCGGCGCGGGCCGCCTCAATGGTGGCGTTGAGCGCCAACAGGTTGGTCTGCTCGGCGATCGCCGTGATGAGCTTGACCACTTCGCCGATCTGCTGGGCG
>NZ_LBKA01000064.1:0-507 GCF_028128955.1 Bradyrhizobium sp. CCBAU 11386
CCGCCCACCGCCGAGCTCAGGCCGAGCGCCTTGAGCAGGTCGGCCTTGCCGGTGACGCTCAGATCCGCACCCGTCGAGCTCTTCAGCGTGACGGCGCCCGCACCAACGCTCGAAGCGGTCTGGTTGACGCTGGTCGCGACCGTCGCAGCGCCGGAGCTGATGGAAGCCGTCTTGACGCCGCTGGCGAGATCGACCGCGGTCAAGAGGTCGTTGACCGTCGCAGCCGGGGTGCCGGCGGTGCCGAGATAGACGGTGGTGTTGCCGTTGCCGTCGGTGACGAGGTTGCCGCTGACACCCGAACCAGACGCAACCGCCGTCGACGCCGGAGCAGAACCGCTACGGAAGGTGATGGTCTTGCCGTTGACGGTCAGCGTGTCGCCGTCGGCGGGCTGAGCGTTGCCGAGCAGGCCGGTCGCGGTCGTGCCGTTGGTGGCGATCAGGGTGATGGCGCCGGTCAGGGCCGTGGTGCCGTCGCCGGCCGTTGCCGCGGTGCCCGTGAACGAGCCG
>NZ_LBKA01000065.1:0-522 GCF_028128955.1 Bradyrhizobium sp. CCBAU 11386
ACCGCGGCGAGCGCCCAGGCGACGTTGGCGGCTGCGGCGCGCGACCCGGCCCTGATCCGGCTGCTGACCGATCCCTTCGCGCTGACGCCGGGGTTCACCGGGCCGTCTCAGCCGTCGGGCCTTATCCCCGAATTCGACCCGCGCATGAATGTGTGGCTCGTGCCGTTCCCCATGGCGCCGATCAACACCAAGAACGTGCACCGCACGAATTTCCTGTTGGGTCATCCCTACGGCACGGACTTCGTTTACGACGAGATGATGATCGCGCCCGGATTTGGGGAAATCGGTCGCGTGACGACGGAGACGTTCGCCACGATGGTTTCCTTGTTCCGGACCGGCGGTCTCAAACCCGGCGCAGGCCCGACTCGGGAAGAGCGCGACAAGGGCTTCTACGACATCCTCTTCCTGGGTGAGCTGCCGGATGGCGGTCGGGTCGAGGCGGTCGTCACGGGCGACCGCGATCCGGGCTACGGCTCGACCAGCAAGATGATCGCAGAGAGCGCTCTCTGCCTCGTGCGCGAC
>NZ_LBKA01000066.1:0-529 GCF_028128955.1 Bradyrhizobium sp. CCBAU 11386
GCAGCCCAGCATGCTGACCGACCTTACACGTTCTTCATGAACGTGCCGGGCCTCAAGATCATCAGCCCGACCAGCGCCGCCGACATCAAAGGGCTTATGAAGTCAGCCATTCGCGACGGCGATCCCGTGCTCGTCTTCGAGGATACCCGCCTGTGGCCGCTTAAGGAGGATGTGTCCGCAGATCCGGAGCACATAATCCCGATTGGCAAGGCGGATGTGAAGCGCGAGGGAAAAGACGTAACGCTTATCGCTATTGCTGGCGCCATTCGACCGACGATGGAAGCTGTCGACGCGCTCGCCGAGGAAGGCATTTCAGTCGAGGTCATCGACCCACGTACGTTAAAGCCACTCGATCATGAGGCCTTCAAGAAATCGGTTGCGAAGACCGGAAGGCTTGTAGTCGTTGAGGACGCGCACCCCGTCTGCAACGTCGGAAGTGAAATCGCGGCGGTGATGGTGGAAGAAGCTTTCGATCTATTGAAGCGGCCCGTCCTGCGCCTGAGCGCTCCGGACATCCACGTGCCGTTCA
>NZ_LBKA01000067.1:0-531 GCF_028128955.1 Bradyrhizobium sp. CCBAU 11386
AGAGCCTGACCGAAAAAGGTGAGCGGCTTTAGCGGGCCTGTGATTCCTTCGGATTTGCAAAGATTCGAGGGAGGACACCATGCCGTGGACCAAAGCCGCTCGTATCAAGTATCAGCGCAGTGGACTGCGTTACACAAGTGATCTGACCGATGCAGAGTGGGCGTTGATCGCCCGGAAGATGCCGCCGCGACGGCGATTGGGCCGGCCGCGGGAGGTTAATCTGCGCGAGATCGTGCAGGCGATCTTCTATATTCTGTCGAGCGGCTGCCAGTGGCGAGCCTTGCCGAAGGAGTTCCCGCCATACTCGACGGTTCAGGGCTATTTTTACGCTTGGCGCGACACGGGTAGATGGCAGGAGATCGTCGAAGCTTTGGTTCGGAAGGCGCGCCGGAAGCTTGGGCGAAAGCCCAGACCGACAGCTGCCGTCATCGATAGCCAGACCGCCTCGACGACCGAGGCCGGCGGGCCACGCGGATTCGACGCCGGCAAGCGTCTCCATGGGCGCAAGCGCCATATCGTTACCGACACCAA
>NZ_LBKA01000068.1:0-549 GCF_028128955.1 Bradyrhizobium sp. CCBAU 11386
CGGCCTGTTGGTGCGGTTGATTTGAACCGCTGGCCAAGATGGTTTCCGCGACGCGAGCTCCAATCAACCACGCGACCTGGGTTCGGCCGATGGGTCCCACGGGATGTCTCACACCTCGGATCGATCGATCCTACCATCTACTCCTCTTGCAGCTCCGGCTCGGCCGGTCGGGCGAACCCGATCGGCTGATCTGCCTTAGGCGGCAGCCGCGGATGCAACCTGCATCCGAGCGCCGTCGTATCTCTCCCCCGTCACCATCAGCTTCCAGGCGATGCGGGCATTCTTGTTGGCGAGCGCCACGGCTGCAAGCTTGGGCGGCTTGCGCTTGAGCAGGGCCAACAGCCAAGGTGACGGATGACCGCGGCCGCACATGGCCTGCTTGATCACGGCGGTCGCTCCCGCCACCAGGACGCTGCGCAGCCGCTCGTCTCCAGCACGGGTGATCTTGCCGAGACGGGTTTTGCCGGCGGTGGAATGGTCTTTCGGGGTCAGCCCGATCCAGGCCGCATAATGCCTTGCGGAGCTGAACGCGTGCGGATCCGGCGTCTT
>NZ_LBKA01000069.1:0-569 GCF_028128955.1 Bradyrhizobium sp. CCBAU 11386
CTTCAGGTCTACATGCGGGAACAGCTCGCCAAGCTCTCCCGTGGGCACGACCTGGCCAAGGCGTTCAACTATATCCTGAAGCGATGGACGAGCTTCACGCTGTTCCTGGAAGATGGACGCGTGTGTCTCTCCAACAATGCCGCCGAACGGGGCTTGCGAGGCATCGCTCTTGGACGGAAGTCCTGGCTGTTCTGCGGATCTGATCGCGGAGGGCGGCGCGCCGCAGCCATGTACAGCCTCATCGTCACGGCGAAAATGAACGGCATCGACCCGCAGGCCTGGCTCGCCGATATCCTCGCCCGCATTGCCGCCCATCCGGCTCATCGGCTGGACGAACTTCTGCCCTGGAATTGGACGCCGGCATCAGCACTCTCCGCTCGAGCGGCATGACCACGCACGTCAACAAGGTCCATCACGTCACCACCATCACCCAGGTCGCGAAAGACCTCGGCGAAGACGAAGATTGGCTGTGGGACATCGCCAACGAAATGGAGATCGAGGACGGCGTCATCTGGGTCTATGGCGTCGGAGAACACGGCATCCAAGCGTTCACCGACTTTGGAATCGAA
>NZ_LBKA01000070.1:0-569 GCF_028128955.1 Bradyrhizobium sp. CCBAU 11386
CTTCAGGTCTACATGCGGGAACAGCTCGCCAAGCTCTCCCGTGGGCACGACCTGGCCAAGGCGTTCAACTATATCCTGAAGCGCTGGGCGAGCTTCACCCTGTTCCTCGAGGATGGGCGGGTATGTCTGTCCAACAATGCCGCCGAACGAGGCCTAAGAGGCATCGCTCTTGGGCGAAAATCCTGGTTGTTCTGCGGCTCCGATCGCGGCGGACGGCGTGCGGCGGCCATGTACAGCCTGATCGTTACGGCCAAGATGAACGGCATCGACCCGCAGGCGTGGCTCACGGATATCCTCGCCCGCATCGCCGCCCATCCGGCCAATCGCTTGGACGAACTGCTGCCCTGGAATTGGACGCCCGCATCAACGATCTCCGCTCGAGCGGCATGACCACTCACGTCAACAAGGTCCATCACGTCACCACCATTGCCAAGGTCGCCAAGGACCTCGGCGAAGACGAAGATTGGCTGTGGGACATCGCCATCGAAATGGAGATCGAGGATGGCGTGATCTGGGTCTATGGCGTCGGAGAAGACGGCGTCCAGGCGTTCACCGACTTCGGAATCGAG
>NZ_LBKA01000071.1:0-592 GCF_028128955.1 Bradyrhizobium sp. CCBAU 11386
CTTGCCAATATGGCCAGGCAGGCGAAGGCTGTTCTAAAGACCGAGACGCTCGAGGCCGTTGCCGATCGCGGCTACTTCAGCAGTCCGGAGATCCTCGCCTGCCACGAGGCCGGCATCACGGTAACCCTGCCCAAGCCGCAAACGTCGGGCGCCAAGTCGGATGGACGCTTCGGCAAGCAGGACTTTGTCTATTTGCCGGAGGAAGACGCATATCGCTGTCCGGCTGGGGAGCAACTGCCGTATCGCTTTACGGGTGAGGAAGATGGCAAGCGGATAAGGCGCTACTGGACCACGGCCTGTCAAAATTGTTCGCTCAAATCTCAATGCACGACGGGGCCAGAGCGGCGGATTCCACGATGGGAGCATGAGCATTTGCTCGATGCTGTGCAGCAGCGCCTTGATGCGAACCCGCTCGCTATGCGCCAACGTCGCGAGACAGTCGAGCATCCGTTCGGCACGATGAAGGCCCGCATGGGAGCGACACACTTCCTCACTAAAACGCTCCCAAAAGTAGCCGCCGAGATGGCACTCTCGGTTCTGGCCTATAACCTGACACGGGTCATCAACATCGTCGGGATCAAGCCGCTGATCT
>NZ_LBKA01000072.1:0-595 GCF_028128955.1 Bradyrhizobium sp. CCBAU 11386
GGCTTCGATTGCCTTCAACTCCCCCTGCAACTGCGCGTACTGGCGGCCCTGCTGCGCCAACAGATCGCGCGCCAGCTCCGGCACGCTTTCGTCTTGCGCGATCTGCGCCAACAGCGGCTCGATCTGGTTGAGCCCCTTGGCCGCCGTGATCCCGAACTCGGCCGCATAGCCGCGGATCATGTTGCTAAGCTGGGTGCGCCGGGCGATCATCTGCTCGCGCAAGCCCGTCAACATCAGCGCGGCCTGCTGCTCGGCACTCTTCACCAGCACGAACCGCATCGTCGGCCGGCTCATCGCCTCGCACAGGGCCTCAGCGTCGCGCCCGTCGTTCTTGTTGCGCTTGACATAGGGCTTCACGTGCTGTGGCGCCATCAACTTCACTTCGTGGCCCAGTTTGCCCAGCTCCCGCGCCCAGTAATGCGCCGCGCCGCAGGCCTCCATCCCCACCTGCGTCGCCGGCAGCTTGGCAAAAAACTCCAGCATCTGCTTGCGCGTCAGCCGCTTGCGCAGCACCGGCCGTTCCGCCGCGTCCACCCCATGCAGTTGAAAAATATGCTTCGACGTATCGATCCCAATTCGGATAACTTCGCTCACG
>NZ_LBKA01000073.1:0-603 GCF_028128955.1 Bradyrhizobium sp. CCBAU 11386
GAGCTGGTGCTGACCCGCAACCAGCTGCTGGAGATCAGCAGGCGCAACGAGGACACCGAGTTCAAGGTGCCGTTGCAGCGCCTGTCCAACGTCACCGCCGAGCTGCAGGAAGGCGTCATGAAGACGCGCATGCAGCCGATCGGCAATGCCTGGCAGAAGCTGCCCCGCATCGTCCGCGACCTGTCGAGCGAACTCGGCAAGCAGATCGAGCTGGAGATGCACGGCGCCGACACCGAGCTCGACCGCCAGGTGCTCGACCTGATCAAGGACCCGCTCACCCACATGGTGCGCAACTCCGCCGACCACGGCCTCGAGACCCCCGCCGAGCGGCTCGCTGCCGGCAAGGGCGAGCAGGGCACCATCCGCCTGTCCGCCTATCACGAGGGCGGCCACATCATCATCTGCATCGCCGACAACGGCCGCGGCCTCAACACCGAGAGGATCAAGGCCAAGGCGATCTCCTCCGGTCTCGTCACCGAGGCCGAGCTCGAGAAGATGAGCGAAGCCCAGATCCACAAGTTCATCTTCGCGCCGGGCTTCTCCACCGCGGCCGCCATCACCTCGGTGTCGGGGCGCGGCGTCGGCATGGACGTGGTGCGCACC
>NZ_LBKA01000074.1:0-616 GCF_028128955.1 Bradyrhizobium sp. CCBAU 11386
ATGCTCGTGCCCCGCGGCATGCCGGTTTGGCAGGCTGCGCTGTGGAGCATCTTCACCAGCCTGCCGCAGCCGTTGATGGCGGTACCGTCCTATTTGGCCGTAACGGCCTTCGCGCCGTTCCTGCCGATAGGCTTAGGCATCGCAGCAGGCGCGATGGTCTGGATGGTGTTCGCCGAACTAATTCCCGACGCCAACAAGGATGCGCCGGCAAGCGTGGTTGGCGTGACCGTGACATTGGCCTTTGCCGGGATGGTAGCCTTCCAGTATTTGCTGCTGAAGTAGGTGCTGTCTGGCGAGCGAGGGCGCAGTCGCCGCGACGTCCAGAACCTAGCGCTTTGTGGCTGCGCGGCGAAGGAGAACGGGCGAACAATTGGAGGCCGACGCTGCGGCCCAATGACCGCTTCGGGTCATTCGCGTCGATTCTACCGCGTCTCGCCAGTTTCCGGTCTACCCCTGACAGCTGACGTGAGAACCAGTCTCGGGTTGGTCGATATTAGGCGAGAAGCGGCATTGAACCGGGTTTGGGGCTCGCGCTCGCCGAGCCGCGCTTTCGTTGGTTACCATCCACCTAATCCGGCACGCGCGGCAGTCCTTACCTCAACGCGCGCTGAAGGTC
>NZ_LBKA01000075.1:0-627 GCF_028128955.1 Bradyrhizobium sp. CCBAU 11386
CCGAGCCCGCCCGTATCGGTCACCTTCAACTCCAGGAAAAAGGTGCCATACAGGAACGGGTCTATGTCGAAATGAGCGTACCTGTCGAAGGCCTCTTCAGGCCTGGCCTTGTAGATCTTCAGGTATTCCTTCCGCCTCTCCCGTTCGATCTGGTAAAAGGTCACGACCTCACATCGGATCGACTTGAGGAAATACGGCAGCTCACCGGCCGTGATCACGCCTGTCTGCGGATCATGAATATAGTACAGGCTGGTACACCCGCCCATGGCGAGACAAATGCCAACGCAAGCCGCGCCTCGGCTAAAATTCCACATATGACCGCCCCCGTCCGCGTCGCTAAGCACGCGCGGATCTCCCGCCCAGATTGAAAAACAGTCCGTATGGGTTCGTCAATAGCATCGTGACCACAATGCAGCTTTTCGTTGTCCCCGCTAGGTTTCGCGCAGCTTTTCCCTGCGGCCATATACTTCTAAGGAAGCGTGTTGGGCATGGCCGCTCGGCACGGGCGAAGAAGTGTGAGCAACGAACAGAGCCGATTGCAAATCGGGCGGCGCACGCCTATCGATGCAACATATTACTCCTGTCATTTGGACGAATATTTTGCCTGGGCCCGTGGTCAGCCGAGTC
>NZ_LBKA01000076.1:0-645 GCF_028128955.1 Bradyrhizobium sp. CCBAU 11386
GAGCTGCCGTCAGCGACACCACCCCATCCACCGTCGCTGGCCAGATGAAGCGGCCACGGTCCAATCGCTTGGCGTAAAGCGACAGCCCGACCCCGTCGTGCCAAAGGGCTTTGATCAGGGTGCCAGCACGACCACGGAACACAAACACGTCGCCGGCAAAAGGATCTCGCCCCAGCCCCTCCTGCACCAGCAATGCCAGACCCTGCATGCCTTTGCGCATGTCAGTGTGACCGGTTGCGATCCAGATCCTCGCCCCTGCCGCGATCGGGATCATCGCCGCTCCAGCAGATCCAATACGCGAGACAACGCGGTCATATCAACGCCGGCGTCCACGATCACGCGACAGGCCTTGCCGACGACAATCTCCATGCGTCCGCTCGCTGGCCCGGCTGAAGCTACTGCCGGCTCCGGCAGCTGGTCTGGCATCACCATCGCCGGCACAAAGGCTGGCTGAGGTTGTTCGCTCGTCCGCGTTCCAAACGATCGTCGCCAAGTCAACAGGAGCGAGCGTGAGATGCCGTATCGTCGTGCTGTCGACGAGACAGCGCGCGGTGCCTGCAAACTCTCCAGAACGATCTTGAGTTTCTCATCATCGGTCCAGCGACGGCGACGACCAGTCTCGACAACCTCGAACCGCTCAATCTG
>NZ_LBKA01000077.1:0-653 GCF_028128955.1 Bradyrhizobium sp. CCBAU 11386
CCGTGACCTTAATGCTAGACTTAAGGTCAAATCCTCGGGCCGCCTCTCAAACTACACAAGGCGGCCGACGCCGGAGGGATACGCTTCACTTCGCGCAACGGTGACAGAAACGGCAAGCGCAACCAGGGCGCCGCAAATTGCGGCGCTCAAGCGGAACAGCATCATAACTCCTGTGATTTTTTCGATCGTCCGGTTCCCGATACCGCAAACATGGTCAAGCGAACGCGGAAGCGTTCATGAACTTGCACCAATGCTTTGCGGATTCGAGCCAACCCCAGGCTACGGAACCGTTGTGCGAACCAGAGTGGTCCCCACGCAGTGTTTTAGTTCTCAACGACTAAGACAGAGATTGCGTCAGCAGCATGGCTCGATGGAACCTAGGATGCAGTGGCGCGTACGACGTCGGCCAAGGGTCCAATCGCGTCGGCCAAAGACAAAGAGGCTACTCGTATCTGGCGCGGTCGCATCAGAGATGTTCTGAACCAGCAGTGGGATCCGATTGCGGGTGCTTGCCGATGAATACGATGGCTATGTGGGTACTATCGCCGCCATGGTTCGCGACAATGCGGCGCCGTAGCTGGAGGGGCACTCCACGGGAACTTCCGCTGTGAGTCACTTACGGACATTGCAGGAGTGAACGCTCAGGTCAGCTT
>NZ_LBKA01000078.1:0-663 GCF_028128955.1 Bradyrhizobium sp. CCBAU 11386
CTGCGCCTGTCGGGTGTCCGCGACACGCTGCAGACGCGCGTGCTCCAGGCGCAGGGCGCCAACCAGCCCTTCCTCGAGACCTTCTCCCTTATCCTGCAGGATGAACTGGACCGTCGTCAGTCCCGTCTTATCGAGCGGCGATACCAGCAATCCGGGCTCGACGAAAAGCTGACGCTCGCCGAGTTCGACTGGTCCTTCAATCCCAAACTGCCACGTCAGACCTGCTTCCAGCTCCACACCCTGGCGTTCATTGCCGCTGGCGAGAACGCTCTGCTTGTCGGCAAACCTGGCACCGGGAAGTCGCACATCGCCAAGGCGATTGCCTATCAGGCGATCCTGCAAAGCCACAAGGTCCAGTATCTTGAGACCGACGACTTCTTCCACCGCTACGCCCTGAACTCTCCGGCACAACGCGAGGTCCGGCTGCGAACCATCATCGACTGCGATCTCCTCGTGCTGGACGATCTATTCCTCGCACGCGCCATCCCCGACGACGCCGGCACTTTGCTGCAGACCCTGATCCATCAGCGCTACAAACTGCGCCGCAGCGTCATCGTCACCTCCAATCGCGTCGTGCAGGATTGGGGGGCATACCTTGGGGACAACACTATGAGCACGACGATCCTCGATCGCCTTATGCATCATTGCCATCTGCTTGAGTTC
>NZ_LBKA01000079.1:0-705 GCF_028128955.1 Bradyrhizobium sp. CCBAU 11386
CTAGGGTCCGTACTCATTAAAGATTCTCATGCGGGCTCATTCGTGATTCAAGGTCTTCCGACGCGGGGAGGCCTTTATGCGCAAACAACTTTACTGGTTGAGCGATGCGGAGTGGAAGCGCCTTGAACCGCTATTGCCACGTGGACGGCGAGGTGCGCATCGTGTGGACGACCGGCGGGTGATCAGCGGGATCGTGCACATGCTACGGTCAGGAGCGCGCTGGCGAGATTGTCCGCCGGAGTATGGTCCCTACACGACGATCTACAATCGGTTCAACCGTTGGAGCCGGCAGGGGCTCTGGTTCGAGATGTTCGAGGCTTTGACCGGCAAGACCGGCATCGTCGGATCGGTTGCTATCGACAGTTCCCACATCAAAGCGCACCGGTCGGCCGCCGGCGGAAAAGGGGGGACTTCGGGCAGGCCATCGGCCGTTCGCGCGGTGGCCGGACGACGAAAATCCACGCCGTAACCGATGACCAAGGACGTCCCTGCGTCCTGCTGCTCTCGCCAGGTAACATCAACGATATCGCGCTGGCACCAGCCCTTCTTGCGGCAGCCGGACCTATCCAGCGGCTGATCGCCGACAAAGCCTACGACGCCAACAGTCTGCGAAAGCTCCTCGCCGAGCAGGGCGCTCAGGCGGTCATTCCGTCCACGACCAGCCGCAGTCAGCCGATTCCCTACAGCAAAAGGCTCTATCGCCAG
>NZ_LBKA01000080.1:0-725 GCF_028128955.1 Bradyrhizobium sp. CCBAU 11386
CATGTATGGACGGCCCCCTCTCGGCAAGGGCTTTTTGGTGCTTCGACGAATGGATCGGGGAGCGGTCATGTATACGGCCTCGAGAAGCGGCCAGTGACCGCGGGCCCTGATGGAGATCGCAGATCGAATTCCAATCATTGCGGCGCGCTGTCACGCGCGATGACGATGCGGAGTGTTTCGATCCCGGTTTCCTGACCATTTGCCATCACACCTCAAGTACCCTTCCGATAGGCATGGAGCGCGAGCGCGGCGGCTGTTGCCTCGCAACTAGGCCGCAGCCGGCGCGCTCGCGCGGTCCCGGTAAGTCTCTCCTTTGACCAGCATGGCCCAGATGATCCGGGCGGTTTTGGCGGCGAAGGCCACCATGGCAACCTTGTAGGGCCTTCGCGCCAGCAGATCGCGCAGCCACGGATCGGTGACGCCGCGCGCCTTCTGTTGCCGCAGATGGGCGCTGGCGCCGCTGATCAACAGCGCTCGCAGCATACGGTCTCCCTGTTTGGAAATCCGTCCCGGGCGATGCTTGCCTCCAGTGCCGTGGTCCTTGCCGGTGATCCCGATCCAGGCTGCGAAGTCGCGACCGGAGCGGAACACCTTTGCGTCGGGGACTTTAGCCAGGACCGTACTGGCGATGATCGGGCCCACGCTTGGGACCTCCATGAGCCGCTTGGCGTCGCGATCGCAGCGGGCAGCCTTGGCAATCTGCCGTTCAAGTGCCCGTTCATCGG
>NZ_LBKA01000081.1:0-729 GCF_028128955.1 Bradyrhizobium sp. CCBAU 11386
CACCACCTGGCCATGGCGGATCGGCTGTTCATGGATGAGACCAAGGCGCCGGTACTCGATCCGGGGCGCGGCCAAACGAAGAAAGGCTACTTCTGGGCGATCGCCTCAGACGACCGCGGCCACAGCGGTCCAAGTCCGCCGATCGTGCTGTTCCGATATGCTCCCGGTCGCAGCGGTGCCTTTGCTGAGCAGTTCCTCGACGGTTTTGGCGGACGCTACCTGCAATGCGATGCCTATGACGGTTATGACCGGCTGACCGAAGTTGCTCGGCCGCAAGGGCCATGGACGCTCGTGCATTGTTGGAGCCATTTGCGCAGACGCTTCGTCAAATTGGTACGCAACAGCAAGTCGCCGATCGCTGAGGCCGCCGTTCGGCACATCGCGCAGCTTTACGCCATCGAAGCCATGGTGCGCGGCTCATCGCCGGACATCCGCTTGGCCGCGCGCAAGGAGCACTCGCTGCCCATGGTAGCCGCGTTAAAGTCGTGGTTCGAGAAACAGCTGTCGATGATCTCCAGCGGTTCGACGCTCGCCGAGGATATCCGCTATGCGCTCAATCATTGGCAGGGGCTGACCCGCTTCCTCGAAGACGGGCGTCTCGAGCTCGACACCAACCCGGTCGAGAACGCCATCCGGCCAGTCTGCTTGACCAGGAAAAACGCTCTCTTCGCCGGTCATGAAATCGGGGCAGAAAACTGGGCCTTGCTCGCGTCGATCGTCGCCACCTGC
>NZ_LBKA01000082.1:0-778 GCF_028128955.1 Bradyrhizobium sp. CCBAU 11386
GGACAAGCAGATCTCGCTCTCCGATCCTGACGCCCGCTCGATGGCCACAAGTGGCAAGGACACCGGCATTGTCGGCTACAACGTGCAGATTGCAGTTGATACGCAGCATCATCTCATTGTGGCCCACGAGGTGACCAACGTGGGCAGCGATCGGCACCAGCTCGCGAACATGGCCAGGCAGGCGCGTGACGAGATGGTTGTCGAGACGATCGATGCCGTTGCTGATCGCGGCTACTACGACGGCGAAGAGATCCGTGCCTGCGAGGAGACAGGCATCACGGTCACATTGCCAAAACCGCTGACCTCAGGAGCGAAGGCCGCAGGCCGTTTTGGCAAGCAGGACTTCATCTATGTTGCGGCCGAGGACATCTATCGCTGCCCTGCCGGCGAGCGGTTGACGTACCGCTTCACCGGTCAAGAGGACGGCAAGATGCTGCGCCGTTACTGGACGAACGCTTGCCAAAGCTGCTCGCTCAAAGCTCAGTGTACGACTGGCCCCGAGCGACGTATCGCGCGGTGGGAGCACGAGGCTGTGCTGGAGAGGGTTCAGCAGCGGCTTGACCAAGACCCCAACAAGATGACTTTGCGCCGTCAAACGGCCGAGCATCCGTTCGGGACCATAAAGGCCTGGATGGGGGCAACGCACTTCCTGATGCGAAGACAGCACAAGGTTGCGACCGAGATGGCGCTCAATGTGCTCGCCTACAATCTAAAACGTGTAATAGCCATTCTGGGCTGCCGAACACTACTGGAAGCGATGCAGACGTAAAGGAGTTTG
>NZ_LBKA01000083.1:0-793 GCF_028128955.1 Bradyrhizobium sp. CCBAU 11386
CTTGTCCTGCATGATACGACCGAATTCACCTATCAAAGAGAGCGCCCGGATCTGATCGGGATGATTAAGCGTATCCCCAAAAGCAACTCTCGAAGATTGGACGGAAAACCCCAAACATACACGACATGCGGAATATTGATGCATTCGAGCCTTGCGGTGACCCTCGAGGGGCTTCCACTGGGGCTCAGCGCCGTGAAGTTCTGGACCAGAAAGAAATTCAGAGGGGTCGCTGCGCTCAGGCGCGAGGTCAACCTGACACGGATCCCCATTGAAACCAAGGAGAGCATTCGGTGGCTGGAGAACCTCAAGCAATCCACGGAGCTTTTCGAGGACCCATCGCAGTGCATCCATATCGGTGATCGTGAGGCCGATATTTATGAATTGTTTTGCGCCGCCCAAGAGGTTGGAACGCATTTCTTGGTAAGGACCTGTGTCAATCGCCTGGCAGGCGATGGCGACCATACGGTTGCAACGATAATGGACGAAGTCGTGGTCAAAGGTCTCCATCGGATCGAAGTCCAGGATAGCAAGGGCAATCCAGACCAGGCTGTTCTTGAAATCCGGTATCGTAAAATCCGTATTCTACCACCGATAGGCAAGCAGTCGCGGTATCCAGCTTTGACTTTGACAGTGATCCACGCTGACGAAAGAGGAGCGCCAAAGAACAGAAAGAAGATTGAATGGAAACTCCTGACCGATCTTCCGGTGCAATCGCGCGGGGATGCGATCGAGAAACTCGAATGGTATTCCCTGCGATGGAAGATCGAGGTCTTCCACAAGATACTCAAATCCG
>NZ_LBKA01000084.1:0-829 GCF_028128955.1 Bradyrhizobium sp. CCBAU 11386
GACCCGGCTTGTCGGCTCTTGATGACGATGCCAGGGATCGGCCCGGTCTCTGCGTTGACCTTCCGCTCCACTGTGGACGATCCCAGGCGATTCCTGCATTCCCAATCTGTCGGCGCCTATCTCGGGTTGACGCCCCGGCGATACCAATCTGGCGAGGTTGATTGGGTGGGACGGATCACAAAAGTCGGAGATGGAGAGACGCGCACAGCCCTGTTCGAAGCTGCCAACGTCGTTCTCAGGCCATCAACCCGATGGTCTCCGATGAAGGCCTGGGCGGTGCGTGTTGCCCACCGGCAAGGAAGCAAGCGTGCGAAGGTCGCGCTGGCCAGAAAAATGGCTGTCGTCCTTCACCGAATGTGGGTTGATGGAACCGAATTCCGATGGACGGCGGTGGCGTAAGGACGCCATCGTCATCCCAAGAGACGCCCGTCGCGGGGCGTGGGGATGGTCGAGTTCGTATGATCTGTCGTGGCGTCCGCCCTCCAGGTCGGGTGACTACGCCGAAGAGCTTGAACCGACCATTCAACCGAATCCCATCGTGTGGCGGCTTTGCCGACCACGAACAGAAGCAAGGTACCCGCGGCACGCGCTCTTAAGGGAGATCATCGGGATTTTGAAGGAGCACGAGGCTGGCGTGTCGGTTGCCGATCTGTGCCGGAAGCACGGCGTCAGCGATGCCAGTATCTACAAATGGAAAGCCAAGTTTGGCGGGATGGAGGTCTCGGAAGCCAAGCGGCTAAGGACGCTGGAGGACGAGAACACGCGGTTGAAGCGGCTTTTGGCCGACGCCATGCTAGACAATGCGGCGTTGAAGGACCTCCTGGGAAAG
>NZ_LBKA01000085.1:0-831 GCF_028128955.1 Bradyrhizobium sp. CCBAU 11386
TAATCCAGCATGGAACGGAAACGGACAACTCAGCCCGCTCGACATCGCCGCTGTCAGAACATTCTATCCTTCCTGACATTTGGCCTGTCTCTATTCTTCTGCCCGCCGGCGCAAGCGGACCGCGCGGCGGTGCAGGTTGCTGCGCGGTACAATGTCAGGACGGTTCACGTCCAGTATGTTGGCGTCATGTACAACGACAAGCAGGAGGTCGGCGGCGGCTCCGGGCTGCTGATCGGCGACAGCCTCGTGCTGACCAACAGCCATGTGATCGGACGCGGGGAGAACTACAAGAGCTTCGAAGTCAATGCTCGTCTCGGATCGCGCAATGCGAACCCGATCAAAGTCACCGCGATTCATCGCGATGATGCCAGGGACCTGGCGCTCCTCGAATTGTCTCAGCCCGTCAACAACAGCGGTGGCGCATCGCGTTGCCCGATGCCGGTGATCGACGACAACCAGCAAGCCCCGATGGGGACTCAGCTGTATCTGCTCGGATATCC
Source organism: Bradyrhizobium sp. CCBAU 11386 (assembly GCF_028128955.1). Taxonomy (NCBI): domain Bacteria; kingdom Pseudomonadati; phylum Pseudomonadota; class Alphaproteobacteria; order Hyphomicrobiales; family Nitrobacteraceae; genus Bradyrhizobium; species Bradyrhizobium sp. CCBAU 11386. The sequence continues at coordinate 501 of NZ_LBKA01000085.1, forward strand.
CCTCGATCTGGATCTCAGCATATCGAGCGGTCTGATAAGCAACCAGACTAGCCCGAATGGTCGCTGGCAGACCGACACGGTCATGAACGTCGGCAACAGCGGGGGACCCGCATTCAACGAGTTCGGCGCACTGCTGGGGATTGCGGTCGGTGGCATTATTAAGTGGAACGATGCGCAGGTTTCTGGCGTCAACTTCATCATTCCAGCCACTGTGATTACCGCCAGCCCGCTCTACAGCATGATCACGGCCATTCCCCAGCCCTCTGTTTGCTGGACGAAGTGGGTCGACACGACGATCTCGTTTGAGAACCGGAGCAGGCTGAATTCCACG
>NZ_LBKA01000086.1:0-908 GCF_028128955.1 Bradyrhizobium sp. CCBAU 11386
AGCGGCGACCTCCAAACCCTTCGCGCGCTCGACTGCCAGCGCCTCTTTCAGGGCGGCAACGTCATCCGGAACAGCGTCGCGATTAGCATCCATGCGACGCAGTGAATCACAGATTGAATGCGTTGGGACTCCTCAAAATGCTGGCAACCGCAGATTTTCCTAGATCAGCCCGCGCTCTGCGGTCGCCAGCTCAGTTGCGGATTCCGCCAGTCAATTCCTTCCAGCATATAAGCCATCTGCGCCGCGGAGATCGACACCGCGCCGGCCGAGGCCGACGGCCAGATGAACTTGCCGCGATCCAGACGCTTGGCGTAGAGCGACATGCCTAACCCGTCATGCCAAAGGATCTTGACCAGATCGCCGCGGCGGCCCCGGAAGATGTAGAGATCGCCAGCGTGCGGATCGCGCTTCAGGCTCTCCTGAACTGTAAGAGCCAGGCTTCGCATGCCGCGACGCATGTCGGTGTGGCCAGTGGCGATCCAAACCCTGACGCCGCTCGGAATCGGGATCATCGTCGCCGCAGCAGCTCAAGGACCCGCTGCAGCGCCTCAACGTCGACGTCGCGGTCAACGCGGACGCGACAGCCGCCGCCAAGCTCGATCTCGATGATTCCAGCCCTTGCACGCTGCGCAGGCGGGGAAGATGCCGGTTGTGGCGCGTCGCTCGAGATCGGAGCCGCCACCGGCGTGATCTCGACGGGAACGAGAGCTGGCACGGAATCTCCGCCCAGTCGACCCTGGCGCGCTTGTCGACGCCAGGTGAACAGCAGGCTGTGAGCCACCCCGTGCCGGCGTGCGACGCCGCAGACCGTCTCGCCGGCCTGCAAGGTCTCTTCGACAAGGCGAACCTTCTCGTCGTAACTCCATCGTCGCCGACGCTCGGCGCCCAACACATTGACCTGCATTCGC
>NZ_LBKA01000087.1:0-939 GCF_028128955.1 Bradyrhizobium sp. CCBAU 11386
ATGAAGCGCTTTGTCGAAGGGTTGGATCGCGGCCAGAGCACACTGTTTCCGGCATCGCTCGACGACTATGTGGCGGAGGATAACCCGGTGCGAGCGGTCGACGTGTTCGTCGATGGTCTCGATCTCGACCAGCTCGGGTTCATCGGGGTCCAGCCATTCGACACCGGCCGACCCAGCTATCACCCCGGCACTATGCTCAAGCTCTATATCTACGGCTATCTGAATCGGGTTCCGTCGAGCCGACGCCTGGAGCGGGAATGCCAGCGCAATATCGAGATGATCTGGTTGACCGGGCAGCTGGCGCCGGATTTCAAGACGATCGCGGACTTCCGCAAGGATAATGGCAAAGCCATTCGTGAGGTCTGTCGCGAATTCGTCGCGCTGTGCCGCAAGCTTGAGCTGTTCAGTGAAGCGAGCGTCGGCATCGACGGATCAAAGTTCAAGGCTGTCAATGCACGGGACAAGAACTTCACCGAGGCCAAGATGAAGAGGCGTCTCGAGCGGATCGATGAGAGCATCGCCCGCTATCTCTCTCAGCTTGAAACCGCCGATCGGCATGGCGACGCGGTGCCGGAGGCCAGGGTTGAGCGGTTGAAGGGCAAGATCGAGAAGCTCAAGGAAGAGATCGTCCGACTCAACGCGATCAACGCGGAGATGATGAAGAGCGAGGACAAGCAGATCTCACTGTCCGATCCTGACGCACGCTCGATGGCGACAAGTGGTAAGGACACCGGCATCGTCGGCTACAACGTGCAGATTGCCGTTGAAACGCAGCATCACCTCATTGTGGCTCACGATGTGACCAACGTGGGCAGCGATCGCCACCAACTCTCTAACATGGCCGGGCAGGCTCGTGCCGAGATGGCTGTTGAGACGCTCGAGGTTGTTGCGGATCGCGGCTACTACGACGGCGAAGAGCTTCGCGCCTGTGAGCAGGCT
>NZ_LBKA01000088.1:0-944 GCF_028128955.1 Bradyrhizobium sp. CCBAU 11386
CTAGGTGTTTAGTCCCAGACTTTGATGGTGCATCCTTATCGCACGATTCGAGGGAAGCGCTATGGGACAGATTTTACACGGCTGCGCCACCACGACGGAGGCAGTCCGTCGAGCAATACAAAATAGTCAAGAGAGCCTGAGAGGCCTCGCTAAGCGCTATGGGATCAACCAGAAGACTGTCGCAAAGTGGAAGCAGCGTGGGACGGTCGCCGATCTCCCGACAGGCCCCAAGGAAGCCAAGTCCACCGTGCTCTCCATCGAGGAGGAGGCGATCATCGTCGCTTTTCGGCAGCACACGCTGCTGCCGCTCGACGATTGCTTCTATGCTCTGCAGCCCACCATCCCCCATCTGACGCGGTCATCCCTGCATCGCTGCCTCCAGCGCCATGGCATCAGCCGATTGCCGGAGGTCGAAGGCAGCAGGCCCGCGAAGAAAAAGTTCAAGGCTTATCCAATCGGCTATTTCCACATCGACATCGCCGAGCTCCAGACCGCCGAAGGCAAGCTCTACCTCTATGTCGCGATCGATCGCACCAGCAAGTTCGCGTTCGTGCAACTGGCCAGGAAGACGGGACGGACCTCGGCCGCGGCCTTCCTCGAAGCTCTGATCGCGGCTGTCCCCTACAAGATCCACACGGTTCTCACCGACAATGGGATCCAGTTCACCTTCCCCCCGCGCTATGCGGACGGCCCGACGGCAAGATACGCGACGCATATGTTCGACATGCGCTGCCAAGAGAACGGGATCGAACATCGGCTGACCAAGATCAAGCATCCCTGGACCAATGGCCAGGTCGAACGCATGAATCGCACGATCAAGGAAGCGACCGTGCAACGCTACCATTACGATCGACACGATCAGCTCGAAGCTCACCTGGCTGACTTCATCAACGCCTACAACTATGCTCGACGGCTGAAGACCCTGAAAGGCCTCACGCCCTACG
>NZ_LBKA01000089.1:0-961 GCF_028128955.1 Bradyrhizobium sp. CCBAU 11386
GCATACTTTTGATCCTTCGGCTGCAGATTCTCCCAGCAGACGGGGATTTCCTTAATCTCCCATTTCGATCCGCGAATGACCGTACCGTACAGCTCCATTTCGGACACTCCCGAAGGAAGCGCAGGCTGAGCATTCGCGCCCAAAGAGATCGAGAGCGCGAGCAGCAGAACGAGTCTGGGCAACCAGAGGCGAACCATTGTCCTACTGCGTCGGGGTTGGGGTCGGCGGGAACACAGGCACCGGCGCCACGATGAATCCATTTGTCCGGGGTCCGCCGCCCGTACGGCGTCCGGCGCCTCCCGGGAATTCCTGCGACTTCTCTCCTCCCGGCGAGGGAGCTGTGTAAATTGGATTGTCCTTTGATCCAAGCGGCGGCGTCTTCGCCGCGTAGCCGGCGGACCCGGATTTGGCTCCGTTGGCAAGCACCGCATTCGGACCGTTGATGTAGATTCCGAGATTACTGAACTGCTGAGCGGAGGCAGACGCCTGAACTGCAGCAGGCGTCCAACGCGACGACGTGAGGGAGTACTTTGCCTCGACGCCGCCGGTAACCTGGATCGAAAACGTGTAAGTCATCTGCGCCGGCTCCGCGCTCTCCGAAGGCATGGCCGGCGTGAGATTGTTAGCGGCGATGAGAATAGCATTGTCCCGCAACCAAGCCGCCAGTGGCTTGGACGCATCGACAATGATGCGCTTATAGGCGGCGCGGTCCGGGTACTTGTTCTCGGCGAGTCCCTCGAGCTCGATCAGGTCCGTAGGCGTTCCTCGATAGCAGCCACGCTCGTACGTTGCGGGTCCCGCGGCAGCCGGCGTCGAGTCGGACGCAAGCTGGGCGTTCTGCTTCATCAGGAATGACCAGATCAGGTCATAGGTGTCCTGGGCTGAAGCAGTGGGACCCACATGGGTGATCTCACTACTGGTCGCGCTCAGAATCCGCTTGTAATCGAACGCTGTACCGGAT
>NZ_LBKA01000090.1:0-965 GCF_028128955.1 Bradyrhizobium sp. CCBAU 11386
GGAGGTGGATTCACACTCGAAGTGCAACAGTTGAGAGGAGAAGGCCTCTGCCGGGGTTCTGAAGTCAAGGCATTTGCGCGGGGTGTTGTTGTAGGCGGCAATGGACTGGCGGAAGCGCTTGGTTGGGAGCTTTTCGAGGTCGGTCTTTCGGGGGATGAAGCGGCGCAAGCGGCCGATGGCGTTCTCGATGCCGCCCTTTTGCCACGGCGCGTGCGGGTCGCAGAAGAAGGTCTTCATCAAGAGGCTCTGCAAGGAAAGGTGGGCGGCGAACTCGGTGCCGTTGTCGAAGGTGACGGTACGGCGCAGTGCCTCCGGTACGGCTTTGAACAGGCGTACGAGATGGCTAGCGATACCGGCAGCGCGCTTGCGTTCGATGGGAACGGCGAGCAGCAGGCGCGAGGTGCGCTCGTGGACGGCCAGGATGGCCTGCCGGTATTTGGAGAACATCATCAGGTCGGCTTCCCAGTGGCCCGGGACTTTGCGATCGGCGACCTCGGCAGGCCGTTCTGCCAGCGAAACACGGCCTTCGATGAAGCTTGCGGGGCTCCCGCCTCGTTTGCCGCGGTGGCCTCGCTTGCTCTTGCCGCGAGGCAGATAGCGCCGCCAGGTGAAGTCCGTCGTGCGTGTGATCTGGGCGTAGATGAAGCGGTAGATGCTCTCGTAGGAGATCACCTTGCGGCCACGTTCACGGGCAAGCCGGCCGGCGACCTGTTCGGGCGACCAACCGCGGCTCAAGCCTGCCAAGACCTCGCGGCGCAAGCTGGCGTCCCGCTCGAGGCGAGAGCCCTTCCAGCGCCGCGCCCGGGTCTGCTGCTGAGCATAGCTTGGCTTGTAGCCGACCTGCCTGCCACGGTTCCGCCTCAGCTCCCGAGAGATCGTTGATGGCGGGCGATCCAAAGCTGCCGCGATTTGCCCGACCGAGTTGCCATTGGCCGAAAGGCGGGCAATCTCGCATCGATCGTCAA
>NZ_LBKA01000091.1:0-1036 GCF_028128955.1 Bradyrhizobium sp. CCBAU 11386
ATCGCGGCGATCATCATCGCGCCGCGACACTGACTCGCCATCCTGATCGCCGCGCTCTTCCGACCCAGATCGTCGCGCTATAGGCTCACATCGCCGGGGCTTCAACCGCCAAAGCCAGCCGAGACGTAAAGGGTGTCTCAGGCATCGAGTTGCCCGGCATAGATCCGGATGCGTCCCGGCGTGGTCATTCGCAGCCTGCCCTGAAGAAAGACCATGTAGCCCAGCGCGATCAATCGGGCGCGATGCTTGGCAGGGATCACAGGCGCGGCGCTGTTTGCAGACGCATTACCGACCGTGAGCAAAGAGGCGAACTCTTCATGGGTGAGCTTTTTCGCTTTTGCGGTCATGATGTGAGCATGAACCGCTTCGGCGATCCTGCATGTTCCGTTTTGCTCAGAGGGGGAAATTAAAGGCCGCCTCAGTTGTCGGCCTCTTTCCACCGTCCTTCCAAAACGTCCGGCGCCCGCATTTTGGCGCTGGCCTGTTTCCGGACGCAGGATCCCAGTTTGATTTTCACGGTGGCCTCTTTTCAAGTACGCTGCATCGCAACGTGATGGAGCCAGCCAGTGTCGGACGGGGTGCGCGATCTATTCGACCGCTGGGAACGGGTCTGGCACGACGGCCAATATGACCTGGTCCCGAGCTGCGTCGGACCGACTTACATCAGGCATGACGAGAACGGCGATCGGACCGTGACGCGGGAGGCTTACGCAGCCGAGTTGCAAGGCGTCCACAAGGACCGACCGGGCATCCGCGTCGTGGTCTACGACCATTCATTCACGACGGACCGCGCCTGGTTCCGGTTCTCGTTTCAATGGCGCGATCCCAGGACCGGCGAGAGGCAGAGCCGGGCCGGGATGCAGAGCTACCGGATCGAGGACGGAAAGCTGGTCGAGACCTGGATCACGATGCGCCCGCTCGGCTCGTCATGGACTGACACGCCGCAGGAACGCTGGACGACGCCAAAGACGTAAAGCCGCCGCACCAGGCGCAGTGAGCCGCCTCAGTTGGCGGCCTCTCGGCTCTCCGAACTTTG
>NZ_LBKA01000092.1:0-1064 GCF_028128955.1 Bradyrhizobium sp. CCBAU 11386
GTGCTCGGCAGTCAAGGCGGCTGCGCCCCGCCTTGCGGCGGTGGCCTACGGCCAACCTTGACTACCTGCGCGCGATGCCGCGAGTGGCTGCCGTGATCGACGCCTCAACGTGCCGCAGCGGCGGCGGGTGCCTGGGCCACCGCATCCCGCAACCGGGCGTTCAGCCGCACCAGCATCTTGCGCATTACCGCGACCATGATCACCTTGCCGGGCTTTCCCCGTGCCCGCAGCCGGCTACAGAACTCCTTGATCTGCGGGTCGAACCGCATCGCCGTACGTGCAGGGTTGAACAGGATAACCTTGATTGACGTGCGCCCAGGCGCCAGCCCGCGGCGCTTGCGAATACTCCCGCTCTCGTGAACCCGCGGAGCTAATCCGCCGAGCGCAGTAATCCCCTTGCAGTCGAGCCTGCCGAGCTCGGGTAGCTCGGCTAGAAGGCCGCGTGCGGTCTGTTCGGCAACGCCGATTTGGCCACACAGGGTCTCCTCCTTGAACGCTAGCTCCGCGTGCTCGTCCTCGTGTCGGGCGAGCTCGACTGCGATCGCTGCAAGTGCCTCCTTGAGATGAGCGATGAGGTTCTCAATCGAGCTGCGGACCTCCTCCAGCGCCGCAGTTGCCAGGCGACAGTTCTCCGCATGCAGCGTGGCCTTGAGCTGTCGCTGTCGCGCCATCAATGCATCCAGGGTTACATCTTCCCTGCGTCCGGACCGTAGCTTGCCGGCGTTCAACCGGTCGCGCCCATAATCTCGCAGCAGCCGCGCGTCGATCCGATCCGTCTTGGCCTTGATCCCTTGCACCTGGCGGAAGGCCTTCACCGGCTGCGAGGGAACGACGGCCCATGTGATCATCTTGTTAGCCAGAGCCGCTTCCAGGTTCCGTTCCCAGCCGCCGGTGCGCTCGAACACCACGACATCCGGGACCGGATAGAGCTGTTCAATCAGAGTCCCGATTCCGGCCGCATCGTTGCCGTACCGCTGCACGCGATCACAACCTTCCATGGCCACATCTAGCCAAGACTTGCCGATGTCGACCCCAATTACGCGCTTGCCGTTCATACCGACCTC
>NZ_LBKA01000093.1:0-1080 GCF_028128955.1 Bradyrhizobium sp. CCBAU 11386
GCACCACGGCTGGCGCGGCGCCGTTCAGCACGCTGGCGTGCGCCTGCCGTGTCCTTCCTGTCCTGGACCGCTTCATCGCCGGCAATGGCCTGCTCGATGTCCTCGATCGCCAGCTGCAACTGCTCAGGGTCGAGCTTCTCCGAGCGGCGACCGAACTGCGCGCGTTGCAGCTGGCGCAAGAGATGCTGAAGGCGATCCATTTGCGACAGCGCCTGATCGCGTTCGACGATCGCCGCGTCGCACTTTGCGATCGCCGCGTCGCGCTCCGCGCGTGCCGCCGCAACCAGCGCCTGCAGCGCCTCGATATCGGTCGGAAGTTGATCCGTGGTCTCGCTCACGCCCGGTACTCAAGCTGATTCGCGGGCCCTTGTGGAAGACTGCAGCCGACATGATTCAATTGGTCACAGGGTTCACGACGTTGCGCTCGGCTGACCAATGTCGCGGGCATGCAGGCGCGACCAATCCAGGCCGTCCATCAGCGCGGCGAGCTGTGAGGCAGACAAACGCATCACGCCATCGCTGATCGGCGGCCAGCGGAACGCGCTATGCTCCAGCCGCTTCCACAGCAGCACGAGCCCGGACCCGTCCCAGGCAAAAATCTTCAAACGGTCCGCTCGCTTTGAACGGAAGACGAAAATCGTTCCCGTGAACGGATCATGGTGGAGTTGCTCGCGCACCAGCGCGGCGAGACCATCGGCACCTTTACGAAAGTCGACCGGCCGCGTCGCGACCATGATCTTCACGCCCGCCGAAGCCGCGATCATGTCGTCGCCCTCACGGCCCGCAGCACATCGCGCAGCCAGGCCGGATCGACCCCCGCCGCTGCGCGAACTACCGCATCACCAATCTCGATGCTGATCGTTATCCCGTTCCGCGTTGCCGCTTCCACGCACATCCCAGCGGGGCGAAGCTCCGACACCACCGGAACGAAGAGCGGTGCATCCTCCGCCGGCAAGCTCAGCAGACCGGCACGCGCGGCCTTGCGCCAAGCAAACAGGTGTTGCGGTGAGAGGTCGTGCCGGCGCGCCACCTCGGACACAACTGTGCCCGGCGCATATGACTCCGCCACGATCCGCCCCT
>NZ_LBKA01000094.1:0-1113 GCF_028128955.1 Bradyrhizobium sp. CCBAU 11386
ATGCGATCGCCGCCTGAGACCGAGCCGGTCTTGGCTTGCTATCGGCTCATCTGAGAAAGTGTGTTTTTACACGGCCAAGACCCGAAGCGGACTTCTCTTCGTTATGGTAGAACGTCACAATCGCAACCAACACTTTTTGGCTCCGTCAAAGGATCGCACATGCACCGACGCAATTTCATGACCCTTATCTGGGGTATGGTAGGCGGCGGACTCTCTTCGGCATTTGCGCAATCTGCGTCGGTGCCAACGGTCGGATTTGTAAACAACGGTTCGCCGAAAGCTATTGCTGGTTTACTCGGCAAGTTTCGCGAAGGTCTCGCTGAAGCAGGTTTTGTCGAAGGCCAGACGGTGGCAATCGAAACCCGTTGGGCTGAAGGAAGCGATGACCGCTTGCCGGCCTTGATTTCCGACCTTGTTCAACGCCGAGTTTCGGTCATCGCGGCGACGGGAGGAGGTCGGTCAGCTTTGGCTGCGCAAGCAGTCACTTCTACTGTTCCGGTCGTATTCGTAATGGGGGGCTCACCGGTGTGAGCGTTTTAGCAAATGATCTTCTAGCAAAGCAGATCGCGATTTTGCATGAAACGATTGCAAAGGACGCAACGATTGGCTTTCTCGTAAAAACAACTAACCCTCTTGCAGACAATGATATCAAAGAAGCAACGAACGCGTCGGAAATGTTGGGTCACAAGGCTCTCACCGCTAAAGTTAACGCACAATCCGAGATAGCTGTCGCTGTGGCCGACCTCGTGCAGAAGGGGGCTGCGGCGCTGGTGATTTTTCCCGACGCGCTGTTTGCCGGTAACTTAGCTGAATTGGCCGAACTGACGATTAGTCGCAAACTTCCGGCGATCTACAGTTTCCCCGGCTTTGCGGCCGCCGGAGGACTTATCAGCTACGGGGCCAATCAGAGCGAAGCCTACCGCCAAGCCGGCATCTATGCGGGACGTATTTTGAAGGGCGCGAAACCCTCGGAGCTACCGGTTATGCAGTCGGCGCATTTCGAGTTCATCGTCAACCTGAAGACCGCTAAAGCGATTGGAATTAGTCTTTCGCAGACACTGCTAGGCACCGTCGATCAGGCTATCGAATAGGGGGTTACTCACTTCCGCTTAT
>NZ_LBKA01000095.1:0-1157 GCF_028128955.1 Bradyrhizobium sp. CCBAU 11386
TGTAGAAGTTTCGACTTAATCTGACGCCAAGGTTCGAACTGGCAGGGAATGGAGCTGCGGGCGAGCAGGAGCGCTCACCCAAAGGGCGCTCCCGCGCAGCCCGCAGCGTCTCACAGGAGACGTTACCATGACCCAGGAACAGAAGGTCATTCGCGCGAAAGTCGGCATGCTGGAATTGGCCAAGCAGCTCGGCAACGTCAGCCAGGCTTGCCGGATGATGGGCTATAGCCGCGACAGCTTCTACCGGTTCAAGGAACTGTACGACAAGGGCGGCGAGCTGGCGCTGATTGAGATCAGCCGCAAGAAACCGGTCCTGAAGAACCGTGTCGCGCCGGAGGTCGAGGCAGCCGTCGTTGAGCTGGCGATCGACCAGCCGGCCTGGGGGCAGGTGCGGGTCAGCAATGAGCTCAGGAGCCGCGGCCTGTCGATCTCCCCGTTCGGCGTGCGGGCGGTGTGGCTGCGTCACGACCTCGCCAACGTCAAGAAGCGGCTGACGGCGCTAGAGGCCAAGATGGCTCAGGACGGCCTGGTGCTGACCGAGGCCCAGCTCGTTGCGTTGGAAAAGGCCAAATCCGAGAAGGAGGCGCACGGCGAGTTCGAGAGCGAGTGCCCCGGCTATTGCGGTGCGCAGGACACCTTCTATGTCGGCAACATGAAGGGGGTCGGGCGAATCTATCAGCAGACCTTCATTGACACCTACAGCAAGGTGGCGTTCGCCAAGCTGTATGATCGCAAGACGCCGATCACGGCGGCCGAACTGTTGAATGATCGCGTGGTGCCGTTCTTCGATGCGCGGGGCATCCCACTGAACCGGATCCTGACCGACCGCGGCACCGAGTATTGCGGCAATCCGGAGCATCACGAATACGAGCTCTACCTCGCCGTCGAAGACATCGATCACACCCGCACCAAGACCAGGAGCCCACAGACCAACGGCATTGTTGAGCGCTTCCACCGCACCGTGCTCGAGGAGTTCTATCGCGTCGTGTTCCGCAAAAAGATCTATCCGAGCATCACTGCCTTGCAGAGCGATCTCGATGAGTGGATCGCTGCCTACAATGAGGTGCGCCCGCATCAGGGGCGCTGGTGCTACGGCAAGACGCCGATGCAAACCTTGCTTGACGCAAGTGCTCTGTCGAGAGAGAAATTGTTGCCGG
>NZ_LBKA01000096.1:0-1203 GCF_028128955.1 Bradyrhizobium sp. CCBAU 11386
GGCAGGCCGAGACGGGCGCGCATGTCGACCACGGTGACGATGCGGCCGCGCAGGTTGAGGACGCCCGCGATCTCGCGCGAGGACAGCGGCACGCGGGTGACGCGCTCGGGCATGAACACGTCCTGGACGCGGGAGATCGGCAGGCCGAACAGCTGGCCGCCGATCATCGCGGTGACGTATTCGACCATGGCGCCTTCGGTGGTCTGCATCTTGTTGGCCATAAGCGTATCTCCTGATCCCGCTGGTTACGCCGCGGCCCGGCTCAGCTCGGAGGCGCCGGCGGCGCCCGCGGTCTGTTCCTTCAGCGCCGCGATCAGACCGGGACGGTCGAACTTGGCGACATAGTCGTGGAAGCCGGCCTGACGGCCGCGCTCGATCGCCGCCGGCGACACCAGCGCCGACAGGCCGATGATCGGCATCGAGCCGAGATTGTTGTCGGAGCGGATCACTTCGGCGAACTCGAACCCGTTCATGTCGGGCATCTCGATGTCGGTCAGGACCACGTCGAAGCTCTGGGCGCGCAGCGCGGCCAGGCCCTCCTGCGCGGTCGGCGCGGTGCGGACGCGGTAGCCGGCCGCCTTCAGCACCGGCGCCAGCATGTTGCGGAAGAACGCGCTGTCGTCGACCAGCAGCACCGACTGCGAGTGCATCGACGGCTTCATCTCCTTGCGGGTGAACCAGTCGGCGAACGCCATCGGCAGGAAGTGGCCGACGTCGATCACCTCGGTGGCCTGGCCCTTGATCACGGCCGAGCCCAGGATGCCCTGGCTGGAGCCGCCGACCTCGATGTTGAGGCGTTCCTCGACGATGTCGATGATCTCGTCGACGACGAGGCCCATGGAGCGGCCGTCGTCGGCGAACACCAGGATCGGCTGGGCGCCTTGGCTCGCAATGGTGACGTTCTCCATGGCGACCAGTGGCATCAGCTGCTCGCGGTACTGCACCATGTAGCGGCCGTTGCTGAACTCGATCTTGTCGGCGGGGAGCTCTTCCAGGCGGGTGACGAGCCCGAGCGGGACCGCCTTGGGCTGGGACGAGCCGGCGCGGAACACCAAGAGCGAAGTGGTCTGCTCGCCACTTCCGATGTGGTGCGCCCCGTTCTCGTCGCCCATGTCATGGGCCGAGGAGCCGGCGGCGCCGAGCGCCTTGGCAATGCCGTTGGGGTCGATGATCATGATCACCGCGCCATCGCCCAGGATGGTG
>NZ_LBKA01000097.1:0-1209 GCF_028128955.1 Bradyrhizobium sp. CCBAU 11386
ATCTCAAACCTCCGTCCAAGCCGGAGGCTTCTTCGCATAGCTATCCAGATCCCGAAGCAAGGGTTCCGGCTAAGCGCTTACAAACAACGGCCTCCCATCAAATAATACGGTGGCGGCATCCAGCGGAAAGGAAAAACGTGGGCCAAAAATCTTCTTTGCAACGATCGGTGTGCCGTTCGCCAACGTCATTAAAACCAATAATTGCAGAATATGCAGAAATTGCATTTCCTCAGCTTAGCTTATAGTTGCATCCGACGTTAGTTCGATCTTCATTGACTATTATGGCGCCTTTCAGTGGAACGTCTTGCGCCGGTCATCCAAGGCACCCGATCGAGCCTCATCCATTAACCTGAAGTCGCCGCCGCTGTCGCTGCTCGGCTGCGCCGACGTGATCGAATAGCGATGCAGTTTGCTGCAGTGCACGAGCCAAATGACCCAACGCGACATTCAGTGGAAGCGTGGGAATTAGCCACTGTCGGGTTGACCTTGGCCTCATGAGAATACGCTATATCTACCCTAAGGCCGTTCAAAAGGACTAGCTGGTGGACGAAGACATTTTGCGCAAACTCGAGATCCGTCTCGGGCCGCTCCATGCCCGGCAGCGATTGGGAATTGAGAGAGATCACGAAGCTCAGGTATTTGGCCAGGGCCTCACATTTTTTCACCTTGAAAACTCATCTTGGGCCGAGTGGATCATTCGAAATGTTCTGAAGGCAACAGGGCTCTACTGGCGTGCACGACAGAACGCAGAACGCATTCTCGTCAAACGAAACGAAATGAGGTTTAAGACATTACCGCCCCTCTTTGAGGGCTTCACCATTCTCCACATTAGCGACCTTCATGTGGATATGAATGAAGTTGCCATGAACAGGCTCATCGAGCTGGTTGGCAGCATGCAGTACGATGTGTGCGTCCTAACTGGCGATTATCGGGGGCGGACTGTTGGGCCGTTCCAGCCCGCGCTGGATGGTGTCGCGCGAGTGGCAACTCATCTGAAAAAGCCAATCTATGCGGTGCTCGGCAACCACGATACGATTCAAATGGTCCCCGGGCTCGAAGCTATGGGCATTCGCGTGCTGCTCAATGAATGCGAAACAATCGTTCGCAATGGCCAACGGATCTATCTGGCCGGAATCGACGATGCACATTTCTTCAGAGTGGACAACATCGAAAAGGCCGCTCTCTCGATACCCCGTGGGGAGTTCTCGG
>NZ_LBKA01000098.1:0-1260 GCF_028128955.1 Bradyrhizobium sp. CCBAU 11386
GCCCACAGGCGCTAAAATAGTTGCATTGCTTGATAGCGCCGTTTTCGTCTTGGTGGCTCGCGTAGATGCCGTCGGAGCGTGGAACGAAGTTTGCGCAGGCAGGCAATTGCAGGTTGGGGAATGATTGCTTGTCGCAGTGAGGCGACGAGTTGGCGGAGCAGACGCCAGGTCGCTGGACGGGTCAGGCGGCCTCGGCCAAGCGGGGAGAGTCCTCGAGTTCGTCGACGAGTGGCTCGAGCAGGAGAATGATCAGCAGATGAGCGAGGATGTGGGGCCTGGCGGACCGCTCGTCAGTTCCGGGAGGTCCCTTCAGGCCAATCAGGCTCTTGAGCCGCTTGAAGCCGAGTTCAATGCGCCATCGCAGCCGGTAGAGGGCAAGGATATCGCTCGTTGAGAAGTCCTCCGGCTTGAGCGAGGTCACCAGGATCACCCAATCTGCGGCGTCAAGTGTTTGCCTGGAGAGCTGATGGCCTCCCTTTTGTGCCGTTCGGCGCGCCTTGCGCCGTGCCGCCGCGGCCGCTTCCGCCGGCTTCTTGACGGCAACCAGACGCACAGCGAGCGGTCGCGCACCAGACCTGCGTTTTATCCAAATCGACCGATCGATCAGGCCGCATGCCGAAGCCTTGCGCAGTTCGGCCGTCAGATCAACCAGATCACCCTTGGCATCAAGCCAGCGCGCGCTCTTCCAGCCGGACCGGATCACGAAGTCCGCGCCGCTCTCGAGCAGATGTGCCATGCGCTCCGGTTGAAGATAGGCGCGATCGGCAAGACGGATTTCGCCGGCAATCACCGGTATCCGATCCAGTGTCTCGCCGGCCTGCTGATCGGTCAGTTCGAAGTGACCAAAGCGCTCCTGCGGAAGATCGAACGCGCTGTGTATGCGCCACACTGCGTTCTTGTTCCTGCCGCTCGTCCCAGCCTTGGGGACCGTCGTGGCGTCAACAATGCGGATCAGGCGGCCGTGACTCGCTTTCGGCGCGCCAGTCGCCAGCGCTTGGCCGATCAGCTTCGCCAGCCAATCTCCGCACTGACGCAAGCGATACAACAAGGCCACGTTGGAGATATCGACAAGGCCCACCGATGTGGCCCATGCCGCCGTCAACCGCAGACCTCGCTCGCCAAGGCAATACGCCAGGATCAGACGCAGCAAATCAACCGCATTGCTGATCTCCCGCGGACGGACAAATGCCTTCGTCTCGCGCGCGCTAACGTTAAGCGCCTCGGCCCCGCCAAGCCGGGCGACTACACGCGCCCAGTCTT
>NZ_LBKA01000099.1:0-1261 GCF_028128955.1 Bradyrhizobium sp. CCBAU 11386
GTAGCAACCATTAAGAACGATGTGATCGCCCTCCTGGTCTAGCGTGACACCGTGCTCACGGCCGTCAAGGATGGCCTGGCGGCTGTGGAGAACGGGATAGCAAAGAGCGACGGCCATCCTTGACGGCCGCTGCGCGCGGTGTCGTTTGGACTGGCAGATCGGGACGAAGAAACGTCGCTTTGGATCGAACAAAGAAACGAAAAGCTATCCGGCTGTCAGGGTGGACAGTCCTGCCACGGCGTTCCGCGAGCGACCACGGTGTTGGCGAAGATGAGCATCTTCCTGGCGCAGGCGACAAGTGCTCGCTTGTGTTCCTTTCCAGCGGCGATCAGCCGTTGGTAAAGCTGGATCAGCTGCTGGTTCCAGCGAAACGATGCAGCCAGTGAAGCCGTGTAGAGGGCGCGCCGCAGCCGCTTTCGGCCGCCGTCGATATGTCGAACGCCGACCTGCTCACCGCTATCGTCGTCATAAGGCGCAAGGCCTGCGAGAGCGACGGCTTGCTCCCGCGTGATCTGGCCAATCTCGGGCAGGCGCACCAGAATGGCCACGGCGGTCGGCAATCCGATGCCGCTAACGCTATTGATCAGCCCAAGTCTCTTGGCAAGGTCGGGATGCTTGCGGATCGATGCGACCAGTGCGTTGAGTTCGGCTTTCTCGCGCTTCTCCAGGCGGGCGATATCCTCCTTCCAGAGCGTCCTAATCTGCGCATTGCGGCAGCTCTCGATCCGGTTCTTGAGGCGCGCGATATCCTCATTGATCTGATCAATCATGGTCAGCTGCTCGGCGAATGGTAGCAGCCGGGGATCGGGGGCGGCATGGATCTTCCGGACCGCAGCGGTGCAGACTGCGATGAGAGCGGCATCGATCTTGTCATTCTTGGCCCGTTGCGAGTGGAATTTGGCATAGGCGCGGACCTGGGCTGGCTGGAACACCACGACCTCAAACCGCTTGCGCCGCAGTTCGGTAACGACGGGCTGCTCGTAACCGCCACTCGCTTCGATCCCGACACGTTTGACGCGATGCCGTCGCAGCCATGTCAGCAATATCGCGTGGCCTTCCGACGTGTTCTCCACCTGCAACTGCGCTCGGTTGCCCTCGATCGCCACGTCGAGCTTCCTTTTGCCGGTATCGATCCCGGCACAGATCGTGGTATGCTTGGCCATCTTCGTCGATCCCTCCCTTGTGATGCGAACCTTGAGTTCGTTCAACCATTCGGGTCCCGATGAAGTGCCGATCGCGATCTTGCTACGCCTGACAGCCC
>NZ_LBKA01000100.1:0-1344 GCF_028128955.1 Bradyrhizobium sp. CCBAU 11386
CGGGTCGTGTCCCAGGGAGTGGTGTAGCTGATTAGCAAAGCCGCTCGCGACGCGCGCCCCTACATAGCGCCGTAGCGAGCGAGCGGCTTTGCGGGTGGTCACCGATGATTCGTCGGTAAGGTTTGGATTGCGACAGCCAACCTGATTCGAGGAACCACCGATGACCGACGACATGATGAACCTGCGCACGCTTGTAGAGAAGACCCCCGATGCTGATCTCTTGCGCGAGATGATCGGCTTTGCCGCCCACCGGCTGATGGAGCTGGAAGTCGAAGGCCTGACCGGGGCCGCCTATGGCGAGAAGAGCCAGGAACGCCTGGCCCAGCGCAACGGCTACCGCGACCGGAGCTGGGAGACCCGGGCCGGCACGGTTGAACTGCGTATCCCCAAGCTGCGCAAAGGCTCCTACTTCCCGGGCTTCCTGGAGCCGCGGCGGATGGCCGAGAAGGCGCTCACCGCCGTGGTGCAGGAAGCCTATGTCCAGGGCGTCTCGACCCGTTCGGTTGACGATCTGGTGCAGGCCATGGGCATGAGCGGCATCTCCAAGAGCCAGGTGTCGCGGCTGTGCGGTGAGATCGACGACAAGGTGAAGGCCTTCTTGAACCGGCCGATCGAGGGCGACTGGCCGTATCTTTGGATAGATGCCACCTACGTGAAGGTGCGCCAGAACGGGCGCATCGTCTCGGTCGCGGTGATCATCGCGGTCGGGGTCAACAGCGACGGCCGGCGCGAGGTGCTCGGCATGGATATCGGCCCGTCCGAGGCCGAGACGTTCTGGACCGCGTTCCTGCGCAAGCTCGCCCGCCGCGGCCTGCGTGGCGTCAAGCTCGTCGTCTCCGACGCTCATGAGGGGATCAAAGCCACGGTCGGCAAGGTTCTCAACGCCACCTGGCAGCGCTGCCGCGTCCACTTCATGCGCAACGCGCTGGCGCATGCCGGCAAGAGCGGACGGCGCGTCGTCTCCGCCTTCATCGCCACCGCCTTCGCCCAGGACGATGCGGAGGCGGCGCGGGCGCAATGGCGGCGCATCGCCGACCAACTTCGCCCCAAGCTGCCGAAGCTCGCCACCTTCCTCGACGAGGCCGAGACCGACGTGCTGGCCTATATGACCTTCCCGGCCGCGCACCGCGCCAAGCTGCACTCGACCAATCCGCTCGAAAGGGTCAATGGCGAGATCAAGCGCCGAACCGAAGTGGTCGGCATCTTCCCCAATGAAGACGCCATCGTCCGCCTCGTCGGGGCGATCCTGCTCGAGCAGAACGACGAGTGGGCGGTCCAGCGCGGCCGCTACATGACACTGGAAACAATCGCCCCGTTGGGCGATGATCCCGCCGTCAGCTTTCC
>NZ_LBKA01000101.1:0-1350 GCF_028128955.1 Bradyrhizobium sp. CCBAU 11386
ATGTGGTTCGCTACACCTTCATCGCAATGGACTTCCACCATCTATTCCTTGCCGGTCTCCCGGCGCACCCAAAGTAGTGCTAGCTAGTCATCTGGAACGCAAGTTCGTCACATTATTGATAGCTCGAATCTCTACAGAGAAGAGTGCTCCTGGCGAATGCAGGAGCGAGGCCGTGAAGGATCGGATGTGAGGCGCGACGCAATTGCGACCTTGCCCGCCTGGTCGATCAAGCCATGGTTACCGAGCCGTTCTCGTCGCGCAAGCCGCCGTACTTGGCGGTAAGGCTGCGGGTAGGGACGGCTCGGCCGCCGTTGGCCCGATAAAACCTGTTGAGCACAAACGTGGCGCGGACGGACCAGTGGCGGATCCAAACCGGGATCACGATGCGTGGTATCAGCTCTTGCGCGCCGTTTCGCCCCTTGTGCGCTTGTCTCGGGCGATCCGCTCTGTCTCGGCGGCTTTAGCTTCATCGCTGGTGCGCCAGCTGCCGGTCAGAACTTTGGGTAGAACGTCATCGAGTTGCATCGTCAAACCGACAAAGGCGATGCGGCCGTCACGGTCGACGACGAACGGGGTGGGACTCCCGACACAACGGCTGGGATGTAACCAAAGCTTTTCCATTTCGCGTGTGAAGTCGACCCCGATCCGGCGATCTGATTGATCCATGACGCGGAAGTCGGCGTGAAGTGGACATTAGTGCGGCCGGCGAGCGAGCCACGCTTTGATCTTGGGTGTCTTGTGGGTGGCTAGTTGTCCATGACGATATGGACAGCGAGCCCCTCAGGGATTTGAGCGTCGATCTCTTTGAGTAACTTCAAGAACTCGACCGCCCGATGGCGCTTGTAGCATTTGCCAATGACAAAGCGGAAGCGACATCGAGCGCGGCAAACAGCGCGGGCAAGTTCATCTGAACACCTGGATCGGGTGCCGAACGAGCATCATGGTCACAAGTGGTATCATCACATCTCCAAGCAGCCAATGCCGCTTGAACGGTTTTATGAAGAAACGAGTAGGCATACGATGAAGACCGCCCGATTGACGCGTGCGCGCGGGCCCGGCGAGCTCTATGATGGCGTTGCGTGAAGGTCAGGCGGCCTGCTGACCGGCGGGCTTGCCGGCTTGGCCCAGGAGCTTGCATTCCCAGGGCAGCAGTTCGTGCAGACGCGATGTGGGAAGATCGGCGATACGGGCGAGGACGTCGGCGAGCCAGGCCTTGGGATCGACCTCGTTGAGGCGACAGGTCGTGATCATCGTCAGCATGATGGCGGCACGGTCGGCACCACGCTGGCTGCCGGCGAAGGTCCAGTTCCGCCGTCCCAAGGCGATGCCTCTCAATGCGCGCTCGGCACA
>NZ_LBKA01000102.1:0-1391 GCF_028128955.1 Bradyrhizobium sp. CCBAU 11386
AAGGCTGCTGGATCAGCTCGAACTGACGCTGGAGGAGCTCGAGGCCTCAGCGACTGAGGACGAACTCGCTGCCGAAATGGCCGCGGCCAGGGCGACGAAGGTGGCCTCGTTCACGCGCAAGAAGCCGTCGCGCCAGCCGTTCCCGGACCATCTGCCTCGCGAGCGGGTGCTCGTGCCGGGACCTGTGGCGTGCGCTTGTTGCGGCGGAGCGCGGTTGTCCAAGCTCGGGGAGGACATTACCGAGACGCTGGAGGTGATCCCGAAATCCTGGAAGGTGATCCAGCACGTCAGGGAGAAGTTCAGCTGCCGTGATTGCGAGAAGATCAGCCAGGCCCCGGCGCCGTTCCACGTCATCGCCCGTGGTTGGGCCGGCCCCAGCTTGTTGGCGATGGTGCTGTTCGAGAAGTTCGGCCAGCACCAGCCGCTGAACCGGCAGGCCGAACGCTATGCCAAGGAAGGCGTGCCGATCAGCCTGTCGACCCTCGCCGACCAGGTTGGCGGCTGCACAGTCGCGCTGACGCCCTTGTTCCGGCGCCTCGAGGCCCACGTGCTGAGTGCCGAGCGATTGCATGGGGACGACACGACGGTGCCGGTCCTGGCCAAAGGCAAGACCGACACCGGCCGCATCTGGGTCTATGTGCGCGACGACAAGCCTTTTGGTGGGCAGGCCCCGCCGGGGGCAGTATTTTATTACTCGCGCGATCGCGCCGGCGAGCATCCCCAGGCCCATTTGGCTGGCTATAGCGGCATCTTCCAGGCCGATGCCTATGGCGGCTATGGCAAGCTTTACGAACGGGGCCGCAATGCAGGTCCGATCCTGGAAGCGGCGTGTTGGGTCCATGCCCGACGGCCATTCTTCGTGATGGCTGATTTGGCGGAGAATGCGCGCCGCAAGGTGCAAGGCAAAAAGCCAGCGGTGATCTCGCCGCTGGCGCTGGAAGCAGTCCGCCGGATCGATGCCTTGTTCGAGATCGAGCGCGGCATCAACGGCGAGACGCCCGAACGGCGCCAGGCCGTCCGTCAGGAGCTCAGCATGCCGCTGGTTGCCGATTTGGAAGCCTGGATGCGTGTGCAACGCGCCAAGCTCTCACGGCGCAACGATGTTGCCAAGGCGATGGACTACATGCTCAAGCGCTGGAGCGCGTTCACCCGCTTCCTCGACGATGGCCGCATCTGCCTGTCGAACAACGCCGCCGAACGAGCCCTGCGCGGCATCGCCCTGGGGCGAAAGTCCTGGCTGTTCTGTGGCTCCGACCGCGGCGGCAACCGTGCCGCGATGATGTACAGCCTGATCGTCACAGCCAAAATGAACGATGTGGATCCACAAGCCTGGCTCGCCGACGTCCTGGCACGCATCGCTGCACATCCGGTCCAACGGCTCGACGAACTTC
>NZ_LBKA01000103.1:0-1403 GCF_028128955.1 Bradyrhizobium sp. CCBAU 11386
CGCTCATGCGGGCTTCTGTAACGGGCCTTGGTTAGTCAATCCCTTTTTGCGTCATCCTCTCGCCGGGAACCTGCTTCTGTACGGGATCGGCGCTGTGGCCGTCGCCTGATGGGGTTCTAAGAGGAGCAGGCCGGCCAATCTACGGAAGCGTGATCACATCGAGAGATGTGTCGACAACCCGCATGACGGCCTGACCTGATCCATCGTCCCGGCGAAGGGACTTCGCTTCGGGAAGGCTGGTGTGGTGACCCGCCCGAAACCTGTTTGCTCCTGCTTTAGGCCGCCATGGCGCTCGCCTTGGCGGCCGAGTTGAAGGGTGCGTTGTCCTTGAGCATGCGAAGCATGATCACGGCGAGCTTGCGCGCCAGCGCCACCTTGGCCTTGCTCATGCCGGCACGCCTGGCGATCCGCATCGCCCAGCTCTTGAGCTGCGTACAGCCCCTGATCGGCTTCGTCAGGATGATGTGGGCAGCCTCATAGAGCGCCTCGCGCACGGAAGTGTCGCCATTCTTGCTGATGCGGCCGGAGTAGTCGGTCTCGCCTGACTGGTGCTTCTTCGGCGTCAACCCGAACAGCGGCCCCGCCCGCTTCGACGAAGTGAAGCGGGCGGGGTCATCGATAGCGCTGGCATAGGTCAGCGAGATAATGGGTCCCACGGCCGGCGTCGACATCAGCAGCTTGGCCTTGGCATCCAGACGCGACATGGTCCGCACCTGCTTCTCAAACCCGTTGAACTCGCGCAGTAGCACCCTGTGAACCGCGAGCATCGCCGCGGTGATCGCCTCCAGGGCCGGGTGGCCGGCCACCAGCTCGCTGATCCGCCCCGCAAAGCTGCGCTTCGTCGTCTTGCCGACCTTCAAGCCGAAGCCGCGCAGGATCCCCCGCAAGCTGTTCTCGACGTCCTGAAGCTTGCTCTGGATCAGCTTGCGCGCGGTCAGCATGGCGCGGGTCTCCTGGGCACTCATCGACTTGCAATGCACCGGCCGGAACCAGCCGAGCCGCATCAACTGTGCGATGTTGCGGGCGTCGTTGCGATCCGACTTCACCGGCATCGCCTTGAAGGCATCGCTCACGTGGCGCGTCTCCAGAAGCTCGACGGCAAGGCCGGCCTTCTTCATCGCCGCGTAAAGCCATTGTGACAGCGGTCCTGCCTCGAGGCCGATCCTGGCGAACTCGAACCCCAGCGAACGGAACCAGCCGATCAGCGCCTCCGGTTCGCTGGCCACCTTGGTCTCTCGAGCGATCTTGCCGTTCGCCTCGACAACGCACACGCTGGTGCATTCCAATGACACATCGATTCCGGCATAATGCTCCATGGTCGTCTCTCCTCGATGCTTGGAGCAAGGCCCAACCTCGACTCCGTTACACCATCAATGTGAGGGACGACCGCCAACCTTCCAGAC
>NZ_LBKA01000104.1:0-1418 GCF_028128955.1 Bradyrhizobium sp. CCBAU 11386
GTTGTCCGTGAACAAGCCTCCAAGCACTTGATTGGGAGTCTGTTTTCCGGTTGCGGCGGCATTTGAGATTGCAGGGGATTGAGGCTTCACAGCCCAAAACCCTGCAATTTCGATTTTGGATTTCCCTGCCGCTGCGAACCGTGATTCTGTGCTGCATCGGAGGCACCGATGCGACCAAAGAAGCACAGGACGACAGGCTCGAACGATCTGTTCCGGTCCCGGCTGGACCAGATCATCAACATGCGACACGAGCTGGTTCTGCTCGCCGGCAGGGTCGATTGGGACTGGATCGACGGCGAGATCGCGCCGCTCTACAGCGACAACGGCAGGCCGGGTATCGCGACCCGATTCATGATCGGATTGCTGCTGCTCAAGCACATCTACGGCCTGTCCGATGAAGGGGTGTGCGAGCGCTGGGTCCACGATCCGTACTTCCAGTTCTTCACCGGCGAAGAGTTTTTCCAGCACGTTTTCCCGCATGAGCGCTCAGACCTGAGCCACTGGCGCAAGCGGCTCGGCGACGAGCTGGAGCGGTTGTTGGCCGAGAGCCTTCGGGTGGCGCACGCGAGCGGTGCGTTGCGCAGCCAGGACCTCAAGCGGGTCACGGTCGACACGACCGTCCAACCGAAGGCCATCAGCTTTCCGACCGACGCCAAGCTGCTGCATGCAGCGATCCGCGGGTTGAACCGCCTGGCGAGGAAGCACGGGGTCAGGCTCCGGCAATCCTATGTTCGCGTGGCCAAAAGCGCGGCAATGATGGCGGGCCGCTACGCTCATGCCAAACAATTCAACCGGCATCAGCGACAGCTGCGCCTTCTGCGCAGCCGGCTGGGCCGGATCATCCGCGACATTCGCCGCAAGACCGAGGGCCAGCCCGCACTGGAGGAGGCATTCGCCCTGCCGCTGAGCCGAGCCATCCAGATCCGCTCGCAGCAGCAGCGCCAGCGCGGCTTCAAGCTGTATTCCTTCCATGCTCCGGAGGTCGAGTGCATCGGCAAGGGCAAGGCCGCCGCGCCCTATGAGTTCGGCGTGAAGGCATCCATCGTCACCAACAACCAAAGAGCTCCCGGCGGCTTGTTCGTGCTCCACGCCTGCGCGCTGCCGGACAACCCCTACGACGGTCACACCCTTCGCGACGTCATCGAGCGCACCGAGAGCCTCACCGGCTGCCCGATCGAACGGGCCTATGTCGACAAGGGATATCGCGGCCACGACACACAAAATCCCCGCCGCGTCTTCATCTCGGGCCAGAAGCGCGGCGTCTTCGGCGTCATCAAGCGCGAGCTACGCCGCCGTTCAGCCATCGAGCCCATCATCGGACACATGAAGAACGAAGGTCACCTTGGCCGCTGCTATCTCAAAGGCCGCGCCGGAGATGCCGCTAACGTTCTCCTCTCGGCCGTTGGCCACAACCTCCG
>NZ_LBKA01000105.1:0-1506 GCF_028128955.1 Bradyrhizobium sp. CCBAU 11386
ACCCAGCTCGGGCCGTCACCCGGGCTGGGCCATTCCTCACGGAACGCCACCATCATAAGCGCTCGCGCTAATACAAGGGTGGGTCAGCCGAAGGCGTAACCCACCACCTTTACCAACCGCGGTGAGAGAAGAGGTGGGTTACGCTTCGCTAACCCACCCTACGAAGACCTACGCCACGGCGTCACCGTGACGTCATGCGCCGCGTCGAGCAGGTATGGCGCGCCCGGCTTCATCCCGTGTGACGCCAGTACCTCGTGCGGCGTCCGCTCCGGCACGCCGACAAAACAACCTTCGCCGCCGGGCAGGCGCAGATGCGGGGCCTCCGACAGCCAGAACGTGTCGTAACGGTCCATGAACATGTCGAACACGACGGGACCGCCGATGATCGCGACCATGCCGGAGGCGACATCGGCGAAGGCGCAGGCCTCTTCGAAGCTCGCGTGATCCGGATTCCACAATGTCGCGTTCGGCATCTCCGGATCGACGGTGAGTGCCTTGATCTTGCGGGTCGTGATCAGCCGCTTGCGCTTCGGAGAGTTTGGCTGCTGCTCGTGCGAGTGCCGGCCGTGCACGATCAGCGCGGCGCGATCGAGCGCCTGCTCGAAGAACAGCTTGTCGCCTTCGAACTTCAGGGTGTCGGGCATGACATGGCTCGCGTCGGCGAGCATGCCGTCCGCGGAGACGATGACATAGCCTTCGATACGGAAAGACAATTGCCTTCTATTCGGAAACGGTCGTCACCACGGAATTGACCGGGCGCTGGCTCACCGTCGGCAGCTTGACGTCCTTGAGCAGCTCCTGGTCGTATTCGGGCAGCGTCGACGCAGGGAATTTGGCGCGCATCGCCACCACCTTGTAGCCGCCTGCCTTCAGGCGCTTGAGGAGCTCGGGCAGGGCTTCCGCCGTGTGCTTCTGGAAGTCGTGCATCAGAACGATGCCCTTGCCCTTGCCGTCGAGCTTCTTCATCACGGTCTCGACCACCTTCTCGGGCTTGGAGGCCTTGAAGTCGAAGGAGTCGATGTCGCAGGAGAAGATCGCCGTGTTGCGGTTGCCGAGATAGGTGACCATCTCCGGCGGATGCTGGAGCGCCGGGAAGCGGAAGAACGGCGAGGGCGAGATGCCGCCGAGCGCCCACTTCACCGCGGAAAGGCCCTTCTCGATCTCTTCCTTGCGCTGCGGCTCGGTGAGCTTCTTGTTGTTGAGGTTGGCGTGCGACCAGGTGTGGGTGCCCACGGTATGGCCGGCCGCGTAGACCTGCTTCAGGATCTCCGGCTCGTAGGTGGCGTGCTTGCCGATCGAGAAGAAGATGCCGGTGGTGCATTCATCGGCGAGCGCCTTCAGCACCGCCGGCGTGTTCTTCGGCCAGGGGCCGTCGTCGAAGGTCAGGACCACCTCGTGGTCGCGCAGGAAGTCGAGCTCCTTGAAATGCTCGAAGCCGAAGCCTGGACCGCCGGTGGTGTCGATCTCGACGGTGCGGGCGACCCCGAGCGCGCCTGGCGTGGTGCA
>NZ_LBKA01000106.1:0-1540 GCF_028128955.1 Bradyrhizobium sp. CCBAU 11386
CGCATGGTGGCTGCCTGGAAGGAAAAACCAAAAAAAGTTGCTACGAACTGAAGGTAAGGACTTCTCAACACCATCCGTGGTCAAGCAGATCCTGCCATCGTCGAGGAAGCGGGCGAAGTCGTCCCAGCGCCTGAGCATGTAATTCATAGGCTTTAGGACCTCGGAGGAGCGCGAGAGGGTTTCGCGCTCACGCAGCAACCAGGCGTGCATGTCCTCGAGAAGCGGCTTGCTCTGTTCCTGGCGCACGGCACGCCGCTCCTCGGCGCCGCGGCCGTTGATGGCGCGCTCGATCTCGAACAATGCATCCAGGCGTCTGACCGCCTCCAGCGCGATCGGAGAGACCGGTTTGCCCTTCTTACCTTCCCGAGCATTTTTCTCGATGTCGGCCAGCTCGAAGAAGCCCCGTCGTGCATGGGCAAAGCAAAATGCCGGCGTAATCGGCCGCGCCTTCTTCTGCGGATCGAACAGCGGTTCGAACCCGCTGTAGCAATCGGCTTGCAGGATACCACCGAAGGCGACCAGATGCTTCTGGGGATGCTCGCCTCGTCGGTCGCTCGAGGCGTAATAGACCGCCGCCGGCGGCGCGGGCCCGGCGAAGGGCCGGTCATCCCGCACATAAGTCCAGATCCGTCCGGTGGTACACTTGCCCTTCGCCAGGATACGGATGGTGGTGTCATCGCCATGAAGGCGCTCGGCCGCGAGCACATGGCGTTCGATCAAATGGAAGAGCGGCATGACGGCGAAGGTGCCGTGGCCGACCTGGTCGGCCAGGGTCGACAACGACAGGTCGATCCCCTCGGCCTTGAATCGCGCACTCTGGCGGTTGAGCGGGATATGCATGCCGAACTTGTCGAACAGGATCGTCGCCAGCAATTGTGGGCCAATGAAGCCGCGCGGCGTGGTATGGAACGGTGCGGGCGGCTGGCTGATCTTCTCGCAATCACGGCAGGTGAACTTCTCGCGTACCGTCTCGATCAACTTGAAGCGGCGTGGGATCTCCTCCAGCGTCCTGGTCACATCCTCGCCGATCTTCGCCAGCCGCGATCCACCGCAGCAGGCACAGCTCGTTGGAGCCTCCATGACAACGCGCTCGCGTTCGATGTCATCCGGCCATGGCTTGCGCACCGGCCGCTTGCGCGTGAAGGAACGGACGTTCTGCGTCTTCGCCGCTGCGGCGTGCGCGGCAAGCTCATCCTCGCTCGCCGTGGTGGCGAGTTCTTCGAGCTCCAACTCCAGCTGCTCGAGCAGCCGTGCCGTGCGCTCGGAGCGCGGCCCGTACAGTTCGCGTTTGAGCTTCTCGATCCGCAGCTCGAGATGCGCGATTAGCGCCTCGTTGTCCGACAGCTCCGCCCGCGCACTGGCAGCCACCGCCTCGGCCTGCAGCCGCGCCTCACGCTCGGTCTGCAGCGCCGCCAGGGCACTTGCAAGGTCCGATGGAAGATCGTCCGGCTTCGATATCATGAAGCCAGTGAATCAGATCAAGCCGCAGATTCAAACCATAAAACGTTATCCGACCCGCGTCGGACGCTGGGTTTCTTGT
>NZ_LBKA01000107.1:0-1565 GCF_028128955.1 Bradyrhizobium sp. CCBAU 11386
GCATGTGGTCCGCGATGGGCTGAAGATGGAAGCAGGCGCGGCCAGACCAGTTGCCCAGTGTCGCCCGATCAAGCCGGATCCCCTGGCGCGCATAGATCTCGGCCTGACGGTAAAATGGCGTATGGTCGCCAAATTTGGAGACGATCACTTGCGCGATGGCCGCTTCGGTCGGCAGCCCGCCGGGCACGACGTGCTCCGGTGCGTGCGCCTGCACGACGGGGCCCGAGCAGCGGCGACAGATGTATTTCGGGCGGCGCGTGACCAGCACGCGCCATTGCGCCGGGATCACGTCAAGGCGCTGGCTGACGTCCTCGCCGATCTTCGTCATGGCGCCGCAACCGCACGGGCAGAGCGTGCTCACAGGCTCGATAATCCGCTCCACCCGCGGCAAATGGGCAGGCAAGCAGCCGCGATTGCTATGAGAACCATGATCTGGCGCGTTCCGTGATCGGCCCTGGATCGCCGCCTCGGCTCTCTCCTGCGCGGCATCCAGGATGCCTTGCGCGATCTCCACGTCTTCGAGCGGCAAATGATACTGATCTGGTCGCAGCTTCTCGGATTTCGCGCCGAACCTGTCGCGTCGCAATTCGCCGAGAATGATCTCCAGCCGGCGTCGGGCTTCTTCCGACGCCGCCAGCGCCCCCTGATGCTCGCTCAAGGCCGCCTGCGTTTGCGCCAAAAGCGCCTTCAGGCGTTCGTTTTCGTCGCGCAGCGCCGCGATGCTCATGCGCTATTTCGAGCACATCGCCGCCGCGCGTGCCACGATCAAAATAGCTGCCGAGTCATTCTGCCGCAGTTATCCCGCCGCCTGCGGGCGCCGTGCTTCTTCCGGGCGGACCAATCTCCAATCCAGCCCCTCGAACAAGGCAGCGAACATCGCTGGCGACATTCGCATCACGCCGTCCGCGATCGTTGGCCAAACAAACTTGCAACCTTCGAGGCGCTTGTGCACCAACACCAGGCCCGTTCGATCCCAGACCAAAATCTTGATCCGATCCGCTCGTTTCGATCGGAACACGAAGGCTGCGCCGCTGAACGGATCGAGACGGAGCATCTCCTGCACCTTTGCCGCAAGCCCATCGTGGCCACAGCGGAAGTCGATCGGCCGCGTTGCAACGTAAATCTTCAGATCAGCACCGGCCGCGATCATCGTGACGCTCGCACCGCACGGATCACCCGGGACAGCTGCCCACCATCAATGGCCGTATCCGTCCGCAGCACGACATCACCGATCGCGATCTCAAGCTTGATCGCCGGAGCCTGACGCTCCTCCAACGCACGGTCCACGACCAGCGGCGCGAATGTCGGCGGGGACGCCTCGCATGGCGGCAACATGCCTCGCTGTCGAAACCGCCGTCGCCAATCGTAGATCTGCCAGCGCGTCGCTCCATGCTTGCGCGCAACCTCGGACACCTGGGCACCGGGCACCAGACTCTCGGCGACGATCCGAGCTCTCTCAGCTTCCGAACGCATGCGGCGCCCCGACGGTCCTTCAAGAACTTCCAGCCGGCTCACCGACCCCGCCGATGGGCCGTCTAAATGGACGTCCTTTTTGCTGTCCAATC
>NZ_LBKA01000108.1:0-1583 GCF_028128955.1 Bradyrhizobium sp. CCBAU 11386
CATCTCAAACCTCCGTCCAAGCCGGAGGCTTCTTCGCATAGCTATCCAGATCCCGAAGCAAGGGTTCCGGCTAAGCGCTTACTATATTCTAGGGCCTAGCTGGGAATGATCACCGCAAGGCAAGTTCTGGATCGATGTTGCCTAAGCCGGCTGCGGGCGTGGGGGATCGAACACTGAGTAGAAATCCGCTGCTCAATAGATTTCCGGGAATTGACACGCCCCGAGGTGACGCAATGGCGATTGGCGATCAGTCGTCGTCGCGGCCGTAGTAGCTCCTGATGAGCCGGTAATGCCCACCCGTAGAGATGTACTCCTGTCGCAGGCAACTGGTGCCCCTGCAAAATCGAGTCTGGTCATCACAATGCAGATATTCGAAGTGCAGCTTGATCAGCTGTGAATTGTCGAGAAAAGTTGCAAAGTAATGAGCGGCCTGTGCCGCATTCCCGCACATGCGGGTGATGGCACTTCGAACCTCGGGTGGCAAACGATCGATACGTTCTGAATTCCAGGGATCTTCGTGCCCTACCTGACTGCCGCGAGCGAATGTAGTTGGCTGATCGACAAGTAAGAGCAGCAGAACTCCGGCCGCGATTGGCAAAAACCGTGTGTAACGCATCCACACGCCAGCACCCCATCCAGAGCGGAAGATTTGGCAAATGCAGTCGCGACGCAAGGTATCAGGAATGCCAACGAACGTCAGCGGTAATTTATTGTCCGGAGTTTATAGCAGCGCATCAGTCTGACCAACTTCCCTTGCCCCGACGTCAGTTCTCGGTCAGTCGCGTCCTTTCGATAGATGGAACTAGACCAAAGGACGTCTCCAATCCTCTCAAAGCCGACGTAGGTCAGAGGATCTGCCGGTTGAGAATGGCCAACCTCGTTAACTGAGGAGGTCATCATGACAGATGTCCCAAGCACCACTGCGAATGTCTCCAAGCACATCCCGTGGAATAATGGAAAGATCGTCGGCGCTAAGCCGCCACTCCGGCCGAAGCACGTCTGGTCAATCCGCACAAAGCTTCAGGTCGAAGGCCGGACCCGTGATCTGGCGCTGTTCAACGTTGCGATCGATAGTAAACTTCGTGGCTGTGACGTCGTCGCGCTGAAAGTCGATGACGTCGCGCCAAACGGCTATGCAGCCGACCGCGCAAGCGTCCGACAGAAGAAAACTGGCCGGCCGGTCAAATTCGAACTTACAGAGTCGACGCGCCAAGCCGTTGACGATTATCTGAGGGAGACCGGTAAGAAGCCAGGCGACTATCTATTTACCGGGCGACGTGGACCTGACCGCTGCCTGACCACTCGGCAGTACGCGCGGCTGTTATCTGAATGGCTCACAGGTATAGGGCTCGATGCGCACCTGTTCGGAACGCATTCACTGCGCCGAACAAAGGCGACCCTGATCTACAGGCGAACAGGCAACTTGCGGGCGGTGCAGCTCCTACTAGGTCACACCAAAATCGAGAGCACCGTTCGATATCTAGGAATCGAGGTCGATGACGCGCTCGCAATAGCAGAGCAAGTTGATGTCTGAAATGCCCGGGCAGAGCGGACATGTTCTGCCCGACCTCTAACAGCCGGTT
>NZ_LBKA01000109.1:0-1648 GCF_028128955.1 Bradyrhizobium sp. CCBAU 11386
TAGCACTACTTTGGGTGCGCCGGGAGACCGGCAAGGAATAGATGGTGGAAGTCCATTGCGATGAAGGTGTAGCGAACCACATCGGCCCCGAGCCGTGCGCAGGCGTCCGCGAGGGTGTCGGCGAAGCGTCGGTAGGGGAGCATGCAGGCCAGCCATTGAGCCGCGAAACAGTGTTATCTCGGGAGCCGACGCTGTCCAAAGAGCGGAAGGCAATATGGGCGAGTGCGCAAACGCGAGCACCCGTCCAACCCGGCGTGGTCGTAGACCCTGGCATGTATGGAAGCTCCTTGTACGGGAACCGGGATATCTCCGGGTCGGCCATCTTCCTTCTCGGAGGAGATGGTCCGCAGCGGGAAGGCGAGGAGCTGTAGCCGCTGATGCACGACACGGAGAAGTCTGACTCTGGCATAGTAGCTGAGAAGCCAACGAACAAAGCCGGATTACTGGCGGCGGAGTGGGCGGAGCCAAGGCCGGGGACCAAGGGAAACGCGGAACAGCAGCGCATGCACCGGACACAGGGCCGGGCTCGCATGACCCAGTCGCTGGACCGCGTACGGACAGCCGCAAGGCTGAGGAAGAAGGACCGGTTCACCGCGCTCTTTCACCACATCAATGTCGATACACTGCGGGCGGCGTTCTTTGCGCTCAGGCGTAAGGCTGCTCCCGGAGTGGATGGCATGACGTGGGAGGACTACGAGGAAGATCTCGAGCCCCGGCTCGCCGATCTGCACAAACGGGTCCAACGAGGAGCGTATCGCCCGCAACCGTCTCGCCGGACGTACATACCAAAGGCAGACGGCAAGCAGCGCCCGTTAGCGATCGCGGCTCTCGAAGACAAAATCGTCCAGGGCGCCACCGTCATCGTGCTCAACGCCATCTACGAAGGAGACTTCTGTGGCTTTTCCTACGGGTTTCGGCCCGGCAGAGGACCACATGATGCGTTGGACGCGCTCTGCACAGCGATCGAGACGCGGCACGTGAACTGGATCATTGACGCCGACATCCAAAACTTCTTTGGCGCAGTCAGTCAACCTTGGCTGGTTCGCTTCTTGGAACATAGGATCGGCGACAAGCGCATCATCCGCCTCATTCAGAAATGGCTGAAGGCGGGTGTTCTCGAAGACGGCGTCGTAGCCGCTGATGACAGGGGAACGGGTCAAGGTTCGGTGATTTCACCGCTTCTCGGCAACATCTACCTGCACTACGCTCTCGACCTGTGGGCCAAACGCTGGCGACAGCGCGAGGTCTCCGGCGGCATGATCATCGTGCGTTACGCGGACGATGTAGTAGTCGGCTTTGAGCGCGAGGATGACGCACGTCGTTTCCTTGACGCGATGCGCGCGAGACTGGAGGAGTTCGAGCTGACGCTCCACCCGGCCAAGACCCGCCTGATTGAGTTTGGTCGCCATGCGGCGGCTCAACGCAAGCAGCGCGGACTCGGAAAGCCGGAAACCTTTGCGTTCATGGGGTTCACGTTTATCTGCGGCAAATCACGCCAAGGGCGCTTCCAGCTTCAACGGAAGACCCGTAGCGACCGCTTGCGAACCAAACTCCGCGAAATCAAGGAGGAGCTAAGGCGCCGAATGCACTGGCCGATCCCTGCACAAGGGAAATGGCTGAGGCAGGTCTTGACCGGCCACTTTGCGTA
>NZ_LBKA01000110.1:0-1769 GCF_028128955.1 Bradyrhizobium sp. CCBAU 11386
TCGGCGGCGCTGGTCGGGCTGATGATCTTGAGGCCCGGCACGTTCATGAAGAACGTGTAAGGTCGGTCAGCATGCTGGGCTGCTACCGACTTCATCGAGTACATACAGGAACGAACCACGATTGGAACGTCGATCTGTCCTCCTGTCATGTATCGCAGTTTCGAGGCCTGATTAATGATCTGATCCGAAGCCAGATAAACGA
This sequence comes from Bradyrhizobium sp. CCBAU 11386, assembly GCF_028128955.1. Lineage (NCBI taxonomy): Bacteria > Pseudomonadati > Pseudomonadota > Alphaproteobacteria > Hyphomicrobiales > Nitrobacteraceae > Bradyrhizobium > Bradyrhizobium sp. CCBAU 11386. Next base: position 203 of record NZ_LBKA01000110.1, read on the forward strand.
AGCTCGCAATTGTAAGGTCTATGATCGGGCGCAACCCGTTGATGGCGGCGCCGATCCCAACGCCGGTAAAACTGCCTTCCGAGATCGGCGTGTGCCAAATTCTATTTTTTCCGAATCGCTCGACGAGTTTGCCGCCGCCATATACCGAAATGTCCTCTCCCATGAGGATGACGCGCTCATCACACTCCATTTCCTCTATCTGCGCCCGCATGATGGCCTCAAGATAGGTCATCTGAACGTACGTGCAGGGCGCCGCGGCAGGTTTTTGGATATGAGTTTGCATATCGACTAATTCCTCTCCGGCCCGTCAATCGAGCTGTAGTGACCTTCCAGCGGCGAGTTGAACATGTAGTCTGGCAAAGTGTCCGGCTGAGGCAGCGGGCTGGATAAGGCAAATTGCACAGCCCGCTCGACGGCTTTGGCGACTTCCTCTTCGATTGCTGCCAAGCTACTTTCATTGACGCCGTGTTCGAGCAACTTAACGCGATAAAGCGCGATCGGATCTCGGTCGCGCTTGTAGCGCTCGACTTCGTCAACCGACCGGTAGGGCGGTCCCGAAATCACCATGCCGAAACTGTGCTCATCGAACCGATAAGTGTCAGCTACTATGAGAGTAGGCCCGTCGCCCGCGCGCGCTCGCGCGACAGCCTGCGCTGCGACTTCATAGACGGCGCTCACATCCTGCCCGTCAACCGTAACGCCTGGCATGCCGTAGCCCGCAGCCCGCAACGCGATGTTTGATTGTCCGTGGCTTTGCGCAACCGAGGTAGAAATTGCATAGCCATTGTTCTCGCAAAAGTAGATGACCGGCAGCTTCCATAGCGACGCCATGTTGAGGCTCTCATGGAATGTGCCCTGGTTCACCGCTCCATCGCCGAAGAAGCAAAGAGTAACCTGAGCGTCGCCCCGCACCTTAGCGCTGAACGCGCACCCTGTGGCAAGAGGAATACCCCCTCCGACGATAGCCGATTCGCTAATGATCCCGACCGATCTGTCTGCAAGGTGCATCGAACCGCCGCGCCCCTTGCAAATGCCGCCCTCCTTGCCCATCAGCTCAGCCATGAGCGCGTCCAGGTGCGCTCCCTTCCCGATCGGATGGCCATGCGAACGATGCGTTCCAGTCATGGCGTCATGGTCCCGAAGGGCGAGACACGCGCCCACGATAGCAGCCTCCTGCCCCACACTCAGGTGGAAGGACCCCGGGATCTTGCCAGCTTTGAACTGTCGCGCACCCTCTTCTTCGAATCGACGGATGCGCAGCATCCGCCGATAAGCCTCAAGTTTCTGATCACCGCTGAACTGCATGATCCAAAGTTGCTCCAACATCCATATCAAAGATAGGCAGCTCGCCAAGGTAGGCAGCCGCAGTGGGCATGGACCAAGAAGCCGGCAAGAGCCTTTTAGCCCTCTTGATGCTGGACCACTCAGTGAATGTAGCGCAGCCAATTAGGTAAAATTCGCGCGAATGGCGTCCTGTTACGCAGGAATTCGGCGTTTGCTCGCCATCTGCGCATATCACTGACATACTTGGGTGGAATTGAGCAATTCCTCACAGAGCGTGAGCAAT
>NZ_LBKA01000111.1:0-1862 GCF_028128955.1 Bradyrhizobium sp. CCBAU 11386
AGGCGACCGCGCCGGCCGTGCCTGCGGTTGCCGCCCCCGCAGCTCCCGCCACGGCGGTTGCCGCCGCTCCGTCCGTCGGCTTCGACAACACGGTGCAGCCCGCACCCGCTGCGGCTCCCGTTGCGGCGCCCGCACCGGTCGCCGTTGCTCCCGCGCCGGCTCCGGTGGCCGCTGCGCCGGCGCAGGTCGCCAACACGCCGATCGGCATCTGGGCGACCGAAGAGAACAAGGGCAACGTCCGTGTCGAGCAGTGCGGCGCCAATCTGTGCGGCTACGCGCAGAAGACCAATGAGCGCATCCTGATCAACATGAAGCCCGATGGCGCGAAGTGGAGCGGCCGCATCCACGATCCCGACTCCGGCCGCAACTACGACTCGACGATCGCGATGAAGGGCCCGAATGCGATGCGCGTGCAGGGTTGCGCCTTCGGCGGCATGTTCTGCGGCGGCCAGACCTGGAAGCGCGTGGGCTGACGCGCGGAGCGCGTCATCCCGGGGCGATGCGAAGCATCGAACCCGGGATCTCGCGCGACACGCACAAGTATTCGTCATGCCCGGGCTTGTCCCGGGCATCCACGTTCTTGGTGCCGCAAGGCAGGGCGTGGATGGCCGGGACAAGCCCGGCCATGACGTTGTCGAGATAACTAGCCCCAAGCGCGCACCGTTTCGAACATTCGCCCCTCCCCTGCCACAACGTTCATCCGCCATTCAGCTGTCCACGGCTGAAATCGGCCGATCTCACCTCGCGTTCTCACCGGGACCTCTTCGTGACTTCATTGGTGGCTTGGCGCCGCTTCGTGTTTGCGATTCCGCTGCTGGCCTTGCCGCTGGCCGGCGCGAGCGGGGCGTTCGCATCCGATGCAATCGAACTCGCACAGGTGCAGCCGCAGGCACAGCCGGCGCCCGCCCCCTCTCCGACCCCCGCAGCCTCGCCGACGCCGGCCACGGACGCGCAATCCGCCACGGTCGAGCCGATCGGCAACGTCGCGACCGTGACGGGAATCGCGACCGTGGTCCGCGACAAGAATTCCTATCCGCTGCGCGTGCGCGACGACATCTATCTCAACGACGTCGTGCAGACCTCGTCGAACTCCTCGCTCGGCATCACCTTCAACGATGCGACCACGTTCAACCTCTCCGCCAGCGCCAGGATCACCATCGACAATTACGTCTACGAGGACGGCGGCAAGCAGAATTCGGCGATCTTCGACATCGGCAAGGGCACGGTTGCCTTCGTTGCGGCGGCGGTGGCGAAGACCGGCGACATGAAGATCGCGACGCCGACGGCGACGCTCGGCATCCGCGGCACCACCGGCGTCGTCGACGTGCCGGAAGGCGCGGCCGCGAGCCGCGCGAGCAACGTCAACATCAAGCTCTATCCCGACGCCGACGGCCGGGTCGGACACATCGAAGTCAACGACCGCAGCAGCGGCGCGCGGCTCGGCGCGCTGACGCAAGGCGCGAGCGGCTTTGCGATCCGCCCCGGCACGGGCGGCCCCGGCGGCATGCGCTTTGCGGCCGTGCCGATCACGATTGCCCCGCAGCAGATCGCGCGCGACCGCGGCTTCGTCAGCCAGGTGCATCTGGCGCAGACCACGGGCCGCCAGATCGTCACCGAGCAGCGCGACTTCCGCCGCGCCAATCCGACCGCGATCAGCCGCATTCCGCGGCCGGCGCAGCCGCCGCAGCCGCAACAATTGCGGCCGACGACGGCGCCCGGCCAACAGCCGCAGCGGCCGAACGGTCAGCCGGGCCAGAACAACCGTCCGGGTCAGCAGCAGCCGGGCGCGCCGAACCGGCAAGGCGCCCAGCCGCCGCAGCGGCAGGGCCAAGGACAGCAAGGACAGGGCGGCGCGGTACAGC
>NZ_LBKA01000112.1:0-1983 GCF_028128955.1 Bradyrhizobium sp. CCBAU 11386
TCCAGGAGAACGACAAGCTCCTGATGATCCTGTCCCAGTACAAGCGCACGATCTTTGGTCCCCGCTCCGAGACACTGGATCCCGGACAGCTGTCTCTCTTCACCATCACGGCGCAGGCGGCTCGTGCCGCCGCCAACGACGACGGGACCGGAGGCAGGCTGCCTGATGGAGCGGAAGGCCGTAGCAAGCGACCGGCGCGACGCAACCGGGGGAGGCTTCCGGAGCATTTGCCGCGCATCGACGTCGTGATCGATATCGAGAGCCACATCTGCCCCTGCTGCGGCGAGCGGCTGCACAAGATCGGGGAGACCGTCAAGGAAGCCTTCGACGTCATTCCGATGCAGTACCAGGTCAAGCGCATTGTGCGTCCGCGCTACGGCTGCCGGGGATGCCGCCAGGGTGTGCTGCAGGCACCGGCGCCGGCCCAGGCGATCGACGGCGGGATGGTGACGGAAGCCTTGCTGGCCCACATCGCGGTGATGAAATACGGCTACCAGCTGCCGCTGTATCGCCAGGAACAGATGTTCGCCGCGCAAGGCATCACGCTCGACCGGCAGACGCTGGCCTCATGGATGGGCCGCGCCGCCTGGTGGCTGAAGCCGCTTCACACGCTGTTGCGCGACACAGTGATGTCCTACCCGCGGCTGTTTGCCGACGAGACGCCACTGCCGGTTCTCGATCCCGGCCGTGGCAGAACCAAAGTCTGCCAGTTCTGGGCGATCGCCACCGATGACCGTCCGTGGGGCGGCCCCGCGCCGCCGGCGGTGGTCTACATGTTTGCCGAGGATCGCAAGGCGATCCGCGCCAAGCAGCTGTTCGGGGATTACCACGGCATCCTGCAGGTCGACGGCTATGCTGCCTACAAGGGCCTGATCAAGAACGGCGGCCGTCTGGTGCTGCTGGCGTTCTGCTTCGCGCATGCGCGGCGGAAGTTCTGGGACGTTCACGTCGCGACGAAGTCGCCGATTGCCGCGGAAGCGCTGCAACGGATCGCGATGTTCTACGCCATTGAGGATCGCATCCGCGGTCTGCCGGCGGCGCAGCGGGCTGCGGTGCGGCAAACCGACACCAGGCCGCTGATTGAGGACTTCAAACCCTGGCTCGAGGCGCGACTGCTGGAAGTCTCGAAGAAGTCCGGTCTGGGCAAAGCCATCCGCTACACCCTCAACCATTGGGACGGCCTGACGCGCTTCATCGATGACGGACGCATTGAAATAGACAGCAATACGGTCGAGCGCAGCATCAAGCCGATAGGCCTGGGAAAGAAGAACTACTTGTTCGCCGGCAGTGAAGGCGGCGCCGAGACATGGGCCATTCTCGCCTCGCTCATCAACACGGCAAAGCTGCAAGACATCGACCCGCGACACTATCTGACCGATGTTCTCGAGCGCATCGTCTCCGGACGTACAAAGATCAATCAGCTGCACATGCTGTTGCCGTGGAATTGGAAGGCCGAGCGCGACAGTTCGCTGGCAAAGCTCGCCGCCTGATCAGTTCGACGGCAGGGACTCTGGAACTTCCTGCGCATCGCTGGTGTCGTCATAGATCTCCTCGCGGATCACGCGCAGCGTCATCTCGTGCAGATAAACTTGCAACGCCCTCTCCAGCTCGGTGAACTCCGGCAACAGAACTTTGTCGACGAAGCCTCGGGACGCACGGATCACCACCGTGTTGCGTCGTTGGCGGTGATAACGAAACGGCCGCAGCCCGTACCGGCGGCAAAGCGCCAAAAACAGGTGCCGCGACCATTGGTCAGGAAGTGAGAATTGCTGCTCGATCGGCGGATCGTGGCGAGCGAGCTCCGCGACCCGGGCACGCACCCGCTGTAGCGCAGCTTCCGCCGCAAGGCGCTCACCGGCAGTTCCGGCACCCGCGAACAACGCCTCGATCTTCCGAAGCTTCTCGCGCAGCTGCGATTGGCTGGTCATTCTGATCCCCGTTGCCCGCTCCGAACCGGGATCACCCCATCACCGCGCGCCGGCA
>NZ_LBKA01000113.1:0-1988 GCF_028128955.1 Bradyrhizobium sp. CCBAU 11386
GGCCTCGGAAGAGGTGCTGAACTCGGCCAAGACGCTGTCATCCGAAAGCACCCGCCTCCGCGCCGAGCTCGACCGCTTCATGGCGAATATCCGGGCGGCGTAAGCGCTCGCCGTCTCTGAAGTCTGCGCCGTCGCCCCATACTCCGCTGTCGTCCCGGATCAGCGCTCCGCTCCCGGCACGCTACGCGTTGCCGGCAGCTGCGCTTGTCCGGGACGACAGCGGAGATTGGCGCCGGCCTTCAATTTGTAGCGGCGCGAGAAAGCGCGCCTTAACATTCCCCCGCGTCACCGAACCGCAAGTTGCGACGCCGCAAATTTACCGCCGCTTATCATTTGCCAATTACCGTGCACACGAGCCGGGAAGCGGGCTGCTTCCGGGCTGCGCCTGGTTTTCCGCGAATGGAATGGGGTGGGGGAATGTCCGTCAAGTCCAAGCCGAACACATCGAAACTACCAACCTTGCGCTTTCGCGCAAAAATCATCCTCGGCTTCGTGGCGGTGCTAGCCATCCTCGCCGTCAGCATGGCTTTCGCCTATTTCGGCTTCGAGCGGATCCAGGCCGCCGTGGCCTTCTACCGGGCCAGCGTGGCGGAAGCGGATCTCGCGCGAACCGTCGACCGCGAGCTGATCGCCTACCAGGGGCTGGCGCGGGCCTATACGCTGACCGGCGCGACAGACGACGAGACCGCGGCCAAAGCGGCGGAAGAGAATCTGAAGGCGGCGATCGCCAAATCGACGTCCGCAACGACCGGCGCCGCGCGCCGCGAGCAGGTCGGCAAGCTCGAGGCGGAGTTCCAGCGCTTTACGAAAGTATTCGGTGAGATCATCACCCTGACGCGCGAGAACAACAAGATCGCGGCCGATGAGCTCAACACCGTCGGCAACAAGATCCGCTTCAAGTTCGACGACCTTGCCGATACCGCGGCGCTCGCCGGGCTCTCCTCGGTCCAGACCACGGCCAAGGACGTCACCTCGCAATATCTCGCGGTCTCCACCTCGGTCAGCGCCTTCGTCGCCAAGCCCGAGCCGAAGACCGCCGACGGCGTGATCGCCCGCATCAAGTTCCTGGAGACTCTGCTGGTCTCGATTTATGCCAACGACCAGAAGATCACCGACCGCGTCACCGAGATCAGCAATCTGCTGAAGCAGTACCGCACCTCCTTTGCCAAGCTGACCGAGAACGTGAAGGTCATCGTCAAGTCGAACGGCGAGATGACCAAGACGGCCGCGTCCATCCTCAAGCTTTCGGGTGAGCTGCGATCGGACCTGACCGCCGATCAGCAGCGCATCGAGGCCAGCGCCAATGCAACGATCGGGGAGACCGAACGGCTGATGCTGATGCTGGCGCTGGGCGGCCTGGCCATCGGCGCCGTGCTCGCCCTGATGCTCGGCAACGGTATCTCGCGCCCGATGATCGCGATGTGCAAGGCGATGCGCGAGCTCGCCTCGGGCAATTTCGACGTCGTGCTGCCGGGCCTCGGCCGCAAGGACGAGATCGGCGAGATGGCCGGCGCTGTCGAGGAGTTCAAGGTCCAGGCGGTTGCCAAGGCCGAGCGCGATGCCGCCGCGAGCGAAGCCCAGAGCCGGGAGCAGGCCGCCAGCCGCCGCTCCGAGCTGATCCGCTTTGCCGACGATTTCGAGAGCGCCGTCGGCGCCATCGTCTCCAACGTCTCGGCCTCGGCCGGGGGGGGGGGGGGGGGGGGGGGGGGGGGGGGGGGGGGGGGGGGGGGGGGGGGGGGGGGGGGGGGGGGGGGGGGGGGGGGGGGGGGGGGGGGGGGGGGGGGGGGGGGGGGGGGGGGGGGGGGGGGGGGGGGGGGGGGGGGGGGGGGGGGGGGGGGGGGGGGGGGGGGGGGGGGGGGGGGGGGGGGGGGGGGGGGGGGGGGGGGGGGGGGGGGGGGGGGGGGGGGGGGGGGGGGGGGGGGGGGGGGGGGGGGGGGGGCACCGCGACGGAAGAGCTCTCGGCCTCGGTCGAGGAGATCGGTCGCCAA
>NZ_LBKA01000114.1:0-2002 GCF_028128955.1 Bradyrhizobium sp. CCBAU 11386
CACCGGAACAAACCGCATCGTCGGTCGCGTCACAGCTTCGCAAACCCCTTCGGCATCGCGGCCGTCGTTCTTGTTGCGCTTGAGTAGAGTCGAGGAGAGGCGCGGTGATGCGCTTGTTGCGCGTTCCGTTTCCTCTCCCCGCTCATCAAACCGGACGTGCGGTTTTCCCGCATCCGGCTTTCCGACAGGTTTCGTCACAAGGCGCACGTCGGCGACACTTTGCGCACGCGGTTCAGCACAAGTACGCCAGGGTTCCCATAGATCTGATCAGAGAACCGTCTGACGCCACGTCCTGGCGTCTTATGTCGTCTGCGCAGAAAGGCGAGCACGCGGTCAAAGACGTGTCGATCAACGGCCTGATGAGCCGTAGCAAGCGAGCCATAGCTGAAGTAAGCGGACCAGCCGCGCAGAAGGCGGTTCAGTCGTGCTTGTACTTCGGGCCAAGCGCCCTTGTTGCCCGGCGTCAGCAGTTCGCTGACCTTCCTCTTGATCCGCAGCACGCTTTTCTTCGACGGAGCCGCGCCAAGATACCACCGCCCCCCATTGCGGAAGTGGCGGGGTCCGAGCGTGTACCCAAGGAAGTCAAAGCTTTCCAATCGGGCATTCTTCACCGAGGTTTTAGTCTCGTTGAGTGTCAGCCCAAGCTTGGTCATCACCGCTTTCGTCCACGTCAATGCGTCTTCCGCGTGGCCGCGGCTGAGAATGACGAAGTCGTCGGCATAGGAGATAATCTGGCCATGGAATGCTTCACGCCGACCGCTGAGACGCCAATGCTTCAGGAACCGGTTCATGTAGATGACGGAGAGCAGCGGACTGATGACACCGCCCTGTGGCGTGCCACACTTGTTGCTCTTACCGCCGCTCATGCGCCGTTTCCCGTTGCTATCCCGCTCCTCGACCGGTACTCGCAGCCATAACTTAATCAGCCGCAGCACATTCCGGTCGACGATGCGTCGGGCCACCGATTTGAGGAGGTCCGAGTGCGGTATCGTGTCGAAGTATTTCGACAAATCGGCGTCAACAACATCTGTGTAGCCCCGGCACATAAGCCGGTGCACTTCCTTGACGGCATCGACCGCGCTGCGGCGCGGGCGATATCCATAAGCTCCGTCCTCAAAATCCGCCTCGAAGATCGGTTCCAGCACGATCTTTGCAGCAGCTTGGACGACCCGGTCCCGGATTGTTGGGATACCGAGCGGACGTTCGCCGCCGCCGGGCTTCGGGATCATCACCCGCCGCACCGGATCGGGCCGATAGGTCTTCGTGACGAGTTCATCGCGCAGGCCAGCCAACCATGCTTCGAGTCCCGACGCGTCGATCTGTTCGAAAGTTATTCCGTCCACTCCCGGCGCACCCGCGTTGACGCGGGCCAGCTTGTAGGCATGGCTCAGAATGTCCTCGCGGCAGATCTTGTCGTACAGCACATAGAAGCGGAAGGCAGGCTCCGCCTTCGCTTTGCAATAAAGCTTTCTCTGAAGGCTCCTGATCTTATCGGGCGTTTCAAGGCTCATCGCCAATCTACCCTTTCCCTCGCCATCTTCAAAAGCGCACCTGAAGTCAGGGTCCTTTCCTCCGCCGGAATTACCCGGTTTCATCGGTACCTTTGACCCTGTCCGACTCCCGTCCGGTCCATCGACTACTCAATGCTGAAGGCGCGACCTTCGACCAAGACGGGTCTCCCCCGATTACCCGTACTACCTTTCCAACGTGCCGTGCCCATTACCCCGGTGAACCAGACAGGTGCGTGCGTCGATTGCTTCCCTGTCCGCACGGCCTTCCCCGCCATACGATCGGATCGGCATTCACATCGTAACTTTCGAGGCGTGCTCAGGCTTCACTCACGTTACGGCCCGCTGGATTGCTCGGCCGCCTAAAGCGACCTTTGTCACGAGGCTTCGATCCGTCCGATTGCTCGTCCAAACCGCTCGTCAGCTACCAGATCAATCGACAACTCTCTGGGTGGATCCTTCCTCCACTGGTAATACGCGCCGTCGGGGCGCAC
>NZ_LBKA01000115.1:0-2129 GCF_028128955.1 Bradyrhizobium sp. CCBAU 11386
ATGGTGGCGCCGAGCGTGGTGGTGCCGCTCGCCGCCGTGGTGCCGCCGGCCGCGCCGCTATACACGACGTTGCTGCTCGCGGTGGCGCTGGCGAAGGAGGTCGTGCCGCGCAGGTCGGCCGCGGTCGCACCCGAGATCGTGGTGGAGACGTTCGACTTGGTGGAGTAGCCGACCGTGGTCTGCAGCGCCTGGTTGGCGATCGACTTGGCGCTGTCGATCAGCTTCTGCAGCGAGGTGATGCCGGTGTTGGCGGCCTGCAGCACCTGCACGCCGTTGGCGATGCCATCGAGCAGATTGTTGATGTCGCTGGCGCGGTTGTCGAGCGACTGGGCGGTGAAGAAGTTGGTGGGATTGTCCAGGGCCGAGTTGACGCTCTTGCCGGTCGACAGACGGCTCTGTGTGGTGGCGAGAAGATCGGCGGTGGACTGGAGAGAAAGAAGGTTCTGACGAACCGATGAAGAGAGAACGATACCGGACATTGAGTGTTACCCTTCTGGTACGCAACGCAACAAACTTCGATTAGGATTAATCGATGTCCGGGAAGGTGAACGTCCAGGGCTAACAAAGCATGAAGCGTGTCGCGGGAGTCCCTGCCTGGATTCACCATATGAGCGATCGAAGCAGCATCTGGCTTCCGCCGTATCGTCATGATCGGATGATGCTTTTTGGTACACCGATGAAGCGTTTGCCACTTGTCAACCATAACTCAGAGTGAGCAATTCGCTGTACTCGAATGCATCGCCTTCATCAGCCGAGCGGCACTCTGATGCCGGCACAAAAGAAAGCGGCGGGGCCGAAGCCCCGCCGCCTTGTTGGTTTGCGATGTCCGCCGCTATTAGCGGAGCAGCTGCAGCACGCTCTGCTGCGACTGGTTGGCCAGCGACAGCGCGGAGACCGCGATCGACTGGCGGGTCGACAGCGCCTGGCTGTTGGCCGCTTCGGTGTTGGTGTCGGCCAGGGTCAGGTTGGACGAGCCGGTCTGCAGCACGTTGATCAGGCTCTTGTTGAAGTCCTGACGAACCTGCACCACCGAGAGGTTCGAACCCAGGCTCGAGGCTTCCGAGCGCAGCGTGCTCGATGCGGCGTTCAGGTTCGACAGCACCTTGTTGGTCGCGGAGTTGTCGATGAAGTCGACGCCGCTGGTCAGCGAGGCGAGGCCGAGACCCTTGGAGTTGTAGGTCACGCCGGTGATGCTCAGGTTCGACTTGCCGGTCTCGTCGAACACCAGCTTGAGCTGGTCGCCGTTCAACAGGTTGACGCCGTTGAACGAGGAGTCCTGCGAGGTCGTGTCGATCTGGTTCAGGATGTTGTTGTACTGAGACACCAGATTGGCACGCGAGGTCTGGGCAACCGTGTCCTGGACGGGGCTGGAAGCCGTCGAGAACGTGAGCGACGAGGTGAGCGTACCGCCGATCGCACCACCCGCGGCGCTCGAGCCGATGGTCGAGGACGCGTAGTCGTTGGTGGTCGAGACCGTCAGCAGGCCGTTGGCGTCGATCGTCGCGGTCAGGTTGTTGGCCTGAAGCTTCGTGTTGAGCTGATCGAGCGTCTTGACCGTGCCGTTGGTGCCGTCGCCGAAGGTGACGTTGACCGCCGTGCCGCCGTTGAAGGAGGTGAAGGTCAAGGTCTTGCCGCTGATGCCACCGATGCCGGAGGTGCGCGCCGCGGTGAAGGCGGTCGCAGTGCCGGTGTTGCCGGCAAGGCCAAGGGCATTCAGCGCATTACCGGTGCCGGTGATCGACAGATCGGCGTTGACGCCGGTCGAGAGCTTGAGCTGGCCCGAGGCGTTGATCGACGAGTTGGTCTGGCCGGTGGCGGTCGCAAGCGTCGCGGTGCCGTTGGCATTGACCGTCGCGGTCTGCACGCCGGTGGCAAGGTCGATCGCCTTCAGCACGTCGTTCACCGTGCCGCCCTGCAGATAGACCGTCGAGTTGCCGGCGCCGTCGGTGACGACGTTACCGGAGGCACCGAAGCCGCTCGGAACGCTCGGAGCACCGGTCGTACCCGGGGTCGGCGCGTTCTTGAAGGTGATGACGTGGCCGTCGACGTTCAGCGTCGAACCGTCGGCAATCGTCGCACCGAGCGAGCCCGAGGTCGTAGCCCGGTTGACGGACACGGTGGCGTTGCCG
>NZ_LBKA01000116.1:0-2143 GCF_028128955.1 Bradyrhizobium sp. CCBAU 11386
CTTCATCGGATGCCCCGCAAATCGCGGGGAATCTTATCGCGCGAATCACAGCAAACAGAGCCTTTTCACACAGCCTGGGCCAATAGCGGTCATGGCGACTTTAATTGCAGGCTCCTACCCCGGTAGCCCCGCGGTCCGGAGACCCATAGCCAACCTGCCCCGATCTTCCCGTTGGCAATATAGGAAGTTTTCCTCAATGTCTGCAGCCGAAATATTGGGGACGAGGTTAGTCAGCTGCGCTATCGATCCCTTTGCTTTGTCAGTCTCACTCCCGAGGCCATATGACGCTGCCGCTATGATGTAAGGAACGGGGTGTCCGGGGCGTTGCTGAATGGCCATTTGAGCGGCAGCAGCGGCGGCGGCATACCTCCCGGCCTGAAAATGAGCAAACGCGTAGTAGAGCTGATACTCATCGCCAAAGGTATCGCGGGGACTCAGTCGTACGCCACGATCGATGCACTCAACGGCTTGGTCTGGCCTTCCACCCAGTGCATGGGCGGCCCCAAGAAGACCGTGCGCATAGGCAAAGTTGGGGCTCGCATCGATGGCTCGGCTGAACGCGCCAACTGCTTCCGAGTTATCCCGCTTCGCAACGGCGATGAAGCCATGCGCTACATGAGCCCAGGGCTCCAGGGGATCGCACGCGACCGCTCGATCGGCCCCTTCAGCGGCTTCAGCAAACGCAGTAGTTCTATCCTCCCAACCCTGGAACGCACGCCATACAAGGCAGACCGCTCGCAAGCCATGGGCTTTCGCGTAGTTTTGGTCCAGCTCGACGGCGTGATCAAAAATGCCAAGGGCTTCTTTGGTGCCGGCGTCCGAATGCTGACTGTAAAGGAACACGCCGCGGACAAAGCTCTCCCAGGCGCCCAAGTTTTGTGGCGGCTTCCGTTTCAGGCGAGCATGCTCTGCAGCGTAGAGTTCAGGTTGAATGCAACCGATCACTCTTTCCGTTATCTCGTCCTGAATTGCGAAGACATCGTCTAGCGCCCGATCGTAGTGCTCCGCCCATAGGTGATTGCCGGTCTCCGTCTCGATAAGCTGCCCTGTAATCCGAATGCGGTTGCCTGCCTTGCGGACGCTGCCTTCGAGGACATAGCCAACCCCTAGCTCGCGTCCAACCTGGCGTACGTCGACGTTTCGGCCCCTGTAGGTGAAACTCGAGTTGCGTGCGATCACGAATAGCCACCTCAATCGCGACAGGCCGGTGATGATGTCCTCGGCGATGCCGTCGGCAAAGTGTTCCTGGCCTGGATCATCGCTCATGTTCTGAAAAGCGAGCACTGCGATGGACGGCTTGTCGGGCAGCGCAAGCCGTGCTGAAGGCATTTCCAGCGCCACGGGCTCGCCATGCGTCGCAGGCTTCGCCTGTGCGGCGACGCCGACCTCAAGCGAATAGACACGGATCGGCTCGACAATGTTCTTGAGTTGAGTAGCGCCAAGATCGCTGACCGCCAGATCGAGCCGCGCCCTCACCTGCCGATAGGCGTCTTCAGAAAGACAGATAGTGCCGGGCTTGGCGATGCCTTCCAATCGCGCGGCGATATTGACGCCGTCGCCCATCAGATCGCCGTCGCTCTCCTCGACGATGTCGCCGAGATGGATGCCGATGCGAAAGTCGATGCGCCGCTCAGGCGGCAGGCCCGCGTTGCGCTCGACCATGCTGTTCTGCACTTCAATGGCGCAGCGCACAGCGTCGACTACGCTGCGGAACTCGACCAGGGCTCCGTCGCCGGTGCGCTTCACGACGCGCCCGTGATGCACCGCGATGGTGGGATCGACCAGATCGCTCCGGAGCGCCCGCAGCCGCGCCAGCGTACGATCCTCGTCCGCGCCGGCAAGCCGGCTGTATCCGACGACGTCGGCCGCCAAAATCGCCGCGATTTTCCGTGTCTCGCTCATGCTGCGCCTCTGCCGCTATTCACAATAGCACAAAGACGCGGCCAGAACGGTTCTGTTGCATTGGAGACAAGCCGGTTAAAGCGGGGCGTAAACACGCGGGAGCGATGCTGAAGTCCGTTTAGGGTCATGAGTGTCGGTCTGGCCGGGGCGTCAGTCATGTCCGGTCTAACCCGGCAAGCCGACATTCGACGCCGCCGCCCGGACTTCGCCTTCGGGCCCAGGCTGTGTGAAAACGCTCTAA
>NZ_LBKA01000117.1:0-2290 GCF_028128955.1 Bradyrhizobium sp. CCBAU 11386
GCCAAGGCGTCGTTCAGCACCTCGACCGCTTACCGGATCGAGAAGGATCGACGCCTTCCGTCGCAGAAGAAGGCTCACCGCGGCCGTCGCCGGCCAGATCCCTTGGCCCGCGTATTTGAGACAGATATCGTGCCGATGCTGAAGGCCGCCCCCGGTGTGCGGCCGGTCACGATCTTCGAGGAGTTGCTCCGACGCCATCCCGAGCTCGGCGCCGGCATCCGTCGCACGCTGGAGCGCCGGATCCGGGCCTGGCGGGCGATCCACGGCGAGGAGCAGGAGGTCATCTTCCGCCAGACCCACGAACCCGGTCAGCGCGGCCTGTCCGACTTCACCGACATGGGCGAATTGGGTGTCACGATCGCGGGCGTACCGCTCGACCATCGTCTCTATCACTTCCGGCTGGCCTATTCCGGGTTTGAGCACGCCCATGTCGTGCTCGGCGGTGAGAGCTTCGTCGCTCTGGCCGAAGGCCTGCAGAATGCCTTGTGGTCACTCGGTGGGGCGCCACGGGAGCATCGCACCGACAGCCTGTCGGCCGCCTTTTGCAATCTCGACCGCGACGCCAAAGACGATCTGACGCGGCGATACGAAGACCTCTGTGCCCATTACGGCATGCGGCCTTCCCGCAACAATCGTGGCATCGCCCACGAGAACGGGGCGATCGAGAGTTCGCATGGTCATCTCAAGCGAGCGATCGGCGACGCGCTGTTGCTGCGTGGCACCGCCGACTTCGACGATCTGGCTGCCTATCGTGGCTTCATCGATGAGATCGCCAGCCGCCGCAATGCCCGCAACGCCAAGCGGATCGACAGTGAACGTAGCGCACTTCAGGATCTGCCGGACCGCCGCACGTCGGACTATGAAGAGGTGATCGTCCACGTGACGTCGTCCGGCGGCTTCACCTTGCGCAAGGTGTTCTACACGGTGCCGTCGCGCTTGATCGGCCATCGGCTGCGGGTGCGCCTGTATGACGATCACCTCGACGTGTTTGTCGGCGGCACGCATCTCCTCACCTTGCCGCGCGGGCGGCCGCATCCCAATGGCAAGCACGATCAGGTCGTCGATTATCGGCACGTGATCCATTCCTTGCGGCGAAAGCCGATGGCGCTCCTCAACCTGGTCTACCGCGACCAGCTGTTCCCCCGGGAAGCTTACCGCCGAGCCTTCGACGTCTTGCGCAAACGCTTACCGGACAAGAAGGCCTGCCGGATCATGGTCGATCTCCTCGCACTCGCCCATGAGCGCGGTTGCGAGGCCGAACTCGCCAATCAGCTCACGGCCGACCTGAACGACGGCCGGCTGCCCGACCTCAACCGGCTACGTACTCACTTCGCCCCGGATCCCGCCCAGGTGCCGAACGTCGTGGTACGCCTCGCACCGCTCGCCACCTATGAATGCCTCATCGGTACCGCCGAGATCGGAGGCGCCGCATGAGCACAACCAACGTAGTCGACACCGCGCGCCTCAATCTGTTGCTCAACGAGCTGCGGCTGCCCGCCATCAAGGCGCTGTGGCCGCAATTTGCCGAGCAATCCGATAAAGAAGGCTGGCCGGCGGCGCGCTTCCTCGCCACCATTGCCGAGCACGAGATCGCTGAGCGCGGCCGCCGCCGCATCGAGCGCCATCTCGTCGAGGCGCGGCTGCCTACCGGAAAGACCTTTGACAGCTTCGACTTCGAGGCCGTGCCGATGATCTCCAAGGCGCAAATGACCGCACTCGCCGCCGGCGACGGCTGGCTCGGCAAGGGCGCCAATCTGCTGCTGTTTGGTCCGCCCGGTGGAGGCAAGAGCCACTTGGCGGCAGCAATCGGCTTGGCCCTCATCGAGAACGGATGGCGCGTCCTGTTCACCCGCACCACCGATCTCGTGCAGAAGCTCCAGGTGGCTCGCCGCGAGCTCAACCTCGAGGGCGCCATCAACCGCCTCGATCGCTTCGATCTCGTCATCTTGGACGATCTTGCCTATGTCACCAAGGACCAGGCCGAGACCAGTGTGCTGTTCGAGCTCATCAGCGCACGCTACGAGCGACGCTCTTTGCTGATCACCGCCAATCAGCCCTTTGGAGAATGGAACAAGGTCTTTCCGGACCCAGCTATGACCCTCGCGGCGATCGATCGCCTTGTTCACCACGCCACCATCGTCGAGATGAACGTCGAGAGCTATCGCAGGCGGACTGCCCTCGAGCGAAAGCGTGGTCCAGGGCGGCCACCGGAGCACGCGACACAAAAAACGCTCGCTTGATTGACGCTCCGCGACAATCAAAGCAAACAAAACTCTTGCGCGCGACAATC
>NZ_LBKA01000118.1:0-2602 GCF_028128955.1 Bradyrhizobium sp. CCBAU 11386
ACCATTCCGATTTGATGTCGCCCGGGGCGCGAGGCGTTCTGGCTGTCTGGTTTCTGGCATCGGCGAAGCCGCGTGGTCAATCTTGAATCGCGGCTCGAAGGACTTGTTTTTTGCTGCTCCTGCTGTGGGCATGTGGGCAACGCCCTTCGCGTTGTCCAAGCGCAGCGGCATGTCCACAGCGCCACGGGCTCAGGCCTTTCGGCCGGGCTTACGGGTTCGCCGCAGGCTCTCGCCGTTGAGATCGATCCGGTGGGCATTGTGGACCAGGCGGTCGAGGACGGCGTCGGCGTAGGTGGGGTCGCCGATCAGCGCGTGCCATTGATCGACGGGGAGCTGGCTGGTGACGATGGTGGAGTGGCGGCCGTAGCGGTCCTCGAGGATCTCCAGGAGGTCGTGGCGGGCCGCGGCGTCGAGCGGCTCGAGGCCCCAGTCGTCGAGGATGAGCAGATCGACACGACCGAGCGCGCGCAGCAGGCGCGGGTGGCGGCCGTCACCGCGCGCCAAGGCCAGATCGCTGAACAGTCGCGGGACGCGCTGATAGAGCACGGAGCGATTGTCGCGGCAGACTTTGTTGCCGAGCGCCGAGGCGAGCCAGCTCTTGCCGACGCCGGACGGGCCACAGATCAAAAGATTGGCGTGGTCGTCGATCCATTGGCCTTCGACCAGCATCGTCAAGAGGCTGCGGTCGAGGCCGCGCGGGGTGCGATAGTCGATGTCCTCGACGCAGGCCTGCTGGCGCAGCTTGGCATATTGAAGCCGCTTCGACAGTCGCTTGTCGCGTCGTAGCGACGCTTCACGTTCGAGCAGCAGCGCAAGCCATTCGGCGTGGCCGAGGCTTGCGGCCTCGCCGCCGGCTTCGATGTCGGCGAAGGCCTTGGCCATGCCGTGAAGGCCGAGCTGATGGAGCTGATCGAGGGTCGGATGGGTGAGCAAGGCGTGATCTCCTAATTGTAGTAGCGCGGCCCGCGGATGTTGGGATGGAGGATCGGCGCGTCGTCCGCGGAGCGCTTGGGTGAAGGACGCCGATCAAGATTGTTGGCGAGGATCGATTTGACCGAACCGTAAGTGCGTGCGCCGATATCGATCGCCCGCATGGCGGCGGCATCGAGCCGCTCATGGCCGTAGGAGCGGGCCAGCCGGATGATGCCGAGGCAGGCGCGGAAGCCCTGCTCGGGGTGTGTGCGTTCATCCAGGATCAGATCGCACAGCGCCGCGGTGGCAGGTCCGATGATGGCTGCATCCTTGCGGATGCGCTCGATAGTCCAGCCGGCGTAGCGCCGATGACTGGAGGCCATGTGCTCCGGTACGGTCGTGTGCTTGTGGTTGCCGCTCATGCGTTGATGCGCGGCGATCCGCTCGCCCTTGTGGAAAATCTCGACGGTGCGGGCGGTGAAGCGCACCTCGACCTCGGCGCGGACGAAGCGATGCGGGACGCTGTAGTAATGCGCCTCGACCTCGACGTGATAGTCGATGCTGACCCGGCAGATCCGCCACTCGGCGAACACGTAAGGGCTCTCCGGCAAGGCCTTGAGTGCCGGCCGGTCGATCTCCTCCAATAGCTTGCGGCGGGTGACGCCGAGCCGCCGGATCGGCCGCTCCTCGTTGAGCCGGGTCATTAACTCGGCGATCGCCGCGTTGACCTCGGCGAGGCTGTGGAAGATCCGGTGGCGCAGCCGTCCGAGCAGCCAGCGCTCGACCATGAGGACCGCCTGCTCGACCTTGGCCTTGTCCCGTGGCCGTCGTGGCCTGGCCGGCAGAATGGCGGTGCCGTAATGCGCCGCCATGTCGGCGTAGCTGCGGTTGATCTGCGGATCGTAGAGGCAGGCCTTGATCACCGCGACTTTGGTGTTGTCCGGCACCAGTAGTGCCGGCACGCCGCCGATCGCCTCGAAGGCGCCGACGTGCCCGCTGATCCAGTCGGCGAGCCCCTGCGTCCAGGTCGCCTGCGCGTAGGTGAAGCTCGAGGCGCCGAGCACCGCGACGAAGATCTGCGCGGTGCGCCGTTCGCCGGTAAACCGGTCGATCACCACCGGCACGCCGTCGCCGGCATAGTCGACGAACAGCTTGTCGCCGGCCGCATGCGACTGGCGCATCGTCACCGACAGCCGGCCTTCCCAGGCCCGGTAGAGCTCGCAGAACCGCGAATAGCGATACCCGCCGGGTTCGCCCGCGATGTACTCCTCCCACACAATCGACAGCGTCACGTGCTTGCGCTTGAGCTCGCGGTGCACCGCCGCCCAGTCCGGCTCGGCCTGCCGCCGATGGCCCCGCCGGGTGCCGGGACCGGCTCCGGCGCTGGCGAACAGCCGGGCCTCCAGCACTGTGTCGGTGACGTCGTCTGGCAACGGCCAGGTCAGCCCCGCCGCCTCGAACCGGCGGATCGTCAACCGCACCGTCGAAGGGGCTGTCCCCACCCGCCGCGCAATCTCGCGGGTCGGCATCCCGGCCGACTTCAATCTGATCACATCGCGCACATGGCGCATCGCAAACCTCTCCGTCGGCATCCAGGTCCCCTTCGCAAAGCCGAAAGGCGGGACCGTATCGGAGCCAGAAGAGGCCTCGTCACCCCGGGCGACATCATCCCGGAATGGTGGGCGAGATC
>NZ_LBKA01000119.1:0-2682 GCF_028128955.1 Bradyrhizobium sp. CCBAU 11386
CTTCATCGGATGCCCCGCAAATCGCGGGGAATCTTATCGCGCGAATCACAGCAAACAGAGCCTTTTCACACAGCCTGGGCCCACAGCCGACTCGCAAGAACGACTTGAACTTGTCCGCTCCCGAGGGCACGACGGACAAGGTATGCCTAGCGTGACTGTCAGCTTGATGAGGTCGTTCCGCCCGTAGCCGCCGTGGCCGAGATGTTCGCGCGTGCCGTCAGTCGGCGCGCGATCGGCGTCAGCAGATATGGGGCGAGATGGATCGGAAACTGCGTCAGCGCGAAATAGAGCCAGGTCGTCGCCGGCAGCGCGCCTGCGGTCGCGGCCAGCATCAGCCCGAGATTGCGCTGTGACACCATCAGGCCGATCGCGAAAGCGCGCTCATGGCCGACGCGCCGGAAGATCAGCGTCGTGACGGCGAGCAGGGTGAAATAGACGGCAAAGGCGAGCAGCGCGACGCCGATCGTGAACAGGGGGGCGGCGAGGAAGTCGGTTGCGACGTCGCCCATCACTGCGGACGCAAAGACCAGCAGGATGACGATGTTGATGCCGTCGATCGGACGCTTGTGGCGCTGGATCGCCTCGGCGCCGAACAGGCGGCGGATGACGGTCGCGGCAAGCAGCGATGCCGCGAGGATGCCGAGCAGCTTGAGGCCGAGCGTGAGCGGCGAGATGCTGAGCATGCCGCCGAGAAACAGGCTGGCGAACAACGAGGCGGTGAAGGGGACGAGCGCGGTCGAGGTCACCAGCGTGACCAGCACCAGCGTGGCATCGAGGCCCATCAGTGCGGCGAGCGCCGGCGCGGCCATCATCGGCGAGGCCATGCCCTGAAGCATCAGCGCCAGAGCAAGGCCGGGCGAGCTATCGCTGAGCCCGGTTGCGTGAGCGGTCAGCCCCACGATCAGCGGCACGCCGATCGTGGTCCAGGCGGTGGCGGCCGCGACCAGCGCCGGCCGGCGCAGATGTCCGTAGAGCGCCGTCAGGTCGACGCGCATGAAGGAGATGCAGAGCAGAAGGAAGATCGCCTCGGTGACGTAAGGGCGCAGCAGCGCACCGAGCGGCGGCACCGCAACCGCGATGAAGGCGATCGCTGCCACCGCGCGCGTGCCCTGGTCACCGAGCCATGTCAGGGCGCGCAGGGGGATGGCGAAGATGGTTTTGCGAATGGAAGGCATCTCGGTCTGAGGCGGTGCGTAGCCCGGATGAGCGGAGCGACATCCGGGACAGGTGTTCTTGCGAGGTGAGAGCGGTCCCGCATGTCGCTTCGCTCATGCAGGCTACGGACTACCCCAATTCCTTCAACCACGCGCCGATCTCGCTGACGGCGACATTGGCCTGTGGCAACAGCTTGCCCATGGTGAAGAAGCCGTGGAACTGGCCGGGGAAGTGCTTGTAGGTCACGGGCACGCCGGCCTGCTTCAGCCGCGCGGCATATTCATTGCCTTCGTCGCGCAGGGGATCGGCGCCGGCGGTCAGCACATAGGCCGGCGGCAGTCCGGCAAGGTTTTCCGCGCGCGCCGGCGAGGCGCGCCAGTCGTGGATGTCGGCGGCGCCGCTGAGGTAGTGATCGCGAAACCAGCGGATCACCGAATGCGTCAGCAGCACGCTGGTCTCGGGTTCGCTATGGGAGCCGTGCGTCATGGCGAAATCGGTCGCCGGATAGATCAACACCTGGCCCGCGATCGCGGGGCCGTCGCCGTCGCGCGCGGCGAGCGCGACGACCGCGGTGAGATTGCCGCCGGCGCTGTCGCCACCGATCGAGAGACGGGAGGCGTCGATGCCGAGCTCACGCGCATTCGCGGCGATCCATTTGGTTGCGGCAATGGCATCATCGGCCGCGGCGGGAAATTTGTGCTCGGGTGCGAGGCGGTAGTCGACCGAGATCACGATCAGCGCGGCTTCGGCCGCGAGCTGGCGGCAGACGACGTCATGGGAGTCG
Source organism: Bradyrhizobium sp. CCBAU 11386 (assembly GCF_028128955.1). Taxonomy (NCBI): domain Bacteria; kingdom Pseudomonadati; phylum Pseudomonadota; class Alphaproteobacteria; order Hyphomicrobiales; family Nitrobacteraceae; genus Bradyrhizobium; species Bradyrhizobium sp. CCBAU 11386. The sequence goes on from NZ_LBKA01000119.1 coordinate 1,940, forward strand.
AGATCGCCGATCACCCAGCCGCCGCCATGGAAGAACACCAGCGCCGGCGACAGGCCGTTCTGCCGGCGCGGGTCCGTCGGCACGTAGATGCGCGCCGGGATCACCCCGTGCGGCGCCGGGATCGCCAGCGGCGCGACACGTGCAAGTTCCGGCGGTTCGGGGTTGGTGGCAAAGCGCGCCTGGGCGTAATAGGCGCGCGCCTCCGGTGCGGTCAGGGTCTCGTAGGCGGGGCGGCCGGCCTCCTGGAAGGCCTTGTAGACGGTGGCGGCATCGGGATCGAGCACAACGGGCATGGGGACGACCTTGGGGCTTCCAGTTATCGTTGGACGGCGCGTTCGGGGGGCGGGGGCCGCCTCGGCCCCCGGGGAAGGGTCCTCCGACTATCCCATTTGGTCGGTGGTCTGGCCAGCTGGCGGCGGGGCAGGGCAGGGATGCCGCCCTTTCCCCGCCGTATTCGGCGTGTTAACCGGATGGCCTGCGAGCGGCGGTATCCCCTGTAGAATGTCCAGCAAGCCCGATTCGCTGTTGAAGCCGCGCGAGAAGATGGTTCGAACCCTTACCCTGACAGGTCTTGCGGCGCTTCTGGCCGCCACTGCGCTCACGGCTGCGACGCCCGCGCAGGCGCAGATCGGCACGATCTTCTCCGATCCGCCGCCGCTGCGGCCGCCCGGCAGCATTCCGCGCGGACAGCCGCAGCCGCAGGTGCCTGACGACGACGAGGAGGTCCCCGAGCTGCCGCCGCA
>NZ_LBKA01000120.1:0-2901 GCF_028128955.1 Bradyrhizobium sp. CCBAU 11386
GCCAAGTAACAAAGCGAGCTCACAGCTCATGGTCATGGCGGCCTGCCACCGTTTCGTGCTCCAGCGCCCCTATCCCGGCTTCGACAGACTAATCCGGACGACCAGTCCTCTCCACCGGGTTTGAGCGCTGAAAACATCATGCCCTTTAACAATTGCGCTGACCGCGCATTGAGAGGCATCGCCTTGGGAAGGCGCAACTGGACCTTCGCTGGTAGCCAGCGTGGCGCCGACCGTGCCGCCATCATGCTGATGATGATCACGACCTGTCGCCTCAACGACGTCGATCCCAAGGCCTGGCGCGCCGATGTCCTGGCCCGTATCGCCGATCTTCCCGCGTCGCGCCTGCACGAACTGCTGCCCTGGGAATGGAAGCTCCTGCGCCAAACCGACAAGCCCGCCGGTCAGCAGGCCGCCTGATCTTCACCCAACCGATCATAGAGCTCGCCGTGCTCGCGCGCATGCGTCAATTGAGCGGCTTTCGGCGTATGAGTATGTTGTGGGCTGTCCCCAAGGCGAAGTATCCAACAGTCCAATTTTGGGTTCTGTCGGTGTCAGCGAGGCAGGGATGCGCCCCGCAGTCAGGACCGAAGCCAGCAGCGCGACATCTGCCACGGTCCTCGCAAAAAAGCCCAATGTGTCAAGGCCGTTGGCTAGCGGCTTTATGGTCCCGACGGCCGTGGGTTGGCTTTACTTGGCAGCCGTCATGGCTCTCTTCAGCCGCAAGATCGCGTCGGTTGGGCAAATGCGCCATCACACCATCACACGCCGGTCGAGCTAATCGCTCATCTTCCCATGGCTCCGCCAGCAGTGGCGCCCTACCGGATCGATCCATCATTTGCGGCGTGCCCGCTTCCCCACGAACCGGGTGGTCCCTGCCGTCGCCGGCATCACCGCATCGACACGAGCCGCAAAGCGACAACGCCCCGACGCTTCTTCAACACCCTGGAGAGCGAGCTTGTTCATCATTGCATCAGGCAAGCCGACGCCCAGCGCGATATCTTCGCCTTCATCGAGGGTTTCTACAATCGAATCAGGCCATGCCGCCATCGGATTATATCCTTCAGATCCAGATGGGCTAAAAGCCGCTTAAACGTAGGCATACGATGAAGACCGCCCGATTGACGCGTGCGCGCGGGCCCGGCGAGCTCTATGATGGCGTTGCGTGAAGGTCAGGCGGCCTGCTGACCGGTGGGGTTGTCGGCCTGACGCAGGAGCTTCCATTCCCAGGGCAGCAGCTCGTGCAGACGCGAAGCGGGAAGATCGGCGATACGGGCGAGGATGTCGGCGAGCCAGGCTTTGGGATCGACGTCGTTCAGGCGACAGGTCGTGATCATCGTCAGCATGATGGCGGCGCGGTCGGCGCCACGCAGGCTGCCGGCGAAGGTCCAGTTGCGCCTCCCCAAGGCGATGCCGCGCAACGCTCTTTCAGCGGCGTTGTTGCTGAGGCAGATTCTGCCATCGTCGAGGAAGCGGGCGAAGTCGTCCCAGCGCCTGAGCATGTAGTTCATGGGCTTCAGGACCTCGGAGGAGCGCGAGAGGGTTTCTCGCTCACGGAGCAGCCAGGCGTGCATGTCGTCGAGAAGCGGCTTGCTTCTCTCCTGGCGCGCGGCACGCCGCTCGTCGGCGCTGCGGCCGTTGATGGCGCGCTCGATCTCGAACAACGCATCGAGGCGCCTGACAGCCTCCAGCGCGATCGGGGAGACCGGTTTGCCCTTGCGGCCTTCTCTGGCATTCTTCTCGATGTCAGCCAGTTCGAAGAAGCCCCGCCGCGCATGGGCTAGGCAAAATGCCGGCGTGATCGGTATCGCTTTCCTTTGCGGGTCGAACAACGGCTCGAAGCCGCTGTAGCAGTCCGCCTGCAGGATACCGGCGAAGGCGGCCAGATGCTTCTGGGGATGCTCGCCCCGTCGGTCGCTCGAGGCGTAATAGACCGCCGCCGGCGGCGCAGGCCCACCGTAGGGCCGATCGTCGCGCACATAGGTCCAGATTCGCCCGGTCGTGCACTTGCCCTTGGCCAGGATGCGGATGGTGGTGTCGTCGCCATGAAGGCGCTCGGCCGACAGCACATGCCGCTCGATCAGTTGGAACAGCGGCATGACGGCGAAGGTCCCGTGGCCGACCTGGTCGGCCAGCGTCGACAACGGGAGGTCGATCCTCTCGGCCCTAAAGCGCACACTCTGGCGGTTGAGCGGGATATGCATGCCGAACTTGTCGAACAGGATTGTCGCCAGCAATTGCGGACCGATGAAGCCGCGCGGCGTGACATGGAACGGTGCCGGCGGCTGGCTGATCTTCTCGCAATCGCGGCAGGTGAACTTTTCCCGTACCGTCTCGATCAGCTTGAACCGGCGCGGGATCTCCTCCAGCGTCTCGGTCACATCCTCGCCCAGCTTCGACAGGTGCGATCCGCCGCAGCATGCACAGCTCGTCGGGGCCTCGATGACGACGCGCTCGCGTTCGATGTCGTCCGGCCACGGCTTGCGCACCGGCCGCTTGCGCGTGAAGGCGCGCACGCTCTGGGTTTTCGTCGCCGCGGCCTGAGCGGCAAGCTCGTCCTCACTCGCCGTGGTGACGAGCTCTTCGAGCTCCAATTCCAATTGCTCGATCAGCCGCGCCGTGCGCTCGGAGCGCTGCCCGTACAGTTCGCGCTTGAGCTTCTCGATCCGCAGCTCAAGATGCGCGATCAGCGCCTCGTTGGCCGACAGCTCCGCCCGCGCACTGGCAGCTACCGCCTCGGCTTGCAGCCGCGCCTCACGTTCGGCCTGCAGCGCCGCCAGGGCACTCGCAAGATCCGATGGAAGGTCGTCCGGCTTCGATATCATGAAGCCATTGAATCAGATCAAGCAGTAGATTCAAACCCAAAACCACTATCCGACCCGCGTCGGACGCTGGGTTTCTTGA
>NZ_LBKA01000121.1:0-3201 GCF_028128955.1 Bradyrhizobium sp. CCBAU 11386
ATCCCAGCGTTCGCGTCGTGCAGCCTTTCGATCCGCCCGCAATTGTGCAAGGCCGGGCGGGAGCGTGGAACTGCCAGTCTTCGGTCGTTGCACGGACGCCATGATTTGCACGGCGGCGGCTATGCTGTGACGATGGCGGCCGACCGCGTGGCGCAGGGCCTCCCCCCAGACTGTTGAGCAGGTGCCAGCGGTCCGCCACCTGCACCGCGTCGGGTGCGCCGCAGCGCGCGCCATCAGCATAAAGGCCCGCACGGTCGCGCGCGACGACCTTGATCTCCGGCCAGCGCTTCAGCCAGCGCGCAACACTGTCGGCATTACGATCGGGAAGCAGGTCAAGTACGCAATTGCGCTCCAGATCGCAGATGATCGTTCCATATCGCTGGCCACGACGCCAAGCCCAATCGTCGATGCCGACGACGGTCGGGGCCACGAAATCCGGCAAGGGAGCCGAGTGAACCATCCGGAGCAAGGTGTCGCCACTGACCGGCATGGCCAGTTTGCGCGACAGGCGCGAGCCGGGTTCTCCGCCGACCGCAAAGCCCATTGCCAGTAGGCTCTCGCCGAGGCGGGTTGTGCGTCTTGCTTTCGGCCGCACCGTTGCCGGTAGCCGCTCGGTGAATATCTGACGCGGGCATTGCGGATTAGCGCATCGAAAGCGTCGCGCCTGAAGCCGGATTTCGACCACTCGACCTTGCCACGGCAGATCGGCTAAGCGTCGCACGTAATGGCTGTGGACGCGACCCGTCTGGCCGCCGCAACAGGGACAGAGCGAGACCGCTGACTTCGGCCGAGCCACGAGCACCACCCTATCCGTCTGGGGAAGGATCTGGACAATCGAAAGTTCGGGGGAAACCAGCGAGCGGAAGGCATGGAGCAAGGCGAATCACGGACGTCGACTGCGATTCCGACCTTATGCCCTTATTCGCACTGTTCGTGAATCCTGCACCCTGCACCAAATGTGCGGAAGAACCCCTGATTGCCGCGCGGCACGAAGTCGTCCCAGCGCCTGAGCATGTAATTCATGGGCTTCAGGACCTCGGAGGAGCGCGAGAGGGTTTCGCGCTGACGCAGCAGCCACGCGTGCAGGTCCTTGAGAAGCGGCTTGCTCTTTTCCTGGCGCACGGCGCGCCGCTCGTCGGCGCTGCAGCCGTTAATGGCGCGCTCGATCTCGAACAACGCATCGAGGCGTCTGACCGCCTCCAGCGCGATCGGAGAGACCGGTTTGCCCTTCTTACCTTCCCGAGCATTTTTCTCGATGTCAGCCAGCTCGAAGAATCCCCGCCGCGCATGGGCAAAGCAAAACGCCGGCGTAATCGGCAGCTCTTTCCGCTGCGGGTCGAACGGTTCGAAGCCACCGTAACAGTCGCACTGCAGAATGCCCGCGAAGGCGGCCAGATGCTTTTGGGGATGCTCGCCTCGTCGATCGCTCGAGGCGTAATAGACCGCCGCCGGCGGCGCAGGCCCGGCAAACGGCCGGTCATCCCGCACATAAGTCCAAATCCGCCCGGTCGTGCACTTGCCCTTCGAAGATACGGATGGTGGTGTCGTCGCCATGAAGGCGCTCGGCCGCGAGTACATGGCGTTCGATCAAGTGGAAGAGCGGCATGACGGCGAAGGTCCCGTGGCCGACCTGGTCGGCCAGGTCGACAACGGCAGGTCGATCCCCTCGGCCTTGAAGCGCACACTCGGGCGGTTGAGCGGGATATGCATGCCAAACTTGTCGAACAGGATCGTCGCCAGCAATTGTGGGCCGATCAAGCCGCGCGGCGTGGCATGGAACGGCGCCGGCGGCTGGCTGATCTTCTCGCAATCGAAGCAGGTAAACTTCTCGCGTACCGTCTCGATCAGCTTGAAGCGGCGCGGGATCTCCTCCAGCGTCCCGGTCACATCCTCACCGATCTTCGCCAGCCGCGATCCACCGCAGCAGGCGGCAGGTTGTTGGAGCCTCAATGACGACGCGTTCGCGTTCGATGTCATCCGCCCATGGCTTGCGCACCGGCCGCTTGCGCATGAAGGGGCGAACGTTCTGCGTCTTCGCCGCGGCGGCCTGCGCGGCAAGCTCATCCTCGCTCGCCGTGGTGACGAGTTCTTCGAGTTCCAACTCCAACTTCGAGCAGCCGTGCCGTGCGCTCGGAGCGCTGCCCGTACAGCTCGCGTTTGAGCTTCTCGATCCGTAGTTCGAGATGTGCGATCACCGCCTCGTTGTCCGACAGCTCCGCCCGTGCACTGGCAGCCATCGCCTCGACTCGCAGCCGCGCCTCACGCTCGGCCTGCAGCGCCGCCAGGGCACTCACAAGGTCCGATGGAAGATCGTCCGGCTTCGATATCATGAAGCCCATTGAATCAGATCAAGCAGCAGATTTAAACCGTAAAGCGGCTATCCGACCCGCGTCGGACGCTGGGTTTCTTGAGGGTTGCGCCAATCGATCCCGGACAGCAGATAGCTCAACTGCGCCGGCGAGATCGTTACCGATTCACCGGCAACCGATGGCCAGATGAACTTTCCTCTCTCGAGTCTTTTTGTGAACAAGCAGGCTCCCTGGCCATCGTGCCAGATCGCCTTCGCAAGATCGCTGCGGCGACCGCGGAAGACGACCAGATGACCGCTGAGCGGGTCTTTGCGCAGCACCTCCTGTACTTGGAGTGCCAGCGACGGAAAGCCTCTGCGCATATCCGTGTAGCCTGTCGCGAGCCACACTCGCACATTCCCCGGTATAGCAATCATCGGCGTCCAAGCACTCGAGGAGGACCCGCGCCAGCGCCTCCGGATCGACGTGCGCATCCACCCGGACGCACCGTCGGTTGCCGAGATCGATCTCTATCAATCCAGTATGCGCGGCTGCCACGGAGCGAACTCGGCCATCAGCCGTAGGCAAAAGCTTCGGAGTTTCTTCAGCCGAGGCCGCTGCGGCGGCGATCTGCACCGGCGCAAAAGATGGCACAACTTGTTCCGATGTCCGTGCTTGTCGACGCCAGGTAAACACCAGGCTGGCCGCTACTCCGTTGCGACGCGCAACCTCAGTCACCTTCGCGACCGGCGCCAACGTCTCCTCGACAATCCGTGCCTTGTCGTCCTGCGACCAGCGCCGCCGCCGCTCCGGCCCGCCCAAAACCTCGACCCGCATCGCCTGATGACCTTAAAGCTAGACTTAAGGCCACACGCTTCGCGAATTACCAGCCGTCACGCAAGACGGCCCCTGT
>NZ_LBKA01000122.1:0-3418 GCF_028128955.1 Bradyrhizobium sp. CCBAU 11386
CAAGCAACGTCTGTTTTCCGCCGGTCGAGTATTGCCTGGGCACTAGCCCCAGCCAGGCAGCAAGGTCGCGGGCCTTGCGAAATTGCCGCCCATCACCAATCGCGGCAAGTACGGCGGTCGCACCCAATGCGCCGATACCGGGGATTGTCATCAGCCGGCGTGTAACGTCCTCTCGATCGGCGACCGCTTCGATCTCCTTTGTCACTTCGCGGATCCGTTCTTCGAGGCGGCGGAGGTCGGCGAAGAGATCGCCCAGCAGGCGACGCATCATTGGTGACAAATCGTTTCCTTCGTCATTCAAAGCGCGCGGCAACTCGAGTTTGAACATTCCGGCACCCTGACGCAAAGGTACACCGTACTCGAGGCAGAAGGCCCGCATCTGATTGATCAGGCGTGTCCTCGAGCCGACCATCTGGTCACGGATTCGATGCAGGGCTTGAAGATCGACCTGGCCCTCCTCCTTTACGGCGACGAAGCGCATTGTCGGTCGCGTTGCGGCCTCAGCGATCGCCTCGGCGTCGATGATATCGTTCTTGTTTGATTTCACGTAGGGTTTCACGAATTGCGCGGGGATCAGGCGCACCTTGTGACCAAGTGCCTGTATCTTCCGGGCGAGCCACTGTGAACCGGCGCAGGATTCCATGCCAACTATGCTTGGTTGTGCCCGAGCAAAGAACTGAAGAAGGGTATCCCGTCGAAAGCGAACTTTCTGAACAGGAGTGCCGTCGCAGCTCAGGCCAACGACGTGGAACAGGTTCTTGCCAATGTCGATTCCATAGACTGCCGCCGGTCGCGGCAAATTGCGATGGGCCATGATACTCTCCTCTTTTGATCTGGCCTTCCTATGATGAAGGAGGAGGACGGGGCGGACCATCCCATTCTGATGTCCTCAGTCAAGCACACAACGCACGGTTTGCCATCTCCACGACGACCATCGTGAAGTTCTTGCGCCGATGGATCGTGCAGAGGAGAAGGCGGAACCCAAAGACGTCGGTGAACAGGCTCTGATGCGCGGGTTGGATACCGCATTTCCGTTTTTTCGTCTGGGGCTGTCCCTGGTCTAGCGTCGGGCGTCGATCGGATGATCGGCCACATAATGGGTTTCAGGATTTCCCCTGCCGCGGTCCCACCTTCACCTCTGCACGATTGATGTCTGCGACTACCCCTAATCCCGATTGCAACAAAGGGGGCTGTGGGCCGGTCGAACGCACCTCACGACTCGAGCGGTCCACAGCCCCAGCGACGTTACGCCTGTCGAGATGGCATGAGCTCGCGATTGATTGCCCAAATGAAGGCGGATAGCTCTCGGGCAATCGCCGTGACGATTACGGTTCGCCGCTTGCCCTTCCGCTCGAGTGAGCGGAAGCGTCCGCACAATCTGGTTTGCGCTTTCCACGCAATCTCTCGCGCGCGTCTCGGTGCGGCCTCCACCTTTGGCTGCTTGTCTCGGCTTACGCGCGGCGGATATCGATAGCTCCAGGCCGCCTCCACAAGAATACGTCGCGCCCGCCCATTACCGGCTTTGGTGATGCCGCCTCGCTTGACCTTGTCGCCAGTCGAGTTTTCCGTGGGCACCAGACCCAGATAGCTCATCAGCTCGCGCGGATTTTGAAAGCGGGAGAGATCACCGATCTCGGCCAGCACCCCCACAGCCGCAATGAGATCAATTCCCCGCATCGCCTGCAGGGCCGCGACAACCTCGGCAAGCGACCACTCGGGTACTACCTCGCGTATGGCATCTTCCAAACGCTCCATTCGCTCACTTTCCTGGCGTATCCCCTCAAGTAACTCTTCGAATGCGATGCGCTGCTCGCGATGCTCGAGTTTCTGCGACATCAGCCATCTAATGTGGGCTGGTCCCCACGTTGTCTTGCCCGGATAGATGCGTCCCAGCCGCAGCATCAATGACGAGATCTGCTGACGCTTGCCCTGGAGGTCCTTCTTCACTGCCTGACGGGCGCGCGAGAGATCGCGCATAGCCTCATGGCGCTCGTCCGGCACCCACACTGCGGTGAGCTCGCCCGCGCGCAACAGCTTGGCGAGGCTTACCGCATCGCGCCGGTTCGTCTTCACTCGATCGCCGGCCTTCTTCGGAATGAGCGAGGGGGCCACCACCAGGCAGTCATGGCCGAGGCTCTTGAGTAGTCTGTAGAGGCCATATCCTGTCGGCCCTGCTTCGTAGCAAAACGTCAGATGAGAGCATTTCGCTGCAAGCTTTGCCACCAGCTTTCGGATCGCGGCCTCTGTGGCAGAAAACTCCCCGAGATATCGTACCTCGCCGCCACGGCCGCCATCGGCAATGGCTATTGCATTGCGCGATTTTGACGTATCGATTCCGACAAAGACCTCGGTATGATGACCCACGACTCGCCCTCCTTGTTTGAGGCTCTGCCCGGTCTATCCAGGCAACCCTCGTCGCAACATCGAGGGTGAGTCGCCTCATTTTGTGGAGGGACATACAGTCTAGTGGTGAAGCGGAAAGCTGTCGCCCATCTCGTGGACGCCCACGGGATGAGCGAACGGCGGGCGTGTAAAGCCATCGGCTGTTGCCGCATGACCATTAGATATCGGACGACCCGGGCGGACGACGCGGCCCTACGCCAACGCATGAGAGCGATCGCCGAGGTGCGCCGTCGCTTCGGCTATCTCGCCTGCATGTTCTGCTCAGGCGGGAGGGCTATCTGGTCAACCACAAGAAACTGTTCCGGCTCTACCGGGAAGAGAGGCTCGCGGTCCGTCGCCGTGGTGGCCGCAAGCGGGCGCTCGGGACCAGGGCGCCGATGGTGGTGCCGATAGCGCCGAATGACCGCTGGTCGCTCGACTTCGTCTCGGACCAGCTCACCGATGGCCGCCGCTTCCGCATCCTGACCGTGGTCGACGAGTGCACGCGCGAATGCCTGGCGTTGGTGGCCGACACCTTGCTGTCGGGCTCCCGGGTGGCGCGGGAGCTGGACCGGCTGATCATCGAGCGCGGCAAGCTCAAAATGGTGGTCAGCGACAACGGCACCGAATTGACCAGCAACGCCATCCTGACATGGGCCGATCAGAGCCGCGTCGCCTGGCATTACATCGCGCCCGGCAAGCCGACGCAGAATGCCTTCATCGAAAGCTTCAATGGCCGTCTCCGAGACGAATTGTTGAACGAGACGCTGTTCACGTCGCTGGCCCAGGCCCGCGTCGAACTCGGACATTGGCGGGCCGACTACAACGATACGCGACCTCACTCGCAACTCGGATGGAAAGCACCATCGGAGTTTGCCTTCACCTGCAACCCGCGACGGGATCTGGCGCTGCGCTATGCCGATGGCTCCGCACCAGCTCCCGTACCACCGCCCATTCGGGTAAATCCAACAGCCGGGGCGAACTCAGGACTGGATAAAACTTGATGTGGTGGAACGGCCCGCTCCAACAGCATCAA
>NZ_LBKA01000123.1:0-3643 GCF_028128955.1 Bradyrhizobium sp. CCBAU 11386
CAGCAGAATCGGCGACCTTATGCCGTGGCGCTTCCGTAAGGCGTCAAGCCAGCTTCAATAGGGCCCCGGCTGAGCGCTTACAGAATATACGGCCTCACGCCATCCGCTCTCAGTCTGAGACACGCGATCTCCCGATGGGAAAGGCGTCGCCGCGCGGTCCTTTTGTCTTCGCGGACGATACCCGGATAGCGCAGGGTGGCCTCTTCCGCATCAGGAGCCTCGTGTGTTCCAACAGCGAAGAACCTGGGATCAGACTCACGTTCCCCGATCAAGTAGACCTCGACGAGCCAGCCGGAGTTCGCGAGTTCCGTAGCATTCCGAGGGCCGGTATCGGCGCCGATACCGTGCAAGCCACCGGCCATTGCTACGCCCGCTCTGCCACTCATCTTGAGACTCTCCTTTCGGCTCAAAACTTCAGGTTCGCGAACGCCCGCACGCCGATGCCCGGCAGCAGCACCTGGTCCTTGTTGTAGGACACCGAGTTGCGCAAGTTCTCGTTCAGGAGGTTGTTGCCGACCAGGCCGACCGTCATCTCGCGAGCGCCGAACCAGGACGAACCGAGCTTCGTGTTGTAAGTGACCTCCGCCTTCAGCAGGTTGTAGCCCGCGGTCGGCGTCTCGCCGATCGGCGCGATGTCGTTCTGTGCGAACGCATGCAGCAGGTTGATGCGTGCAAACCAGTTGCTGTCGCGCCAATACACGCCGCCGCCGACCCTCACCGGTGGAATGCGCGGCACGTTGGTGCCATCGGTGAAGGTGGCGCGGACCACGTCGAACTGATCCTCGACACCCCAGATGCCGCCATAGAGCGGTCCGACATCGAGTTGGCTCTGGAATTCGGCGCCGCGGAAGATCGCGTCCTGCTGCGAATAGATCGCCTGTTTGAGCTCCAGCGGAGCTGGATCGGCGGCATCGACGCAAGCCGCTTCATCGCAGGTATTGCCGGTCAGCCGGCGGAAGATGAAGCCGTTGAACTTGGTGTAATAGCCGGTCAGCTCGAATCGCAACGGCCCTTGCGCGCGCCGCAATCCGATCTCGATCGATTTGGCGGTTTCGATGCCGAGATTGGGATTGCCGATGTCGAACGTGGTGGTCGCATCGTGCGCGCCGCGGGAAAACAGCTCCGCCGGTTTTGGCGCCCGCTCGACATACTGGCCCGTGATGCTGGCGACGAGGCTCCATGGTAGATCCTGGAGCAGACCGAGGCCCACGCTCTTCGGCGTGAAGTGCAGGTTGCGCGCGGTGGCAGGGCCGATCGCGCCGGGGTCGGTATTCAGGTCGAAAATTTCGGGAATGAAGGCCGGAGTTGTGCCCGAAAGGTTCACCTGTTCGATGCGTCCGGCCACTTGCGCGTTGGTCGTGTCGGTGAATTGCAATTCGTTGAAGACGTAGCCGGCGACCCTGCTGTTGCTGTTGGGGTCCCATAACCCGTTGAGCGGGCTGCTGGGATCGTCGGGGCTCGGCGCGGTCAATTTCTGATGCCCGGCCTGCAGGCCGAAGGCGGTGGTGACGGCCGCAAAGCGCGCGTTGAACGGCATCAGCTGCACTTCGAGGCGGCCCTCCTGCTCCTTATTGGTAAAGGTCTGCCGAATACCGGCGCTGGACAGATCGGCGGTATCGGCGAGCCCGATCTCGTCGTGGTGGTAGTCAGTGGCGCCGGCCCAGAAGCGGACAGCGTCAATCACATCGCCGCGTGGACGGTATTCGCCCTTGGTGGTGAACTTGGTCTGGTGGCCGTCGATCCGGGTCTGATGATCCGCGCCGTCGATGCCGGGGATGCGATAGAGCACATCGTTGTGGGTGACCGCCGCACCGACGAAGCCGTCCTGAAAGATGTAGGAACCGCCCAGCGACCCACCATCCGACTGCGTTGCCGAATTTGGCTGGCGACCGTTGAAAGGGCGCGTCTGGTCAAACAGATACGGATTGCTTGGGACGTTGTAGTCGCTGGTCTTGCGGCCAAAGGCATCGGCGTGCAGGGCGAAGTTGCCGCCGCCGGCATCGAGCAGGATGGCGCCGTCTACGCCGCGATCGACCGAGCTAACCGCGGTTCGCGTCTCGACGTTCGCACAGCCTGTCGGCTGAATATTGGACAGCGGCGCCTTGACCGGAAGTCCGTAGCTCGGGAACGCCGGCGCCGGGCAGTCCGGCAACGCGTTGGGAATGCGGTTGTTGGTGGCGCTGACCACGCCGCCGATCGAGGTCGAGCCGTAGCGCAGCGCGGCGGGTCCCCGGATCACCTCGACCTGGTTGGTCGCGATCGGGTCGATCGGCACGAAATGATCCTCGCCGAGATCGGAGGCGCCGCCGGCGGTGTTTCCGTTTTCGTAGATGCCGACGCGATTGACGTCGAGACCACGAATGATCGGGCGGCTCGAGGCGCCGGGCGCGAAGGTCGAGCCGGTGATGCCCGGTTTGGAGAACAAGAGATCGCCGAGCTGGGCCGTGCCCTCGCGGCGGATCTCCTCGTTCGGCACTACGGTGACAGTAGCGAATTGATCGGTGACGACCGGCAGCACGCCTTGTTGCGGCGCGGCGGGGGCCGGCGCCGGCTGCGCTTGCGGTGTGCGCTCGCGATTGCGGCCGGCAGCGGCACGGGCGACGCGCACCGGCGCGCGTGTTGGCACAACCGCCCGGTGTCGCTGAATCGGGCTCGGCGCCGTCACGGTGATTTCAGGCAGTTGTGTCGGGGACGCCGCCGGCGCGTCCTGCGCCATCGCGCTATGGGAGGCGGCGCATAGGAGTAGCCAGCTTGCACTGCCGATGTAGAAGGCTCGTGGTCTCTGGAATTTCATTTGTCCCGATCCAGATCCCGTCGAATGAAACGACGGCTCGATGTCGATCAATCCTCTGCTGTCGCTTCGCGTGACGCGGGCGACGGCAAAAGGCACATCAATCAATCGATGTCAGGACGAGGGAGGCGCGCGGGATTGGAATGCTGAGCGCGCTAATTGCACGTACAGGAAACCGGCGTGGGTCGCAAGATACTGGAGATCGACAGGCTGCGGCAGCAAGAGCACGGGCGGTGCCGCGAATAACGCGCTGCCTGCGAGCGAAATGACTGCACAGATAGCGCAAGCGCCGGCCGGGTAGTCACGATCATCATTGGAAGGCTGCTGCTTGCGAGAGGTCTCGGCGGCAGCATCCGAGATAAGAACGTCCTCGCTGCTGGCCGGAGCCACTTTCGTCGGCGATGTCCGGGTCGCAGGCGCGGCCTTCTCAGCGAAGGCATGGAAATGCCCGAACGACAGCGCAAACTGGAGGACTAGCGCCATCAGCGCCAGCCGCGAGCCAAGTTTGATGTGTTCTCGAAACCAAGGCATGACAGCACTACGCTAACCGGGGAACGCTCAGGCCCACCAAGCGTCCCCAACTGTTACTTTATAACATGGAGGACAGATTGCAATGTCAACTCCGAGCTCCAAGCAAGCTTCATCAACCGGCGAAGTCTCGCTCCCGCGCAACGTGGCGGGACGCGTTGGCCACAACGCGCAGTGTCCGCTCTTTTTGAAGGTAAGGCAGACCATGTACGGTCACGCCGGAATGTTGCGAATTGCAACGGTATGCCTGAAGTTGGGGGTAGAGCGGACGTGGCTGGCCAACTGGACTCTCAACAATAATGCTGCTCCGGTAACCGAAGAGAG
>NZ_LBKA01000124.1:0-3938 GCF_028128955.1 Bradyrhizobium sp. CCBAU 11386
TCTCGGAATGGTGGGCGACATCAAATCGGAACGGTGGGCGAGATCATTCCGGAATGGTGGGCGACATCGAGCGGAATCAGCAGAGACCTATTTACGCGCGTTGGGAACGGCCCAGCGATCACCGAGAACGACATTATCGAACAGTCAATTGCGGCGGAGAGTCTGTTCCACTACACCAGTCTTGGCCCGACCACGGGCGCGACGGTTCGCAAGCTGGCGGCACTTAAGCCGAAGGTACTGGCCACCATGCATGGCTCGTCATTTTCCGGTGATGGGGCTACTGCACTAGTCGCTTTGGGTGATCACTATGACATGCTCCTGCGCACGGCGCTTGCGGATAGCAAGTTGAGTTAACCCCACCACCCGATGTCCGGTCATGGCCCCGTGGCTGACCAAAGCTCTGAACGCCGCGACGTCAGCTTCCGGGAAGTGTGCCGACCAAGGTCATGCCGGCTAACAAGGGCAGCCTTTGACCCCTTGCGGAAGTCGGCTACCAGAATCACTGCAGCGCACAGTGTCCCATTAGTGTCAGCTGTGTGGTAGGGTTAGGCTACTCTGCGCTGCGATGCATGAGTTAGCTCGTGATCCAAAACCGAAGTTGCGACGGTCGGCTGCCGTCGTCCCTCAGTCGCAGACCATGCCCGTTTGGATCTTGAGTGCTGCTGGCGCAGCTCTGCATATCTGCGCAAGCGATTAGGTTAGAGGAGGAAATCTCATGTCCGACTTTAATTCTTCTCCGTTGGCGCGTCGTTCCTTTCTTGGAGCTTCCGTGGGGGCCATGGCTGCGGGATTTGCTGCACAGGCCTTGCCCGCCCTCGCTCAGACGCCGGCCGACGTCCCGTCCAACTTCTTCCCGGGCTCCCGACGCCACACAATCCAAACTAGTGGAACGACCATTAATGTGCTCGTCGGAGGCAATGGCCCACCGATCTTGCTTCTGCATGGCTATCCACAAACTCACGTTGAATGGCGTAAGATCGCTCCCCAGCTTTCGGCAAACTACACGGTGGTCATTCCAGATCTTCGGGGCTACGGCGACAGCGGCAAGCCAGAAGATGGAGACAATCACATCAATTATTCAAAGCGCGCCATGGCTTTGGATCAAGTCGAAGTAATGGAACAGCTTGGTTTCAAACAATTCGCCATGGTTAGCCATGATCGAGGGGCGCGCGTAGGCCATCGCTTGGCACTCGATCATCCGGACAGGCTCACCAAACTGGTTATGATGGACATCATCCCCACCCATTACATGTACAAGACGACGGATCGGCAATTCGCCTCCGCTTATTTTCACTGGTTCTTCCTTATCCTACCCGCTCCATTTCCTGAGACCCTCATCGGGAATAACGTCGATACGGTACTTAAGCTCTTCATGGGATCAGCTTTGCCAAAATACATTGAGCCGGAGGCCTATGCTGAATATCGCCGATGTTTTAGTGATCCGGCAGCCATTCACGCTTCTTGCGAGGACTATCGGGCGGCGGGCTCGATAGATCTCGTCCACGATGAAGCAGACATGGACAAAAAGATCGCGTGCCCGGTTTTGGTGCTTTGGGGCGCGAAGGGCCTCGTCGGCCGAAAATACG
The DNA here is from genome assembly GCF_028128955.1 of Bradyrhizobium sp. CCBAU 11386. Lineage (NCBI taxonomy): Bacteria > Pseudomonadati > Pseudomonadota > Alphaproteobacteria > Hyphomicrobiales > Nitrobacteraceae > Bradyrhizobium > Bradyrhizobium sp. CCBAU 11386. The sequence goes on from NZ_LBKA01000124.1 coordinate 1,587, forward strand.
ATGTGCTCGCAATATGGCGAGAGCGAGCAAGGCAAGTATCGGGCAAGGGTTTGGCGTCTAGCCACTGGCTGGCCGAAGAAGTGCCGGATGAAACGTTGGCCGAAGTGAAACCATTCCTTGCTGCGTGACAACCTATAGCCGGTCTGCGGTCGCAGGCCCTGCCAGAAAACCGCTACCTTGTCGAAGGTCGGCTGTTGGCACATCGCGTCATTTCGCTGCGTTGCGGAATTGGATCGCTATCGGGACATAGCGGACATGGCCGGACTTGCTGCTGGCTCGACCCGGTCGCGAATGACCCGAACCGGACGTGTCACTAACGACCCGTGTAGGGAACTCCGTTGGCTGGCGCTCGTCGATGGTGCAGAGTCAAGCTTCTGGTAGCTCGCCGTTATGCTAGAGTCCTTCTGTCAAATGCTGAGGGATGGATTGTGCTCGAGCAGCACGTCGAACGCCGACTTGCCGCGATCCTGGCCGCGGACGTGGCTGGCTATAGTCGGCTGACAGGTGCCGACGAAGAAGGCACCATTACCAGGCTCCGGATGCTGCGAAAAGACGTCGTCGATCCGGCCATCTCGACCCATCATGGTCACATAGTTAAAACGACCGGGGATGGAATGCTGGTGGAGTTCGCCTCCGTCGTCGACGCCGTCCGGTGCGCCGTCGAGTTGCAGCGCCAGATGATCGATCGAAATGTCGGTATGGCTTCCGACAAGGAGATCAGTTTCCGCATCGGCATCAATCTCGGTGATGTGGTGGTCGAATCCGACGGCGACCTGATGGGCGATGGGGTCAATGTGGCCGCGCGCTTGGAGAACATTGCGCCTCCGGGCGGCGTCTGCCTGTCGCGCGCGGCCTACGATCAGGTCAAGGGCAAGATTGCCGTTGCGATGCACGATTGGGGCAAACGACGCCTAAAAAACATCGCCGAGCCAGTGCAGGTGTTTATAGTCGATCCGACCGACCTGCGGCTACCGTCACTCGCGAAGTCAGGCACCCGATCAATGACAGTGGCCGCGGCCGTAGTCCTCGCTTTCGCGGCCATCGGCGGCGGTACGTGGTATCTGCTAGGTCTGACGGGCGTCACATCATTGTTCGTCCAGTCCTCAAAAACCGTTCCGTCACCCAGGACAGCACCGCGCTTATCCATTGTCGTGCTTCCCTTCTCCAACCTAAGTGGCGATCCGGGACAGGATTATTTCGCGGATGCGGTCACGGACGGCCTGACAACAGATCTCTCGCGAATTCAGGGCAGCTTCGTTATCGCGCGCAACACGGCGTTTACCTACAAGGGCAAGTCGATCGATGCCCGCCAGATCGGGCGTGAACTCGGTGTCCGCTTCGCGCTCGAAGGTAGCGTGCAGCGCGCCGGCGATCAGGTTCGAGTCAACGCGCAGCTGATCGATACAGAAACTGGCGGCCATGTCTGGTCGGACCGCTTCGATCGTCCGCGCAGCAACTATCTGGAATTGCAGGATGACATAACCGGCCGGATCGCCCGCATGCTGGGATTGGAACTGGTTGTTCTCGCGGCCCGCAGCATCGAACTGGAGCACCAGACCAATCCCACCGCGTCGGACCTTGCCTTGCAGGGATGGGCTGCCGTGTACAAGCCGACCACGCCCGAGACGCGTGAGGAAGCTCGGCGCCTGTTCGAGCATGCGCTTGAAATTGATCCGCATACATTAAGGGCAATGACAGGACTTTCCCTGACACTAGCCAATCTGGTGATCAATGGACAATCCCCCGACCCGGCAGGAGATTTACGTCGCGCCGACGAGCTATCGCAGCAAGCAGTCAGGCTCGATCCGAATAATGCGGCCGCTCATGCGTTGCGCGCCCGTGTCCTGCAGGCACAGCGCCGGCAGAAGGAGGCCGCCGAGCAGTACAGGATCTCACTGCAAATCAACGGCAACATACCGACAACGACGCTTTTTCTTGGCGAGACGTTCGTCTTCACCGGGAAATCTCTTGACGCAATCTCGCTGTTCGAACGCGCCATCGAACTCAGTCCACGCGACCCGGGTCTTGGAACGTGGCAGTTTGAAATGGGGCGCGCAATGATCCTGCTCAGGCGCGATGATGAGGCGCTAACCTGGCTCAGCAGGTCGGTGGCGACGAATCCGAGACTGGCATATGGCCAGCTTTACTACGCCGCGATCATGGCTATCAAAGACGATCTATCAGCTGCCCGCGCGGCACTCGCGGCGGCCGGTCGCCTGAATCCGAACTACACCAGTCTTGCGAAATTCCGGGCCACCGATCTGTCGGACGATCCTGCCTACGTGGAGCAGCGCGCTTACGTGGAAGGAGCGTTGCGCAAAGCGGGGCTGCCGGAGCAGTGACTTCCGCATA
>NZ_LBKA01000125.1:0-3999 GCF_028128955.1 Bradyrhizobium sp. CCBAU 11386
TCAATCATCCAGACCGCGCTATCCAGAGCATTCCGCGCAAGTCAAGCCCAGGCGCCAGTGATCCTCTCGTGACGCTCACGTTTGTGCGGAGTCTTGAGAGCACCGCTAGAAGAGTCATCTTCTACAAGGGTGCTCATAATGGACGACCATTCTGACGACATGAGACGACCGTTGTCACCACGTATCGAAGTATATGCTGGTGCAGGTCGCAAGCGCTGGCCAGACGATTTGAAGGCGCAGATTGCCGCCGAAAGCCTCAAGCCGGGTGCGGTTGTCACGGATGTCGCCCGTCGTCATGGCTGCCGGCCCCAGCAGGTGCATGACTGGCGGCCCCAGCAGGTGCATGACTGGCGGCGCCGGGCGCGGTTGGGCCAGTTGGTGCTTCCGGCGTCGGCGGAAACGCTGTCGTTCGTGCCGGTGGTATCGGAATCGGCGTTGCCGGCGACCGCAGAACCCTCCGGGTCGCCGGAAGCCGCCGTTGTGACGGTCGAGTTCCAAGGGGCGCGCGTAGAGGTGCGCGGGGCGCCTGGCCTTGCTGTGCTGAGTGATGTTTTTCTAGCGCTCCGACGGACACGTTCATGCTGACAATGCCCGCGAGCCTCATGATTTACGTGGCGACGCAACCTGTGGATTTCAGAAAAGGTGCGGAGGGCTTGGCGCTGTTGGCGAAGGAGACGCTGGGCCATGACCCTATGAAGGGCGTGGCGGTGGTGTTCCGTGCGAAGCGCGCCGATCGGGTGAAGATTGTCGTCTGGGATGGCAGCGGCCTTGTGATGTATTGGAAGCGGCTCGATGGCAGCGGCTTCAAATGGCCTCCCATCGTGGCCGGCGTGATGCGGATGAACGCCGCGCAGTTGTCGGCGCTTCTCGATCACCCATGTTGATGCCCCTCCTTGTTAGGCTGACAGATTCTTAGATCAAGTTGCGCAAGGACGTGGTTTCGAAGGTTTCGGACAGCGTCAAGCACGGATGGTGTATTCGGGAAGAGATAGGCGCCGCTTGGCTGGCGATCAATCAGCAAACGCTTACTTCGGATCTGGACATAGAGCCAGTTCACCGGAATCTCGAGCCTTCGTGCCAGTTCGGGCGGGCTGAGGAGTGAGTCGTCATGCTCCCATCGGCTGCGCTGGGTAGCTACCTTGATGGCAGCAGCACGACGGAGCCGCCCAACGGTGATGGGCAGCACCTTATCGGCGCAACGCGGAGAACGGTGGCCTTCTTGGGTAAGGATTGCGGCGATCTCGTCGTCTGGGACGCCGTCGCGGGCGAGCGCCAGCGAGCGCTCCCGCATCTCTGTGCCTCGTGTCAATTTGGTGACGGAGTTGACGCTCATCTTCACCTCGAGCTCCGTCACGGCGCCTCCGCGCCAGACGATCCTGGCCAGGGCCAAATCGTTCTCACCACGATCGAGCACGACCTTTTCGATGAGGCATCGTAGCAAAGCCTTGCGATGCGCGTCCGAGATAGCCTCGTCGCCCCATATCTGCGGGAGGCGGCCGGTGAGGCTGATGACCTTGTCGTTGAGCTCCTTGCTTATGGCTACTTGCGTGATGGCTTTGAACGACGTCTGTCGGGCAAGCGCTTCTTCGGCGGCGCGCACGTCGTTTAGCGCCGCTTCCCATCGGCGCTCGAGTTCCGAGGCGACCAGCCGATTATCTGGATCAGCTCGGTTGAACTGCCGTTCGGCGAGCGCCGCCGTGTACCGCTTGCGCTCGAGCTCTCGTTCTGCGCTGGAGCGTAACGCATTGTTCATCTGCTGCTGGACACGGCGGGAACGCGACAAGGCATCGAGTTCAGCCGGCGCTAGTGCGGTCAGGAATGCATCGCCAACGGCCGCATCGATATGAGCGGCGCGGATGTGTTGGCAGGTTGGGTGACCTCCCTGGGTACGCAGGTGGTTGCATACATACTCGCCGCCGCCCTTGTAGCGGACGTACATCTTATGGCCACATCGTGCGCACCAGGCGATGCCGTGGAGCAGAAGCTCGCCATTGCGAGGCGCGCCTCGGGTTTTGATGCGCATATATTCGGCTCGGTTATCTCTGATGACGGCCCGGATTTTTTCATAAATTGGCCAGTCGATATAGGCTGGATATCGATCTTTGACGACGATCCGCCACTCCTCCATCGGCCGCGGAGCCTTTTGTGGCAGGGCGCCCTCCCGCTTCGGCGGTTGGAAGCGGGTTCGTCCATAGACGAAGGCGCCCGCATAGGCGGGGTTCTTCAAGATGGCCGCTACGGCAGCCAGCGTCGCGCGCGTCCAGCACAAATCACCATACCGATCACGACGCGGAAGTTCCAGGTCACGCTCGTTCAACGCTCGCATGACCTTGGCAACGCTGCGCAGCTGCAGGAACAACTGGAAGACGAGACCGAGCCGTCCTTGCACGGCCATGTCGGGATCCTTAACGACCACGCCGCTCGGGTCCCGCATCAGTCCGATTGGCAGCATAACCGCAAGCTCGCCGCGTTCGGGCTTTAGCCAGCAGGCCGGCGGTCAGCCGGCTGCGGATCGTATGTAGCTCAAGCTCGGAGATCGAACCTTTCAGCCCGAGAAGCAACCGTCCGTTGGGAGTGCCCGGATCATAGACCCCATCGCGGTCGGCGATCAGACAGCCACGCAGACCACAGATATCCAGGAGCGGATACCAGTCGGTACAATTACGCGCCAAGCGGGTCACGTCGATCGACAGGATGAGCCCCACTTCACTCAGGCCAACACGGCCAACGAGTTCTTTGAAGCCGTTACGATGCGCTGTAGACGCGCCGCTCAACCCGAGATCGGTGTCAATCACATCGATGGCCGCCTCACGCCATCCGAGTTCGCGGGCGCGCTTGCGAAGCGCGTATTGAAGGCGCAGGCTCTCCTGATTGCTTACGACCTGGTGGGGCGTCGACTGCCGGATGTAGACTACGGCTTTGCGCGCCAAGTGGCTTGGTGTGACCAGCTCGGACTTCATGAGGGATCTCCGCCAAAATCGCGGCGACGTCTTCGACGATCTGGCGTCGGAGCGCGGGCGTCAGCGTCGACCAAAGATCGGCTGGATCCATGCTCATGTGCGTCGGGACAATCCGCTGTCGATAAAAGCTCGAGTAGAGCCTCCATACTCAGCTTAATCTGATTTGCGTCTTGTCCATAATATTCGATTGCGGTTGCCTGAATCAGGAGACTGCTTCCCGTGCGAAACTCAACTTCATACGAAGCGGGAATGCTTCGGCCTCGCTGGCCGATCTTCCTGATCACTCGAAATGAGCGGCCGTACAAAGGATGGTGGGGGTCTCGAACTTCGACCACCTCCGGAAATGATTCGTCAGACTCACTATTAGGGACATTCCTCAATCCCCTCGCTGGCCGGCATGGATTGGACACGCATGCACGCGCCTCGAATCCCGCAGCCGAAAGCGCTTGCGTAAAAATACAAATCTTCGCTGCATCACGGGGCGAAGCATGGCAAGCTCGGGCCAATGAGTGATTTGCCCGATGAGCTGCCGAGCGATCCAGCCGAGTTGCGTGTCTTTGCCGCGGCTCTGCTGGATCGCTGCGCCAGGCTCGAGCGGTTACTCAAGCTTGCGAAAGATGCGCAGTTCGGTGGATCCTCGGAAAAGCTGGACGCTGATCAGCTGCAGCTTGTTCTGGAGGACATCGAAGAGGCCGTCGCGGCCCTCGAAGCCACCGAGGATCGCGCCAATCCCAGAGTTTGCGAGAAGAGGACGGCCGAGCGCAGAACCAACCGTGGTCAGCTGCCGGAGCATTTGCCGCGCATCGTGGAAACCCTGATGCCGGCCGAGACCTGTTGCCCGTCTTGTGCGGGCGACCTCTTTGAGATTGGTCGGGACGAGAGCCAGAGGCTGGACGTCGTTCCGGCGCAGTATCGCGTCATCGTCACCCGCCGGCCTAAGCTCGCCTGCCGCGCCTGTCATGGCGTCGTCCTCCAGCATGCTGCTCCCGAGCGACTGATCAGGGGAGGATTGCCCACCGAGCGGCTGGTCGCGCATGTG
>NZ_LBKA01000126.1:0-4208 GCF_028128955.1 Bradyrhizobium sp. CCBAU 11386
AACCTGATCGAGCTTATCAAGTTCTATAAGGAAAACCCTGGACTGCTGAAGCGGTGATCCTGCGGCCTACGCCGAATGGATACCTTCAACATGCCTCGGGATCGGTTTGACTGACGCTTTCGGCTTGAATGCAAGGCCGACGCATATGATCGGATAAAGCTAGATCACTGCGTGCTTGTCGTTGAACGCCGGATAGGGCCGCTTCCGTCGTAACGGCCGAATGCACCGACGAACGAAGCGTGTAAGGGGCGCCGGAAGCAGCAGTAACGTCAATGATCTTGCCAAAGGGAAAAGATCACTCAATTCGATGTGCATCAAGCCTGAGCATAAGTCCCGGCGCCATTTCCAGAGAACGGGTAGCAAGTCTCGCAACGTGGCATCCCCTCTCCGCCTTGCCCCGATAATGCCAATGGCATGAAGCGCGAAGTATGCTTTGGCGAGCGATCCAAGTGCACGCCGCCTTTTTGGATCCCTGACGCTATCTTCAGCTCTATCACTTATTAAATCGACGATCCTTCGGAGGTCCTTCAGGCGAATCTCGATATCAAATTTCGACGTTTGCGTCTCTGCGTGGTTGCAATAGACGCCGCAGCTTTCGTTGAGGAGGCCGACTCGGCCAGATAGCAAGATTGGTATCCACGTTGCCAAATCTCCTGCGAAAGGCCAGTCGAGAGGCCAGCCTCCGCTTGCTCGAAGCCTCTCTGTTCGAAACATGATGGTGCAGACGTGCGCGGATATGCGCCCTCTTAGGTATTCCTCCAGGATGTCTATCCCCTCCCAGATGCCAGTCGCGAGTTTTCGACTGCTGGCTGCCGGCATCGTCCGCCGGTCAGCGACAAGGTAAACGTCACCAATTCCGATTATAACTGCGAGACTCGAATCCGTTCTTACAAGCGAAACACAGCGATCCAGCAGCCAGGGAGCAGCCCGATCGTCATCCGGTATAATGACAATGTATTCTCCTTTAGCCTCGGTTACGCAGACGTTCCAGTTGGGAATGGGGCCCAAGTTTCGTTCGTGGGTTACCACCCGCAGCCGTGGGTCGCTGAATTGGCGGAGCAGTCCAGCTGTTTCGTCGGTCGACGCATTGTCCGATACGATGACCTCATATCGTTGGTAAGTTTGCGCCAGTGCGGAAAGCACGCAGTCCTTCAACCAGTGGGCTCGGTTGAAAGTCGGGATGCCGATCGTAACCAAAGGGCCGTTATCAGATTCGGGCAGATTCGAAGGTAAGCTTTCCATCGGGACATTGCCTCCGCCAGCCGGTGCCACATTCAATCGAGTAGAGCGCCAAACTCTTCTGCACGGACATTCCAGCTGTGCTTTTCCGCGAACGCTCGACATCCAGAAGCGATTTCCTGGCTTCTGCCGCGCATAAGTAGCGACTTCGTTGCTTGTGCAAAATCCTCTGCCGTATCTTTGGCGATTATGTATTCACAATTCAGCCATTTAACGGCGGGCAAAGAAGTAGCAACCGCTGGCCGTCCTGCGGCCAAGTACTCGATTGTCTTCATGGGGAAGCTTGAGCGATTAAACTCACTCTGGGTGTAGGGGGTCAGACCCACGTCGATGGCACTTAAATAGCGGTTCATGCTTTCGAATGGCTTGGGGCCCAGATACCTGACATTTGGCCGTGAGGTTAAACTATCGAGCGAGAAGGAAGGCTTTCGCGAGCCTACAAGCAGCAAGGACACGTGGCGATCCGCTGTCGCCTCCAGCAAAGACAAATCAATCCTTTCGGATAGGTGCCCGAAGACGCCAGCAATCGGCCTCGGCAACTCCACGTCTTCAGGCCAATTTTCTGCGTCGACGTCTCTGAATCTTTCCGTGTCGCATCCGTTGGGTATTAGAACAGGGTCGTGACCCAAGCCGGCCCAGTGCGATCTTAGCTCTTCGGTCACGACCACTACCTTCTGCGCATCGCGTGCCTGCGCAGCTTCCTGGGCGCGAAGATAGTCGGCCGAAAGTCCCATCAACGCGGCACCGGATACGAAGTTGTCCGTGGCGTACAGGATTAAACGATCTGCCGGGAAGACTCCGAATAGATTTTCGCCAGTTGCAACAACCAACGCTCTGGCGCGGGTCTGTCCGAGTGAGGCAAGGGCGCGTCGAATGCTCCCGGCGAAAACATAACGCGAAGCATGCCTGGTGATGCCTCTTGACGCACCGGGGACGGTGACCGGCGATAGAACAGCTAGGCCTGGCTTGACGATACGAAGGCCGGTCGGTCGCCTGTTCCGGTCGCGCAAGAGAGAGGTCAATGTGGTTGGTGGATCGACGTAGAGGACGGGGAACCGCGAAGCAATCCGCGTTGAGATATGCTTCTCGGGATACCAACCAGTATCCCAGGCCGTCCCAGCACAAAAGACGACCAGTCCAGCCCAGGAAGATGTGCACTGCTTGGCAAGATGCGTATCCTGAACCAATTCATTCGGCGAAAGCATCGCTGTCTGCACCTTTCGTGTCAGAAACCAGCACGTCCCTAAAGTAGCTAATTGTCTTGGCCAGCCCGTCGGCCACAGCGATCGTGGGGCGCCAGCCCAGAACACGTTTTGCCATCTCGATATTCGGACAACGTTGCTTCGGGTCGTCTTGCGGCAAAGGCATTGTGACTATCGGCGATTGACTACCTGTAATCTTGATAACCAATTCCGCTAGTTGTCTCATTGTATATTCTTCGGGGTTTCCCACGTTTACCGGTCCAGTAATACCTTCCGGTGTTGACATTAGCCGAAGCATGCCATCGATCAGGTCGTCCACGTAGCAAAATGAACGCGTCTGCGAACCGTCCCCGTATATTGTGATCGGCCTGCCCTTCAGCGCCTGAACGATAAAATTTGATACGACTCGACCGTCATCCATTCTCATACGGGGCCCATACGTATTGAAGATACGAATTACCTTGATCGGAAGCCGGTGCTGACGCCAATAGTCGAAAAACAGTGTTTCGGCGCACCGCTTTCCCTCGTCGTAACATGCGCGCGGACCGATCGGATTTACCGAGCCCCAGTACGATTCTGCCTGCGGGTGAACTGAAGGATCTCCGTAAACCTCACTAGTCGAGGCTTGAAGAATTCGGCACCTACGGCGCTTTGCCAGGCCAAGCATATTAATTGCGCCGTGCACACTGACCTTAGTGGTCTGGACTGGATCGTATTGATAGTGCACAGGGGAAGCAGGGCACGCCAGATTAAAAATCGCGTCCACTTCGATATAAAGGGGGAAGGTAATGTCGTGTCGAATGATTTCGAAGTTTGGGTTGCTTAGTAGATGGTAAATGTTACGACGTTGGCCTGTGTAAAAATTGTCTACAGCGATTACTTCGGCTCCCAGGGAGAGAAGCCTTTCACAGAGATGGGACCCAAGAAAACCCGCGCCGCCTGTTACTAAGATCCTGCGGCCTGCAAAATGAAATTCCCGGTCTGAAACCCTTTCAAAGGTGTGCACGTGATGCTCCTGAAAGAACTAGTGGATACGGGGTCTGAGGCTCCTGAGAATCCGAATTGCCGCAACGTCGTGAGTTCGGTGTCAAGGGACAGGCGTCAAATCTTGTAGGCGATCACCAAGTAGCTTTCGAAGGACGCTGTCCTTTAACCAGGGGATGCGGTTGAAGGTGGGGAAAACGATCGTAACCAAAGGGGCGTTGTCAGATTCGGACAGAATCGAAAATATGCATTGCATCGGGACATTGCCTTTACCTGTTTCGAATCCGAACGCCGAGCCCGGCTCTGGTCGGCTCCGGCAAGCGACCGGCCCAGCACAAGGTGAGACGAAAGCTTATTTAAATTAATATAATATCGCCGTTTAAATGGCAAATAATATATAAATGCAAAGAGTTAAATTTCGAGCGCATTGCCGAGGCGGCTTGGTTTGCGGTCGGCGAGCAGAGGAAGCCTTGCGATGGCGATGGACATGACAAACCGGGACGGATCGGACGCCGCTACGTGTGGTGGTGGCGATTGCAAGCTACACGACGTCAAATGACCGCTATATCGAGCGGATCATCAGGGAATACAGGTCGATGTCGTTCGGGAATTTTTGCCGCGCCCCTTATGCGATGGAACTGCTAGGATAGCTCGGGAGCATCTCCGTAGCACCGCGCTACCTCCGAGGCTTCGCCACTGTGGTTCGAAATGCGTCCCCCGCGGAGGCGTGCGGGCGTTGACTGTGCCCTGCGCCTTCCGCCATGCACGGTCCTGAGTTCAAGA
>NZ_LBKA01000127.1:0-4554 GCF_028128955.1 Bradyrhizobium sp. CCBAU 11386
AGATTGACCACGCGGCTTCGCCGATGCCAGAAACCAGACAGCCAGAACGCCTCGCGCCCCGGGCGACATCAAATCGGAATGGTAGGCGAGATCATCTCGGAATCCTGGGCGAGATCAAATCGGTACACCCGGGCGAGATCATCGGAATCCGCAGGTCTCCGCACAACAAGGTGCCTGTCGTTTCCTCGAACATGACGCCAGCGTCCCAACCGTGCGGAACGTGCGGTGTATCAATGTAGCGAAAGCGCTTGCCGCCAATATCGATAACCTCGCTGTCAGAAAGCACGCGCGGCTCGCGATCAGCCATATCGCTGACAGAAACGCGACAGCCCACCATTCCGTGGGTAAGCTGAGCCGCAGGCGCGGCTGCTAGCCATTCGTTCATCGATCCGCATTCATCCGCTTCGAAATGCCCGAAACCAAGCCAGCGTAGTCGCTCCACCGGCATGACCCGAGCAACCGCAGCCGAAACCAATGGAAACATTCTTCGCTTCCCGCAGTGAAACAGCAACGGTTCGTCACCGGTGAACAGGAAATGATTATACGTAAATCCTGCGGGCGGAGCGGCATCGGGCACGAAGACGGAGAGTCGATATATGCCTGCACCGATCTCATCGATCCTAGCTTCCATGACAAGCTCTCCCAAGAGTGGCCCTACAACCGGTTGATCGACCGCAAAGGATGGCTTGAGGCTACGAGGTGTTCCATGGCTTGAAAAGCCGCGGCGATGAGAAATGCCCGCCCTGGGTCAATCGCGTCACTATAGCCGCGTGCCGTTCTCTTCCGGTCTACCCCTGCGAGCGGACATCGTCAGACCGCCCCGGCATGTCTCACACGGGCCAGAAGCCGACTATCCTAGTTCGCTTGTAGGTCCTGACCTAGCCAACGTCCTTTCGTTCAGAGAGGAGAAGGTTTCGGGGCGATTTCGTTTAGTGATCTACCTCACATAACGCCCGCTTGCCTTTGGGCAAGCTCGGAATACGCTGCTTGCGATTGATTTGGGACTCCTATGGGCGCGATTCGGTTTCTTTTGATCGTTTTTGCTGTGTGGCTTGGATGCGGACCGGCGATGGCCGAGCGGCGCGTCGCGCTGGTAATAGGCAATTCGGCTTACAAGAGCGTGGCCAGGCTCACCAATCCTGCGAGTGATGCTACCTTGGTCGGCGGCATGTTGAAGAGGGCCGGCTTCGAGAATGTCGATGTCAGGCTCGACCTCAACACAGCCGAGATGCGCAAGGCGCTGCGCGAGCGCGGACAGTTGTATCGCAATCGCGATCAATGAGGAACTCTCGGCTTATTTTTTCAAGCAAAGACCGACGGTCGGCGAGGTCCCACACTTTCCGCCATCCGCACTGCCGCCGCTTGGGCAGAATACGGATACCAGAGTTTCGCTATTGTCACAGTTGACGGCACCGTCAGCCTGCACCGCTCGGATATTGACGGAGGCGGGATCGCCTTTGTCCCCCTTCTCGCCCTTCGCTCCCTGCGGACCTTGGGGGCCTTGAGCGCCAGCAGGACCCTGAGGACCGGGCACGCCTTGGATGCCCTGGGCCCCCTGCGGTCCGGCTGGGCCTTGTGGCCCGGGTTCGCCTTTCGGCCCCGGATCTTTTCCACATCCCGCAAGAGCGAGGGCAACTATTAGTGCCGCGGCGGCCATCAATTTGTGCATTTCTACCTCCCTTTGATGAGAGATAACAAACCCGAACCATGGAAGAAGTGCCGCAAGAGAGGGCCCGCCAGCGTGAACTAGCGGCCCGATTCAGGGCCGCCGGCTGAGGCAGCTTACTTCTCTTTTTCTTCCCCTTGCTCCCGCTCCAGGTCGCCGATCAGCTTTCCAATGCGTTGTGTGGTCGTGAGATTGTTCGCGCCTCGCAACAGGCGCTTGGACTGCTCCAAACGAAGGGCGATTTGCTCCTGGCGGGCGAGCTGGTCTGGCATCATTGGTTGTTTGCCTCCGCAGAGTCAGACGGTTGGCGGGGCTAATGGTTCAAATCTATTTGCCGCACAGCAGGCCGCCCCGGGCCGCTCCGCTTGATTCCGCCAGGAGCGGCTTGTACCCGGAAGCAATCCCGGCACGTCGATGGGACCGCGCAAAAAAAGCGGCCCCAACTACTTGGCGGTGGCTGGGGCCGTTGGCACTCCGGCCGTCAGGGGGCTAGCGGCCGGAGCACAGTACCAATCGAGTCGCTTTCCACTAGTTCCCGAACAAGGTGATGGGCCCGCCAGGATGAGCCGGCGAGCGTCAGCGCAAAACGCACTATCCTAGGGCGCGTACTCATAAAGGCCAGGACGCAGGCGGAGCCACAGCCTGATTGACCCAAGCTGAACGAATGCGAGGTAGTTGGCGGCGAGCTTGTCGTAGCCCGTCGCGACGCGACGACACTGTTTGATCATGTTGCAGAAGCGTTCGATGAGGTTGCGCGCTCGATAGAGATAGGGACTGAAGCAGATTGGCTTCTCGTGGTTGCGTTTCGGCGGGATGTTGGCCCACGCCCCCTTCTTGATCACGAGTTCTCTGATCCAATCGGCGTCGTAGCCACGATCAGCAAGCAGCATTGATCCGGCCCTCAGGCGAGACAGGAGTTTGGCAGCAAGCCGATTGTCGTGAGCCTCACCGGGCGTGACCGCGAGCCGGACCGGCAGGCCGTTGGCATCCACCAGCGCATGAATCTTACTGGTCAATCCGCCGCGCGACCGTCCCATGGACTGCCTCCCGTTCCGGGTGATGCACGCTCCGTGCTGATGCACGCGGACAATCGAGGTGTCGATCATCTGCACAGCGGCATCATGGGCAGCGGCGAGTGCTTCCATGATATGGGTCCAGACACCGGCTCGCCGCCAACGAACGAAGCGGTTGTAGCAAGTTGTATAGGGGCCGAACGCATTCGGCAGATCGCGCCAGGGTGCTCCGGATCGCAGGACCCAGAAAATGCCGTTGAGGATACGACGGTCGTTTACCCGCGGAACGCCACGCGGCTTATTTGGCAGCATCGGCTTGATGGCGGCCCATTCATGGTCGGCGCGCCGTCGCTTTCATCGCTGCGCGCCTGATTGGACGACGGACAGGATCCTCGATTTACGACTACTCAGGAGGAAGTGGGTACACGCACTTTTCTGGCAGCGTGGGCGGGAGCGTTTCCATCTATGATCATAGTGCTGGCGCTCATATTTCTGGCGCGGCCAACAACTTCTATCATCACGGAACACAAGCGCATGTCTCCCTCACCATCAGCGGGAAGAACTTCTCTGGTGCTCACCCGAATAAGTGGGCATAGGCGTTGCCAGACACAAGGTGACCGGCAACATGCAGCTTAATGCAACCTGCCCGCAACCCCACATTTCGATCGATTATTGACGCACTCCCCCTCGACTGGGGCAACTCACGGTGCGCTACACAATGGATCGGCGCGTGGCCAAAAATGCCCTATACTTCAGTGCCTTAGTGTTTTGATTTGTGTTTACCCTAGGAAGCGCCAGCACCACATCAACATCTTGAATACGTCGGCCCTTTGCTGCATGCGCTTGCTACATGTGGGGCCGATCCCTGGGCGGCAATGTCGTTGACCTCATCGTTACGTGTAGCCTCGCCCAAATCTTGGGATTGCTCAATCTTCAAAACGTGCTGCTCCAGTTCGATGTTTAGCTTCGAACCGCCTTCTCCGTGATGAATTAGTCGATGGCAGGTCGGGCAGATCGCCCCAACCGACGTGGGATGATCCGGTCCACCGTCCGCCACCCTCTTAATGTGGTGCGGCTCCAGATATCCGTCCAGTAGCGGGAGAATTCCGCCATGACGGTGCTGAAGTCCTCAGGGTCGAGCCGCATGGCCAAGGCGGCCGCGCCCATCAGCTCGCAAGAGAGAACGGTGAGTTGCCGCCTTTCGATGGTCCGCGGCAACTCCCTGGCTTCGCCTTGGTCGATCAAGGGGCCGGGTTCCGCCGAGGACGGCTCCTTCAGCCCCGCAAGCCGATATCCGCGACCCGGAACGGTGACGACGTAGCTGTGACCGTCGCCCTGCTCGTCCAAAGCCTTGCGCAGAGCCGAAACATGGACGTGGAGATTACCCTCCTCGACGGCGCGGCCTGCCCAAACCCGCGCCATGAGCGTGTCCTTGCTGACGATATTGCCGCGCGCGGACGCAAGCTCACAAAGTATATCAAGCGGCCGCCGACCAAGGCGTGCGCGGTCACGGCATGTCGGAGACCGATGCGTTTTCGCTAATTCGACAGACCGCGATGCGACATCGCACGACGATCGAAGTCTTGAGCGCGGAGATCATTACGGCCGGTGGAATGCCGAACCGGACTACACGAACCGCATAGCATCGCAGTGCACACGACATCGCACCGGAGTGACAGGCGCCAAGGGGCGGACTCTCCCAAATGCCCTTAGATCTTTAGCCGACATTTGCGTTCCATCCGAAAGTCTGCGTTTTGCACGATTGCACTGTTTGACTTTTAGCCATGCGGAGTTGCGCGCTTTATCCCCTTCAGCAAACGGAAAGATTTTTTCCGATCCTGGGCAGTGCTCTCGCAAGATTGCCAGTCGCTGAAT
>NZ_LBKA01000128.1:0-4838 GCF_028128955.1 Bradyrhizobium sp. CCBAU 11386
CCCTGGAATTGGCGCGAGCGAAATAAGCAAGTCAACCAAGCAGCCTGAGTGACCGCTACGCGGTCCTCACCGGATGCTTACGATCAGACACTATTAGCCTCCGCAATGCGACGTCAGTAACGCACTTAAGCGCAGGCCGACAGGACGTACTTAACTCGGAAAGCACGCCTGGGCCGTCAGGGTTAGTGGCGAGAGATTAAGCACTTGCGGAAACTCAAATACATAACTCGCGCTCACCTGATTGCCGCATGTTGAGGTGGAGTAGGTGAATGCCTGCGCCGGGAGACCGAGGCCGAACGCCTGCTGAGCCGCGTAACCGGTAATGGCGTCGCTGCTCGGGCAAAGCGTCGGATTGACGGTTGCGCAGCGCGCCGCCATTTCCGTCCCGTGTTGCAGGCCGAGCTGAGTCCAAAACAGCAACCCGAACTCGATGATTCCAAATATGAATAGAAAAAAGACTGGCGCGGTCAGAGCAAATTCCAGCGCCGAAGCCGCTTGATTGTCTCGCCATATGGTCGTGAACTTCACTGCAGCCTCGCAGTGGATCGAGCGTTATAGGTGTAGGTGGCGGCGACAATTTGATAGTTGATCAGCGTATAGTACGTCGCCTGCGCCGAGACCGTCGCATATGTTCCGGCCTGCGCACCGCCCGAGCAAACCGTACCGCAGCTAACACTGCTAACTCCTTCGTTTGTTGGGCAGCCGCAAAACTGAACTGGCGCAGGTGAAGCAGTGATAACTGTGGAGTTGGTCGCGCTCGTTACCGCGCTGGAAATTCCGCTGGCATCAAAACCGCGCGCAATGGCATATTGCGCTCCGGCTTGCGCCGCCTGCTCAACCTGCATTTTGCGATAGACTGCGAGTCCTATATCACTCACCGAGACAACCATCAGAGACAGTAACGGAATCATGATACCGAATTCGATAGCAGCTGCCCCACGTGTATCGCGTACAGCAGCGCGCAAGTCGCAGGGCTGGGCATAGAGTAATCGACCTCGGCTCCCGGGAGGTGAGTTTTGGATTTGCATCGGGTTCAACCTCACTCAATCAGTTGCGCGGTTTGCGCGCCGATCGTCGCAGTGCCTAGCGCGGAACAATTGACCTGAAGATTCGATGTGCCGCTGAACGTCAAGGTATCCGCGATGATCTTGGTGCAGGAAGTGCTCGTGCCGTTGCCACCACTGAAGCTAAGATTGGCCTTCGGCAGGTAGATGGCACCGCCGAAATTTTGGGTGCTGCCGCCCGTCAGATTGAAAGCAGTTCCCGCAGGCATGTTGCGGTCGCCATACATGACGATTCCCTTGGTGGAACCTGTGGTCGGCGCTGTCAAATCGATGATCGCGTTGCTGCCGATTGAGGCCGTACCCCAGTTGCTGCCCGACCCGGTAAAGACGAGGGTCACGTTCGCACCTGTGATCGTGGCATTGCCCGCTACGCTAAGGTTCGCGCCGTCGAGATAGTAGATGGCGGGGTTTAGGTTGTCGGGGTTCAGATTTAATGTTGCTCCAGCATTGACGGTGATGCTGCCGCTATAGCAGCCAGGACTGAGTGAGTTGGTTTTCCCATTGGCGTTGATCGTATACTTCTTGTTGTCGCAGCTTGGCTCCGAGGGGGGAGATACGTTTGCATAGGGATCGGCGACCGCCCGCATGTGAGTTCGGACGCCATTGGTCGCCGTGATGCTGCTCGCGCCGGAGACGTCGCCAACCACTCCAACCTGATTGGCAGAGACAGTGGCGCTGCCGGCAACGTTGAGCGATGGGCTTGCACTGGAATTGCTGTAGAGGTTGCATTTAATCAGATTGAGCTGATTGCCTCCGCTCACGTTCACAGCCGGGCTCGCGCTCGAATTGAGCGCGAGTACACAGCCTGTCCCGGAATTGGGTAGGGCCACCGCACGCGCAGTGATGAGCACAGGATCTGAACCGAACAGCGACGATAGCAGCCGCTGTTGCGGCTGGCTCACGACGACTTCGATTGCCTGCGGGTTCGAGGTGTAGTTGCCCGTCTTCGGCGGTTGGTTGACCGCGATGGTGACGTTGTTCACAGCATTCCTGTAACCATAGTTCGCTGTGACTGCATTGGCTTCGGAGGTCAGATCGCCGCCCGCAGTTGCGGCCGTTGCCGCACTCACCGCGCCTGAGTCCGCCGCACTCTGCATGTTTTTATGCTTATAGTACCACCATCCAACCTCGGTGCCGAGACCGGCTGTGCCAACCAAAACAGGCATCAACAGCGCAGATAGGATTACGTAGCTGCCGGACTGATCTCGAATAAACTGTTGAAACAAACCGGTCCGGCGCAGGCGCTGACTCGCTCCACCATGCGACAGGTGTCGCGAAAAATTTAAGGGGCGGCTGCAGATCTTCCTGGGGCTCATGTATCCTCCCGGGAGTTGCCACTTTTTCCTGAAGCAGGTTGATGCTGGCCGATTAAAGGCGCCCCAATGTGGCTAGGAAAATTTTAGCGAATTGAGTGACCAAGACGACGGCCCATTCTAGGAACGCTACTGCGGCGGCGGGGCGCAGACGGTTCCCGAGGATGATTGATCCAGGCGAAGTATCATTTTAGCCGACGTGCCAAACGCGTTGGTCCACGTCGAAGAGATCAGGCCCTTCGGTTCTCCCAAGCAATGCGTTTGACTTCCGCTCTGGGTCCAGAAGCGGACGAAGGTCTGCGCAAATGCCCGCGTCCACTTTGGGTCCAACAGGCGACATCGCGAGAGCGGCCGCGGGCTGAGGCGGCGGTCGCGTCGGTCACGATCGTTTGCGTATACGCATGTCCTCCGGGTCATTTGCCAGCGATGCACTATTTTTGTGTGCTCACCGTTCTCACAGAGTGCTCAAGAATTTGACCGCCGTATTTGGATGAACAGTGGTGCCGCGATCGCCGTGAAAAACAATGGTCGGGACAGGTGGACGGTCTTTCCGGCAACGGTGACTATCCGGAAGGAGTACATCCGTTGCGCTGTGGCCCGGGAAGCTGGCTTGCGCGCATGTTCGTATGGCTGGGCAACTGTGGTACCGCGTTCCCAGCACGCTCTGGCCCCGGCTCCGCCTCCAGCCCCGGAGTTGGGGCCAGTATTGGTGTCGAGCGACCGCGACGAGGGAGCGGGCTCCGGAGAGCAGCTCCGCCGGGACGAAAGCCGGCACTGCGGGTTGCGATCTCACAGTCCCGGGAACGGACGTTAGTGAACAACGGCCTCGGCACGCCCATTGGTGCCGGGCGATTTCTTCGGTGGCTGCGCCTCTCCTGGGATGACAAGCGGAGTTCAAGCATGGAGCTCACCGACTTGGAGCGGGATTTCCTGAAAGCCCTTCTCGACGGGCCATGGCTCAGCCCCGCGACCTTCGATCACGAGATCGTCGCGCGCATCGTCGAACTCGGCCTGGTCGAGAGCGGACCGCTTCAGTCGGGAGAGATCGAGTACCGCATCACCGAGGCGGGTCGGGCGGCGCTTCGCTAAACCGACGGAGCTCCGACGCTTGCGGCGGCGTGGGATCCCTGCCCGCGCGGGAGTCCGGGTGAGGTGCGGCTGTCCGGATGGACCTTCGCGTCGACGTACGCTTTTCGTGCCTTCGACAAACCCTTGGATGAGGGTGCCCGGAACGAATCACACCTCCCGGCGCTTGAATCCTGACTCGTTGTACATGGTAACTATGAATTGAGGAGGCGAGAATGGTCCTGATAGGACTTGGCGCTCTGCTCGTTCTTGGCGGAATCTTGTACATGGCACGCGCTACTATTTGGCGGGGATCGCTTAGTCGGCCCGCTGGCGATACACTGGAGCCGACGCGGCGCGGCGTGGGATTCTTGGGGGTCGGAGCGAACTGGCCGGGCCTTCTCCTTGTGGCAATCGGTGCCGTCCTATTGGTGTTGGGGGCCGGCCTCTAGCCTAAGCCCCCCGAGCTGCCGGCCTGGGCCATTTCAATTTGCCACTTTGCTGGTTTCGGGATGACGGTAAAACCGTTGTAGTCCAGCCAATCGACCAAAGGTCGGAATTCCGCAAGAGCAGCCCTTGGTCCGCTCAGGGTCAAAGGCGTCGTTCTAGTCGCCGCTCGTCACTTCCGGTCCCGCGAGAGAACAACGAGTCTGAGTTGCCCGGACTGGAAATTCCGTGGTTCGAAGCACATATTTTCTTTTCGGGATGGTGACAATTGTGCAATGCACTTGTGGTGCTGAGTACAGACGCACCGAAGATAAGTTCTTGGTGCCGCACACAGGTGACGCGGTCTGCGCAATCTGCGGAGCTGCTCTGGAATCGTGGCAGGAAAGCACCCACGTTCCGAGTTACGAACTTGTTGAACGTCCGAAGACAAAGACGGAGAACTGAATCTACATAGCACCGTTCTGGAATCGTCTTGATCGGTCAAGGAACGCGCCTTCAGCGAGGGAAACCCAAGGTGTATGGTTCCCCATAGAACGTTGGAGCCACTAGCCAGTTTTTTGGAGCGGATTTCACGGCGGGAGGACGTCATGAAACGCCACCGGTTCAAACAGGATAGGACGCTAGGCGAACGACTCATCGAGGAAGCTAGGCGAGCACGGGAAAAGGCAGTGCAGTTGCCCCCGGGCGCGGAACGTGAGGACCTTTTGAGGAAGGCCAGAACAGCAGACATCACAGTCGAAAATATTGACGAATGGCTGAAGTCGCCCCGCTTGCAGCCACCGAAGTAACGCCACTGATTTGCGAACTGAGGGAGGTGCACTTGGTAGCCGACCCAGGTCCACGCATTGCCTCCATCGTGGCCGTAGAAAGCTAGAACAGGCAGTTTGCCGAACGTCCGCTTCGGGTCCAGAAGCGGTCCATGCCGCAAGCCACCGAAGACGTCAGCCAA
>NZ_LBKA01000129.1:0-5087 GCF_028128955.1 Bradyrhizobium sp. CCBAU 11386
CGTACAGAAGCAGGTTCCCGGCGAGAGGATGACGCAAAAAGGGATTGACTAACCAAGGCCCGTTACAGAAGCCCGCATGAGCGCAGCGACATGCGGGAAGCCGCAAGCACGAATCCCGGATGTCGCTACGCTCATCCGGGCTACGCACCGTCGTCGGGGAAATGCCTAGCTCAACGTGCCCGCATGCACCCACCAGCCGGGGTGATCGCGCCGGATCCTTTCGGCCGCAGCATGGGCCTCGGCCGGCGCGCCATAGATCGCAAAGCAGGTCGCCCCCGAGCCGGACATGCGGGCGAGCTTGACGCCGGCGGAGTCACGGAGCGCCTCCAGCACCTCGCCGATGACAGGCTCGATGCGCATCGCGGGGGCTTCGAGGTCGTTGGCGACGGTTTCGAGAACCTCGACCCAGTCGGCGATCGAGGCGCCCTCCTCCGGCCAGGCCGGAGCTCCGAGGACGGAGGTGGCGCCGACCAGCAGCTCGCCGTTGCGCAGCCCCAGCGCCTGGAACACGTCCTTGGTCGCCACCGGCACGCGCGGATTGACCATCACGCAGGGCATGCTCGGCAGCGCGAGCGGCAGCAGCTGCTCACCGACGCCGGTCATGTCGCAGGCACGCGAGAGCAGGCACACCGGCACGTCGGCGCCGGTTGCGAGCGCGACCTTCTGGAGGCGGGGATCATCGAGCGATAGATTGTTGAGCCGCGCCAGCAACCGCAGCGCTGCCGCTGCATCCGCCGAACCGCCACCGATGCCGGCGGCGACGGGCAGCACCTTGTCGAGCGCAAAGGCGCCCAGCTTCAGGTTCGGCACGGCCTCGGCCAGAAGCTTGGCCGCCTTGAACACGAGATTGTCGGCGGTATCGCCGCACGCTGCGGCCAGCGGCCCGGTGGTGGCGAGCTTCAGTTCGCCGCCCGGCTCCAGCGTGAGCCGGTCGGCGCAATCGGCGAAGGCGACCACGCTTTCGAGATCATGATAACCGTCGGCACGACGGCCGACCACGCGAAGGCTCAGATTGACCTTCGCGCGCCCATCTTCAATCAACGCCGGCATCGGCGACACGCCCCCAACTTCACTCAGCTTAGCCGCCCTTGCCGTCGTCCTTCTTCTTCTCCGCCTGCGCGGCCGAAGAGTTCGAATTGTCCTCAGTCAGGCCGTTGGCGATCTTGGCCTCGATCTTCGGAAGCTCATCCGGCTCGGGCTTGAGATCGCGGGCGTGCGACCACTGGAATTTGGCTTCCAGCGTGCGGCCGACGCGCCAATAGGCATCGCCAAGGTGATCGTTGATGGTGGGATCCTCGGGCTTGAGATCGATCGCGCGCTCGAGGTTCTTCACCGCCTCTTCGTAGTTGCCGATGCGGTAGTAAGCCCAGCCAAGGGAATCGACGATGTAGCCGTCGTCGGGACGCTGCTCGACGGCGCGCTTGATCATCTTCATGCCTTCGTCGAGATTCACGCCCTGGTCGATCCAGGAATAGCCGAGATAGTTGAGGACATGCGGCTGGTCGGGCTGCAACTCGAGCGCCTTCTTCATGTCGGCCTCGGCCTTGCCCCACTGCTTAGAGCGCTCCTCGCAGATGCCGCGATAATAGTACCAGACGCTGTTGGCCTTGTCGTTGCCGGCCGGCAGCACGTCGACGCCCTGCGAATAGGTCGCGCCGCAGTCGCCGAACTTCTTGCGGCCGCGCTCGATGTTGCCGAGCGCCATGATGGCTTCGAGATCCTTGGAATCCTCAGTGGTGACGCCCTTGAGGATCTTGATCGCCTCGTCGGTACGGTCGGCGGAATCCAGATCAATGGCGAGCTGGATCTGCGCGTTGCGCTTCAGCGGCGAGGTCGACGGCACCCGCTCATAGACCTTGATCGCCATCTGCGGCCGCTTCACCGATTCATAGAGATCGGCGAGCGAGAGCAGCGCCAGCGGATGCGTCGGCTGGAGGTAGAGCGAGAGCTGGAGATAGACCAGCGCCAGATCCTCGCCGCCGCGGCGGGTCAGCGTCGCGCCGATGCCGTAGAGCGCTTCCGCAGCGCCGGCCTGCGCGGAATCGACCAGCGGCGGCAGCTTCTTGCCTGCCTTGGTGTCGCGCAGGCCTTCCACGATCAGCGGATGGCGGGCGAGCTTCTTGTCGAAGGCCTGGTAGACGGTGGTCGCGGCGGCTGAATCCTTGTTGCGCGACAGCCAGCGCGCATAGGCCTCGGTGACGCGCAGCATGGAATCGTCGAGCTTGTAGGCGCGCTCGAAGCGCGTGCCGGCGTCCTTCTCCTTGCCGGCGAGCTCGAGGATCATGCCGGCGTGGAGATCCTTGAACAGCGGATACCATTCCGGACCGGCCAGCTTGTCGATGGTGGCGACAGCACCCTTGGAATCGCCGGCGCCATAGGCCGCCCAGCCCGACAGCAGCGTGGCGACGAGATCGGTGATGGGGCCGCGGATCGACTGGTTGATGTTGGTCTGCGCGGTCGCGTACTTCTTCAGCTTCAGATCATGCACGCCGACGACGAGGCGCGCGACGCGGTTGGTCTTGTCGATGGTGAGGATGCGCTCGGCGAGCTTGACCGCTTCGTCGATGTCGCCGTCGGCGACCGAGGAGATGAAGGCACGGTCGAGCAGCTCGTTGTTCTTCGGATCGGTGCGGAGCGCCGAGCGGTAGAAGGCGGCCGCCGAGGCCGCGTCGCGCTCGACGCTGGCGTGGCGGGCGGCGAGATAGCTGCCGGAGGTCGTGAGCGACTTCAGATCGTTCCGGGTCGGAAACTGCGCCGCCGTATCGGACGGATGATCCGGCGTCTGCGCCAGGACCCTGCCGGGGACCGTCGCTATCGCTGTGCCCATGAGGGCGATGGCGGCAACAGTCCAGCGGTTGAAGCGATTTGAAAACATCAGGGCTCGCCTTGAGTTGGTAGTGCCTGGGTTTGCAGCAGAAAGCCGTCTCGCATGCGAACGCGGCCGGTGGCATCGGGACCCGGAACCGTCGGGTCGGACAATGCCGCTTTTGGCGGTTTACCGCAAGGATTCGGACCGGGCGATCGCCTCCGAACGCCCCAAATCGGACAAGAGCGCCCCAAGACGCCGCCACTATGGCCTTATCGTGGCCGCGACAGGTGGCCGCGGCCCGGTTCTCACGCGAACGTGCGCCAGATCAGCCTTTGCGACATGGTCCGCGCCGATTGGCCCGCTCTTACATCGCCTCGTAGTTCGGGCCGCCGCCGCCCTCCGGGGGAACCCAGGTGATGTTGCCGTTGGGGTCCTTCACGTCGCAGGTTTTGCAGTGGACGCAGTTCTGGGCGTTGATCTGGAAGCGCGGGCCCGCGCCCTCCTCGACCCATTCGTAGACGCCGGCAGGGCAATAGCGATTCGAGGGACCGGCGAACACGTCGTGCTCGGAGGTCTTCTGGAGGTTCATGTCGGCAACCCTGAGATGGACCGGCTGATCCTCCTCGTGATTGGTGTTGGACAGGAATACCGACGACAGCTTGTCGAACGAGATCTTGCCGTCCGGCTTCGGGTAGTTCTTCGGCGCGTGGTTCTTGGCCGGGTCGAGCGTCGCGCGATCGGGCTTGGAATGCGACTGGGTACCGAACAGCGAGGCGCCGAACAGCGTGTTGCACCACATGTCGAAGCCACCGAGCGCGACGCCGAGCACGGTGCCGAACTTCGACCACAGCGGTTTGACGTTGCGGACCAGAAAGAGGTCCTTGCCCACGGAGGAGGAACGCCACGCGTTCTCGTACTCGACGATCTCGTCATTGGCACGATCGGCCGCAAGCGCCGCTGCGACATGCTCGGCGGCCAGCATGCCGGTGCCCATCGCATTGTGCACACCCTTGATACGCGGGACGTTGACGAAGCCGGCCGCGCAGCCGATCAGCGCGCCGCCGGGGAAGCTCAGTTTCGGCACCGACTGGTAGCCGCCCTCGGTGATGGCGCGCGCGCCATAAGCGAGCCGCTTGCCGCCTTCGAAGGTGCCGCGGATCGACGGATGGGTCTTGAAGCGCTGGAACTCGTCGAATGGCGACAAATAGGGATCGTCGTAGTTCAGATGCACGACGAAGCCGACGGCGACGAGATTGTCGTCGTAGTGATAGAGGAACGAACCGCCACCGGTCTTCAGGTCGAGCGGCCAGCCGAACGAATGCTGGATCATACCCTTCTGGTGCTTGGCGGGATCGATCTGCCAGACTTCCTTGAGGCCGATACCGAACTTCGTCGGCTCGCTCTTGGAGTCGAGCGCGAACTTCGCAATGAGCTGCTTGGTCAGGCTGCCGCGGGCGCCTTCGGCGAACAGCGTGTACTTGCCGAGCAATTCCATGCCACGCGTAAAGGAGTCCTTCGGCTTGCCGTCGCGGCCGACGCCCATGTCGCCCGTGGCGATGCCCCTGACCTTGCCCTCCTCGTCATAGAGCACCTCGGCCGCGGCGAAGCCCGGATAGATCTCGACGCCGAGCGCCTCGGCCTTGCGCGCCAGCCAGCGGCAGACATTGCCGAGCGAGCCGATGTAGCAGTGATGGTTGTCCATCAGTGGCGGCATCATGAAGTTCGGCAGCTTGATCGCGCCGCCGCCCGTCATCCAGTAGAAGCGGTCGTCCTTGACCTGCGTCTTCAGCGGACAGTCGGAATCCTCGCGCCAGTCGGGAACGAGCTTGTCGAGCCCGGCCGGGTCGATCACGGCGCCGGAGAGAATATGCGCACCGACCTCGGAGCCCTTCTCCACCACCACGACGTTGAGATCGGCGTTGAGCTGCTTCAGCCGGATCGCGGCCGACAGGCCCGAGGGGCCGGCGCCGACGATGACGACGTCGAATTCCATGGATTCGCGCGGGGGAAGTTCTTCGGTGCTCATCTGATCTCAGCCCTTGAGACGGTCCTCGGTCGTTTGCGCCCCCTTGTTTCCGATTTTTCCGGGTAGGACAACCACGGAAATGCGTTCCGGTGGGATGCAAGGCGCCCCAAACTGATATAAAAAGTCTGACTTTCCCATGATCCCCGAACCCGCCCCCACCGTCCGAGAGCTTCTCGCCTTCTATCTGGAGGCCGGTGTCGACTGCGCGCTCGCGGAGGAGCCGATAGACCGCCTGGCGGAAATGGACGCCCC
>NZ_LBKA01000130.1:0-5088 GCF_028128955.1 Bradyrhizobium sp. CCBAU 11386
CATCTACGCGAGCCACCAAGACGAAAACGGCGCTATCAAGCAATGCAACTATTTTAGCGCCTGTGGGCGAAGGCCGGGACCCACCGCGTGATTTATCTGTAGGGATTGCTAGCCGTACCGGGCGACGAGTCTTCGCCAAACCACTCCCTGGGGTTATGGGTCCCGGCCCCCGTGCGCAATAGGCCGGGACCGACATTGGGGAGGCGGCTCAAAAATCCTTCAGCAGCCGCTCGATATAATCGAGCTCGATCTGCGGACGCGAGGTATCGCCGAGGCGGCGGCGGAGTTCTTCGAGGATGCGGCGGACGCGCTGGGCGTCGATCTCGCCGGGGATCTTGACCGTGTAGTCGTCGCCGTACTCGCGGCCGTGAAGCGGGCGACCGAGCGGATCGGTCTGATTGCCGCCGCTCTGCTGGCGGCCGGCCCGGTTGCCCGGACCATCGCCCTGCCCGTCACCATCGCCCTGCTGCATCGCCTCGGCCATCTTCTGCGCACCCTTGCGCAAGGCTTCGAGCGCCTTGCCCTGCGAGTCCACGGCACCATCCGCATTGCCCTCGCCGAGCTTTGATCCGGCATCGCCCATGGCACCGTCGGCGGTGTCCAGGCTGCCGTCATCATCGCCCTGGTCACCGTCCTGATCGCCATCCTGGCCGGGCTGTCCCTGATCGCCCTGCTGACCTTTCTGCCCCTGTTGCCCTTTCTGGCCCTTTGGTCCCTTCTGCGTGAGGCCGCGCTTGGCGAGTTCGTCCTGCAACTTCTTCAGCCGGTCGCGCAGCGCCTGCTGGTCCTGCTGGAGGTCCGACATCGACTGGTCGCCCTGCGGCTTGCCGCGCGAGCGGTCACGCCGGGAATCCTGGCCCTGCTTGTAGGTCTTGTCGCGCAATTGCTGCTGCTTGCGGATCATGTCGCTGAGCTCGTTGAGCGCCTGCTCCATGTCGCTGTCGCCGGATTGGCCGGGCTGCGCCATCTGGAGATTTTCCATGATCTGCGCCAGCTGCTCGAGCATGCGCTGCGCCGCCTCGCGATTGCCTTCGCGCGCCGCTTTCTCGATCTGCTTCAGGAGATCGTCCAGATCCCGCTGCGTAATGACGGAGCGATCGCGATTGGAGGACTGGTTTCTTTCCGTCGCGCGCTTGTACTCCTCGAGCTTCTGAATGGCGTCGGATTGGTTGCTCAGGCTGCGCCCGGACTCCTTCTGCCGGAGGTTATCGCCGGCATCCTGCATCGCCTTTTCCGCGCTATCGAGCAGCGCATCAGGATCCTGATCCTGCTGGGCAGCGACGGACGGCAGGCCTCCCAACAGGAAGGCGAGGCAGGCGATCGACGTCGCCTTCAAGACTGGCACGCGTGCTAGCTTCCGCATTTCCGGTCCCGCGTAAACTGGTTGGCCCCGTCGTCCCCCGCCTTGGCCCGGTTGCTCGCCGACTTGCGATAGGCCTGAAGCTGCTGGCGCAATGCGTCCTGCTGCTGCGCCAGTTCCTCAAGCTGCTCGGGCGTCGCGTGCTGGGTCTTTTGTCGCAGCTCGACGGCCTTGTCGAGGATGAGCTGGACCTCCGCCGGGAACGGCTGCCGGGGCCCCAGCGGATTTTGCTCGGCGCGCCGGGCGAGGTCGCGCACCTTGCCGGCCATGGCCTCGCGGAGCTTTTGCGTCAGCACCCGGATCTCGTCCTCGCTGGCGCCGCGCTCCAGCGCCCGCTTGAGCGCGTCCTGCGCCGAGCGCAGCGCGGCGTTGACGCTGCCGGCGACACCGTCGTCCTCGATGGTGACCGCGAACGCCCACATGCTCGCCACCACGTCGCGCATCGCGTCGTCGGTGCGGGCCGCCTCGAGCTGGGACGCCAGGCTGCGGAGGCCGAGATAGCAGCCGGCATCCGGCGTGAACAATTCGGGTGCGATCATCAGCGCGTCGAGCGCGGTGTAGACGTCGGAATTCCTGTTGGCATCGAGCGCGAGGATGCGGCGCTGCTCGATCAGTGCGCGCGCGAGCGGGTTCGTGAACAGCCGCTCGGGCAGGCGCATGTTGAAGGGTTCGCTTCTAGCCTCGTTGCCGGCCTCGTCCTTGGCGGTGAGCCTCAGCGTGACGTCGGCGCCGGCATAGGGGTCCTCGCTGAGGTCCTTCACCGTCTGGCCGACGCCGTTGCGGGTGCGCGCATTCGGCAGCACCAGCGGAAATTGCGGCGGCTGGAACAGCGGCCGTGCGGCAGCCTTGGTATCGGCGTCCTTGCTGCCATCCTTCGCGCCATCCTTGGCATCGGCGGGGCGCAGGCCAAATTGCGCTTCGGCGCCGGTGACGCCGTAATCGTCCTCGATCTTGTAGGAGAGCTGAAGCGCACCGCGCGCCTGGCGCTCCGGATCCTTGGCCAGCGCGATCGTCGGCGCGCGGTCCGGCGTTGCCGCAAACGCCCATTGCGGCTGGCCGGCGGGGGCGCGGACATGCGCGGTGCCGTCGCCGGTGATGGCGAAATGCTTCTCGTTGGTGCCCTTGGGCGTGGCCTCGGTGGGGGCGACCTCCTTGAGGCCGCCGGAGACCGCGACATCCAGGCTGCCGCCGGAGGAGCGCACGATCAGGGTCGAGCCGGCGGGAACGGCGAGCGGGCCGCCGGCGGGCAGCGCCGCGGCCTCCTTGTTGGCGGCCGACAGGATCACCGGCGGCTTGCCGGTGTAGAGCGGCGGGGTGACCCAGGCATCGACGCGAACATTGGTCGGCGCCAGCACGCCGTTCCAGTCGAAGGCCGCGCCGAGCCGCATCGCGCGCTCGTTGCCGGCGGCGAAGAAGGTCGCAACCAGCATCACCATGACCAGCGCACGCAGCGCCCAGGGATCGTGAAGAGCGAGCCGCGGGTGCGGCAGACCGGCACGGATGCGCTTCAGCGAGGCCAGCGTACGCTCGCGCTGCGTCTGCCACAGCGCCTTCGCGACCGGGTCCTGCGAGGTCAGCGTGTCCGTGAGCGTGGTGGCCGGGCGGTGACGGATGCCGGAGCCGCGGTCCAGCCGGCTCAAAGCTTCCTCGCGGCTCGGCCAGCGGAAGCGAACCAGCGGGAACAGGGCGGCAATCGCGATGCCGGCGAAAACGACGAGACCGATGGCGCGGGCAAGGAACGGCAGCGCCAGCCAGAGACCGGCCCAGGACAGCGCCAGGAACAGGCCGACGACGGTCAGAAGCCGCGCCAGATTCGGCCAGGCACGCTCCCACGCGATGGCATATCTCGCCCGATCGAGGGCCTGCGCCAGCTTCAGCCGCGACAGAGCGTCGCCATCGCGGATCGGGTCTGACGGGTCGGGGGTGACGCCGTTCAATCAGCTCTCCAAGTTGCCCGGTAGAGGAGAGCGTATCACAACGGCAGCACTGAGGCATCCGTTCCTGTACGGGAGAGCCCCCTTTTCCCGCATAACACGAGGACGTGACTGGCCCGCCGCAACCCCGTAATTTCCGCGCCGCCATCCACGGGACAAGCAAAAAGGGAAACGAAGGAAACGCCATGGACAAGAAGATGCACGACAAGGGCCTGGAAGTCCGCAAAGCGGTGCTGGGGGAAGCCTATGTCAACAACGCCCTGAAGAACGTCGACGATTTCAACCGCCCGTTCCAGGAGATGCTCAACGAATATTGCTGGGGCACGGTGTGGGGCCGCGAGGAGCTGCCGCGCAGGACCCGCAGCATGCTCAACATCGCGATGATCGCGATCCTCAACCGCCAGCACGAATTCCGCGCGCATCTGAAGGGCGCACTCACCAACGGCGTCACCCGCGACGAGATCCGCGAGATCCTGATGCAGGTCGCGATCTATGGCGGCATGCCGGCCGCAGTCGACAGTTTCCGCATCGCGCGCGAGGTGTTCGCGGAGATCGACGGGAAGGCATGAGGGAGCGCGTGGGTGAGGGAGGCAAGATGTGTCCCCACCGTCGTCCCGGCGAAGGCCGGGACCCACAACCACAAGCAGATGTGATTATGGGGACTCGGAGTTACCGCCTTCGCACAATGACTCCTCCCTGGGGGTATGGGTCCCGGCCTTCGCCGGGACGACAGCGGAGGGTGTGGCGCAGCTTCACCTCAACAACGAATAATCAAAACAAGGAAACACCATGGACATCGGATTCATCGGCCTCGGAAACATGGGTTTCCCGATGGCGCGGCGGCTGGTCGAGGCTGGCAACCGGCTCGTCGTGTTCGACACGCGCAAGGAGGTCGTCGACAAGCTCATCGCGCGCGGCGCGACGCCAGCGACATCACCGAAGGACGTGGCCGATCAGGTCGAGACCGTAATGGCGAGCCTGCCCTCGCTGCAAGCCTCGCTTGAAGTTGCAACGGGGACGAATGGCGTGATCGAGGGCAAGCGCGTCAAGCGCTTCATCGATCTGTCCACCGTCGGCTCGACGATGGCTTCGAAGATTCACGCCCTGCTCGCCAAGCGCGGCATCGTGCAGATCGACTGCCCCGTCTCCGGCGGCGTCGGCGGCGCCGAGAAGGGCACGCTGGCGGTGATGGTGTCGGGGCCGAAGCCGGAGTTCGAGCTGCTCAAGCCCGCGCTCGATGTGATCGGAAAGGTGTTCTTCATCGGCGAGAAGCCGGGCGCAGCCCAGACCATGAAGCTCGCAAACAATTTCCTCTCGGCCACCGCGATCGTGGCGACGTCGGAAGCGGTCGTCATGGGTGTGAAGGCCGGGCTCGATCCCGCCGTGATGATCGACGTCATCAATGCCGGCTCGGGCATGAACACCGCGAGCCGCGACAAGTTTCCGCGCGCGGTGCTGCCGCGCACGTTCGATTTCGGCTTCGCCACGGGGCTGATGGTGAAGGACGTCCGCCTCGCGCTGGAGGAAATGAAGCAGCTCGGCCTGTCGATGGAGGTCGCGGATGCCGTGGGGCGCCTGTGGGAGACGGTGATCAGCGCGGAAGGCGCCGAGTCCGATTTCACCGCGGCGATCAAGCCGATCGAGAAGAAGGCGGGGGTTGTGGTTGGTGGGAAGACGGGTGGTTTGGCGGGGAAGTAATCTCCGTTGTCGTCCCGGCGAAGGCCGGGACCCATACCGCGGAATCTATCGATTGTGGGCGGTAGGAGTACCGAACGACGAATCTTCGCCAAACTC
>NZ_LBKA01000131.1:0-5206 GCF_028128955.1 Bradyrhizobium sp. CCBAU 11386
ACGGTCTTATAGTTCGGATAGCACTGCGGCAGCATGTGCCACTGCGCGCCCGTGTTCAAAATCCAAAGAGCGGCTTCGAGAACCTGACGCGTCGCAATCGGCTTCCGGCCCGGCCGGCCGTCGGCAATGTGCTCTTCCGGAAAGTGTTTCCGGATGCGCTCCCATTGCTCGTCCGTCAGCCGAATCATCTTTCCTTTATAGCCGATCGACGCTGATCTTCAATTTTGAGATAGGTTCTAGTCAATCTCAGGGGGCGGTCTCGAATAGAGCGGCTTTGTCGATCTCAACCTCCGCGAAGTGAAACCGTCCCGCTCACGCCATTAATCTTTGCTTCCATTTGGCTCACATATGGACCCTCTTCATCAGCTTACATGGGGCATGATTGTCTGGAGCGGTCGCAACATCTTAACGCGCGTTTCAACGCTTGCCGGATCAACTACTAACACTGATATTGATCAGGCACCATAATTCCTGGCCATGATACACCGTGCCGCCTGCGCGGATCAGGCGAATGACGATGCATCTTCAACGAGTTTGGCAAGAGCACTGCAATATGTCACCGTCAACGGCTCTGTCGCGGCGCGCGCGGCCAAGTTCTCACTTTGCGAAATCCTTTGAGCGCCGAGGTCATTCAGTATCCATGTGCCGGCGGCAATACGCTTCGCAAGTAGGACGATGGAAGAGGCCCGCATTTTGCAGGCAGTCCAGGAGGGCGTTCTATGCAGCGATAGTCGAGCCGAAGAGCCGTCCGTTTGATGTTGAGCCAAAATTGTCGCACCAAGCACTCAGCATGGAGAGACGGCAATTAGGCTGTCGGCGTTGTGTAGGGTGGCTGTGTCGGTCGAGGTGAGATCGTCAGCCTCGCCGAATATGGCTCGATGGCTAGACCGCGAGAGCACGGCGGTCGCGAGCTTTGGCTCGCTGCTCGAGTTCGACGACCCTAGGAGGTCACTTTGCCGTCAGACTCGACATCGTTCTGTTTTACAGAGCATGCGCCCGGCGCCCAGGACGTGGCGTCGGGTTCTGTTTTTGGCGGGCATCAGTTTATCGATCTCGCAAATGACGAGATCTTCCAACCACTCTCATTAGCGCACGAGAGGGCAATGGTTACTGTCGATTCTGGGGCGAGCGGCGTCGTGGATCCCATTGGCCTCATGCCGCTCCGCAAAGCTATTGCGGAAAGGCTCGCGGCGCAGACAGGCGTTGATTGGAGTACGGAAGAGATCGCAATCACTGCCGGCTCAAAGGAAGCGCTGCTTTATGCGGGCTTGGCTGTCCTAGAGAGGGGCGACGAGGTTATCATTATCCGCCCCTGGCAGCCGTTGGTCCCAGCACTGGTTCACGCCGCTGGCGCAGTACCAGTGTTCGTCGATGCCCGGCGCCCACGATATACTCCTGATGTCAACTCAATCCGAGCTGCCGTTACATCGCGGACTAAAGCGATGATTATCAATTCACCCAACAATCCCACGGGCGCAGTCTACAGTCGAACAACATTGCAGGAGGTCGGCGAGCTTGCTATCGAATTCCGAATATGGATCATTTCGGACGAGCGCTACTCAAGATTAGTATTCACTGGTTTGCACCGCCATGAGTCGATCGTCGTGGCGCACCCGGCCGTGCGAGCGCGAACGATCATAGTCAATCCATGTTCACAGGCGCTGGCAATATCAGGCTCTCGCTTGGGTTATTTCGCGGCTCCCAGGGCCATCGTTTCCGCCGCAAGAAAGCTTCAGGGCTATGCAGCGATAACACCAAGTCGAGAGGCGCAGCAGGCTGCGCTGAGCCACTTTCACGTCGCCGGCGGCCGCATTGAGCGGGAGACATACCAACGGCTTTTCGACGCTTGCGACATGGGTCTTAACATCCTTTCCAATCTACGTGATGTAACCCCACCTCGTGCCGACGGGGCTTTCTTTTTCTATCTTGATCTGAACAGGCTTGCATCTGCTTTGCAGGACGAAGGTCGCGTTGGAGTGACGGATGATGTTGCAAGCTGGCTCCTGAAGCAAACTAATGTGGCTTGCGTTGCGGGAGACACGTTTGGCGACGTCAACGGTCTGCGACTCTCATTCGGCGCCCCACCGGGGGCGTCGGCGATCGGACTGAAGCGCATCGTCCAGGCGCTAAATAGCCTTAGGATCAAATAACCGCCGGTCCAGTCCCAGATGAAAGGCATCGATATGAATATCTGCGCTTCAGCTGATGACTGGCACTCCGCAATGTAAGCAGCTCCTATGTCTGTTAACGGCGAACATCGGTTGAATCGTGACATCAAAGACCGCGGTTCGTCGTCGCCTCTGGAGGTCACGTCTCCTGATCTGGTCTGGAAAGGATCGGTTAACGATCTCACTATCCGGTAAAGAGTTCCGCTGCACTCGTTCGCTCGGCGTCGGAGGAGGCACAAGGGCCGCAGGTGGCATGCACGCAAATTGTCGCCGTAGGCGGGAGTGCTTGGTCCGAAACCGAACGCGTCCGGTGTCACGAATCGGTCAAGTCGCTTCCAACTCCGACTTCGATCAGACAATCGCCAGTGATTCCTCTGATTGGAACTGGCCCAGAGCGTGCATCGTGACAAATGGAGCCCATCTGAGTCTTGCGGCATGAGCAACAGTTGCGGCACCTCCAAGTCGAGTGGATCACCGACATTAGGTTCGGAGACAGTATGCGCATCTGCGGTATCAAACTGACCCATGACGGAGCAGTCGCTCTTATCGAGGACGGACGGCTTGTCTTTTGTATCGAGCAGGAGAAGCGGGGCAATAATCCGCGATATCAAAAAATCGACAATCTCGATGCAGTTGTTGTCGCCCTGGCAGAGCACGGTTTAGATCCGCGAGACGTTGATCGCTTCGTCATCGACGGATGGTGGGGCGAGGTCGAGTCACAATTTGAGGTTTTCAGTGGGACTGCACCCATTACCCTTAAAGGGGCGCCGTATGTTGAGGGCGATGCCGAAGGCCTCCTCATAGCGCACGACGGCTCTGGGCTAATGCTCAACGGGAGCGCCTTCCCCTATCAAAGCTATCCGCATGTCACAGCCCATGTGGCTTCGGCCTTTTGTACTAGCCCTTTCGCCAAGGCCGGGCAGCCCGCGTTCTGTCTGGTGTGGGACGGCGCCTCCTTTCCACGTCTCTACCATATAGAACGCCGCGCAGCCAGGTTCCTCGAGTGCCTCTTCCCGCTGATCGGGCATGCTTATGCTGCCGCAGGCTACCACTTCGGACCATACAAGCAGTCGAACCGGACAAAGTGGGACCTCGGTGTTGCGGGCAAGTTGATGGCCTATATCGCGCTCGGTTCGGTCGACGAAGGCATCGTCGAGGTGTTTCAGGAGCTCTACGAAAAGCACTTTAGCACGTTTACGGAGCCAGTCGATCGTTGCAGCGAGGACGCCGCGCTTGAGCCTGTCCACGAGTTCTTCGATGCCAGCGCGCTACGGTTAAAAGCCAAAGCCCCCGAAGATGTGCTTGCATCCTTTCATTGGTTCCAAGAGCGTCTGCTCGTTACCAAGCTCGCGAGTGCTATACAGAGACATTCGAGGCTTCCCGCGCGCAATCTGTGCATCGCCGGCGGTTGCGGTCTCAACATAAAATGGAATAGCGCACTGCGAGCTGCCGGCTTGTTCGATGCTATCTGGGTCCCACCCTTTCCGAATGACAGTGGCTCGGCAATAGGTGCCGCTTGCTCCGCATTGGCGGCGGACCAAGGCTTCGTACCATTGGAATGGTCCGTCTATAGTGGTCCAGCCGTGGAACGAGGCGACGTGCCGCCCGGATGGGGCAGCTCACCATGTAGCATGCGTGAACTTGCAACGATTCTCGCCAGCAACAAGCCCGTTATTTTCCTTGCCGGCCGGGCGGAGCTTGGACCTCGGGCTTTGGGTAGCAGAAGCATACTGGCCGCGGCGACATCGCCGCGAATGAAGGACCGTCTCAACGACATCAAACTTCGCGAGCACTTCCGGCCTGTAGCGCCAATATGCCTAGAGGATCGTGCGCCGGATATTTTTAGTCCTGGAACGCCAGACCCTTACATGCTCTTTGAGCACCTAACACGAGCAGAATGGCGGGACAAGATCCCCGCTGTCATGCATCTGGACGGATCTGCGCGATTGCAGACTATTTGCAGGACCTCTCAGCACAAAATCGCCGAACTTCTCGTCGAATATGAAGGGCTGACGGGCATTCCGCTACTATGCAACACAAGCGCCAATCACAATGGACGCGGGTTTTTCCCGAATGCGGCATCTGCCTGCCAGTGGGACCGCGTTGACCACGTGTGGTGCGATGGCGTGCTGTGGACCAAACGCGCGGGGGGAGACCAAGCGCTGGCCAACGGCATCTTTCTCTCTCAGCGCGCGGAGGCGGGACCGTACGCCGAAGATCGGATACCTGCCGCCAGAGGCCGCCTTGTTTGACGAACGCGATCGCTGCAGGCCTAGGGTAATCCTAGGAGAAGCGCCATGACGATTTCGAGCGCGGAGGTGATCACTCGGCGGCGCGGTGGTCGCTGGATGAGAGGGAGCGGCTTGTTGCAGCATCGCTGGAGCTCGGCGCCAGTGTTTCCGAGGCGACTCGCATGGCCGGCCTTCATGTGAGCCAGCTGCTCAGGTGGCGCAGGTAGCTTTGCAAGCACGCTGAAGCGAGTATATAGCGCCTTCGTGGCGGTCGAGATTGGGTCGTCTGTGCCACCGCGGGAAGTGGCCGAAGCGCCATTGACGACGACGGCAGCGCGTCGATCGAAAGGGCCAGGGCATCATCGACATTGATCTTGGTACGGGGCACCGCATCCGGATCGATGGCGAGGCTGATACCGTCGCGCGTCTTTTGGAGTAATCCGAAACTCGACGTTCGGGAACATCGTGCTGATGTTTGCAAGCCTGCCGTCCGCCTTGAACTGAAGTATCTCGACGATAGTTGGCGATGCTCATGTAATCGGTTATTCCGAGCACATGAACGTCGCTCTGCGTCTCAAGCGCTGCTAGGTAGGGGTGCCACCCTCCGACAAAATTATCAGCAAGAATGCTGCCCGGAGTGTGAATGTGAGATCCCATCTTCTCCAAATCGAACCT
Organism: Bradyrhizobium sp. CCBAU 11386; assembly: GCF_028128955.1. Classification (NCBI taxonomy): domain Bacteria; kingdom Pseudomonadati; phylum Pseudomonadota; class Alphaproteobacteria; order Hyphomicrobiales; family Nitrobacteraceae; genus Bradyrhizobium; species Bradyrhizobium sp. CCBAU 11386. Next base: position 5,075 of record NZ_LBKA01000131.1, read on the forward strand.
GCTTCGAAACTCAAATTGATACTCCCAGCAATATGGGGCGCGACTCCGGTACCATGCCGATGACATCTTCGTTCGACGACCCCGAAAATAGATTAGCAGGCAGGCGCGCAACTGCAGGCGGAGACATGAATA
>NZ_LBKA01000132.1:0-5575 GCF_028128955.1 Bradyrhizobium sp. CCBAU 11386
TATCGGAGCCAACCTAGCCGCGAAACCGATCCCGGGCCTCTCGACCTGCCAGTCGACAAAAGGGTTATCACACAGCCTGGGCCCGTTTGAGACCTTGCGATAGGTACTGAAGATGTCCGCTCACCGGGGCTAACCGGAAGTCATCGCGGGAGAACTAAACCGACGAGATTGACCCATCTGCGACATTGGGCAGCACTCACGAAAGTGCATGATCTCACTTGATCGGCGGAATGGTTCGCCCAGGCGGCGATGTCCTGAGCCTACGCGCTTATGTTCAACTGCCGCAGCACGTCAGCGATGAGTTGCTTCACGTCCTGATGGCCACCGTTGTTGAAGGTGATGCGCTTGCCTTGTCCGTCGGGCAGTGGTGTGGCGGTCACGATCCTATCCGTGTTGATGACGATGGGCTGATCGTCCGGTTGCGTGAACTGCACGAATGCCATGAAAGATGGATCCTGTCTGTTGGGCGCGCGAGCCGCGCGCGGCGCCCCGAAACCTGTGACGCGCGGGCGTCAAGGTCAAGCCTGCGTACCGAAAACGTAAAGGCGAGGCGCTTCAAATGGCTTGCGGCCTTTGTGCCCGCTCCACCCGACGCGCCGCCTCGCTTCCCGGTGAGGGCAGCACTCATCTAAGCGGTTGCGGAATGACCGGTGTTGGCCCTTTTGCGAAGTTGCGGCCGACACCGAAGGCGTCCGGTATTAGGTGGTAGACTGGAAGTGACCGGCCCACTGGCAACGCGGCGCTTTTGACCCAAGTGAGACATCGCGGTCATCGGCCCAAACCGCAGCTGGCTCGTGCGCCGCGCAGTAACGCAGGTTGGCTCGTCAGTCGTTGAGGACTGCCAAGTGGACCCGGCGAAGGCGCTCGGAGTCGGCAACCACGTCGATTTCCACGATCCCTGCCTGCGCGATCGTGAAGCCGAGTACCACGAAGCGTCGTCCGCGCGGAGCTAGGACGACGCCTCACGGCTCGGTTCACAAGCGGGCTGTGCGAGCCAGCTAAGTCCCCAAGAAGATGAGCGCCTGGTCGGCCATGCCGGCGCGCCACGGAACTCTCTATGCGCCCAGAGGCGCAGCACCGCGGTCGGTTCGGAACACGACGTCCCCTTTTGCGGTTATTACGCACCCCGCTCGAGCAGCTCCTTCAGCTTTTGCTCGTTTCTCGGCAACTGCCTTCGCGCTTGCCGAAGGATGAACGGAGCAAGCACCCTGGCGATCCCGTGGGCTTCCAATTCGAGGGCGATCGTTACGCGCGACCGCTTGCCGTCATCGAGTGGCTCAACTGTGCCTTTGGCAATCGCCGTGAGCGGGCCGCCAACACCGCGCACCGTCCAAGTCCTCGGAGGATTCAGCTCGGTTATCTCCTCCGTCCTCTGCAACTTCCGCGGACCGAGCCGTCGGGTCACCACGGCTTTCAGTGGGGCGTCGCCTTCCCGGCGTGCCGACACGACACCCCCCTGCCATTCGGGAAGATGCGAAAAGTCCGTCGCGTACAGGAAGACGTCTTCGGGGCGACGGGATATCTCAATGCTCTCTACGATCGTTGCCATCTATTCCTCCTTTGCTCCGATCTCCTGCGGAGGTCGCCGGGCCGAGGCGCTGAACATCCGTCGCCGAGGGCCGCTAGGTCGAGCTGGCGGAGGTGCGCCAGGTCAGCAAGGATGTCGTACTCGTCTGGGCCGTGCATCTCCTTTTCGCTCATGCTCTGGGCCTTCGCATCGTACCCCGCCAATCACCTGGCGGATAGCCGGGCGCCGCTGAACAGAACTCCGCGTCCGTCAGAAGAGGCACGATTTCCTGGCAGGCAATCATCGTTGGCTTGCCGTGCAAAAATAAGGTGTGTGACAGGCTCTCAGGTAGCAGCCACTCGTGGCGTCCCGTCCTCGCGGATCAGTGTAAGAGCCGGGCTGCCTCCCGAGGATCAGGCCCCGGATAGGATCGCGACTGCACGATCGAGTTGAGGGTCACCCGGACCCAGGGAGGCCGGGTCGGCTTGGACCTCGATCGTGGGTGCGACGCCAACGCCTTCCAGCCGCTCGCCGTCGACCTGCACGTCCGCGACCGCGAGCAACAGCAAGCCGCCGCCAATGAGGAATGCCGTCGCAGCGAGGACAGCTCCCTCGGTCCGGCTACCGATGACTTCGCCAAGCCGATATTTCTTGAAGCCATAGGCAAGGATCTCCTTGCCGCTGCGGGTGCCCCCGTTGACAAGCATGGCGACAGGCTTGCGCCACTTCACGCTCGCGAGTTCGCTGGCGCCATTGCGATTAGTGACCTGCATCGTCGGCGCTCGCGTGTTGAACAAATCAAGATACTCGGGGATCGCGCCGCCCCAGCCATCGCGCAGGTCCCAGATCAGCGCGTCGGCGTCCTTCAGCGGACTGTGCGATAGAAGATGCTCGAGCGTCCGCTGATACACGGAGCCGGCGTAGCACCAGACATGAACATAGCCGATGCTTCGGCCGTTGGTCCGGATGATACGGGCACTGGCCTTCAAGCCGTCCAAGAACATTTTGTTGGGCTCAATGTCGACCGGGGTAACCGGTATTTGCATAAACGCGCCGGCACGACGCAGACCCAGTGCGACTTCCCTGCCAACTTGGCCACGGAATGACTGGACCGGCTGAAACGGTGCGCCATCGGCGAAGACAATCACATCGCCAGCGAGCAGGCCGGCCTGTTGGGCCGGCGTGCCGTCTACAACACCGGTAATCATGCTGCGGCCCTGCATGTCGAGACGCGAGAGGACGCCAATGCCAGGATACGAGATACGGCCAGTCGGAAAAGCGCGCTCCAGTCCGCGCCGCCTTAGCGCGCCGGCAAAGATATCGCACAGCTGGTAGTACTCTGGTTCGTCCGGTGTGTAGTAGCGGGTGTGCGAAGCATGCAGCTCGGAGAGCATGCTATTGATGACGCTGGCCAGCGCCTCTTCGGAGCTCGCCCGTGCGGCGTCCGGCAAGTAACGTTCCCGGGCCGCCGACCAATCGAGCCCATGCAGGTGCGGATCGTAGAACCGGTCTCGGACGGTCCGCCATACCTCCTCGAGCGTGGCGATGTGTGCGGACACGGCCTGGGATGTGGCCGAATCCGCTGCTTCTTGCTGCTCAGCCCACAAGACTGTTGGAGCCAGGGCGGATGCCGCAGCCATTGATGTTAGCCGCAAAAAGTGGCGGCGCGACGGAGCTGGGTTGATTGCCTTCTTCATCGTGCAACCTTGCGAGTTGCTCCTCGGGGGTGGACCCCAGGAGAATTTACCCCGTCTGCTCACGTTTCCGCGTGAGGGTTAGCGCCGCACCGTTTGCGGAGCACCGGCAGCGCGCGCTCGGCCTGACGAAGAAGCACGATTTCATATCGCCGAATGATGATCGAAAGCGCAGATCCAGCGCCGATAAACAATCCCAGTGACACCAGGCTCAGCGTTTCAGAAATCTTGGAGATTTCGGCTCCGACGGCGTGGGTACCGAAGCCGAAGAGACACGCCCAGCAAATGCCCCCGGTCACGTTGAAGAAGAAAAAGCGACCCGCACGCATGCCATTTGCGCCAGCAAGCAAAGCGGCAAACATTCGTAGCACCGCGATAAAGCGACCAAAAAACACGACAGCGGCCCCGTATCGAAAAAAGAGGAATCGGCCGATCAACAATCGGTTTTCATCAAGATGAATGTATCGCCCGTACTTGCGAAGAAGCGGCATTCCGAAGCGGCGCCCGACCGTGTATCCGATCCCATCTCCGACGATGGCACCTGCAGCAGCCGCGGCTACAACGACAGTGATATCGATCTGATTGGTGGTGGCGGCCAGGAGAGCAGCAGCAACAAGGATCGTCTCCCCGGGAAGGGGCACGCCGGCGCTTTCGAGTGCAACAACGACGGAAATGACCCAAGGTCCGTGAACCTGGATCAAATGAATCAGAGAATCCGAGAGAGAGGCAAGGTCCATCTTCTAAGACTGCCTGCTGCACTGGGTCGAGTTTGTCTCCACCCTGAAGTAAAAATCACCAGCGAGTAGGGTAACATACTCCGAAGTCGCATGGTTGTGAGCGGGACGCTTTATTCCGCAGGCAGCCTCGATCGAACGAAATACAGACTGATTTTGAAAGGATCCCAAGGCTTCGCGACGGACTCTTCTTCTCTTGAAACTCCGCGACTTCAGCCGGATACTGGATCGAGGTCCTTGGCCATTAGCAATCCGAGGAGGGCGATCATGGCAACGCAGATCGTGATGGACCGTACCGGCGACAGCCGTCACCCTTTCAACCCGAACGACGCACAGGAACTGGCGAACGCGGAGCAGCGGTTTTACGAGCTGACGAAGGTCGGCTTCACTGCCGCGGTCCGGACGGGTCCCGGTCAGGTATCTCAAATTCGATCGTTCGACCCCAACGCGGAGGAAACCGTCTTCATCCCCAGGCTGGTCGGCGGGTAGCCGCCCAGTTCATGTTCGGCTTTCGACCATCACCGCCGGGCGGGCGCTCGCGGATGAGAGCCGCAAGGGCTCTCTTCATGAGGCACGGCGCCGAGAACACTCCGGAAGGCCGCTCGCTGCGGCTCTTGCGGCAGTGGCTGTCGCCGGCCCAGCGGGCGCAGTTCGCGGAAAGCGGCTATTTCGAGGTCGTTGGTGGCGAGACCGGCAAGCAGTACAGGATCTATGCGGGCGCCATGACGAATGTCTGCGAGGTCGACGGAAACGGTCGCCAGAAGCTCGGGCTCTGTTTCGTGCCGCTGGGCGATCTGCCGATCGGAGACGTCATGCTATCCCAGAAGATCGCGCTGGAAAGCTGCGAGAGCCGCGCGCTGGCGGTGGCCAGAAGATTCGTTCCGAACGGTTTGTCGTTCCGGCGAAGTCGGCCGTTTCCTTGACGATGCGGTACCCTGGTGCGATCCAGCCGGTGGAAGACCGATCCGAGTAAGGGAAAGCGCCCGCTTGGTCGCGAATTGCGTGGCCCCTGGCGACGGCGGCTGTGACGCGTACAGAGCGATTGCACACGGATCTGAAGATAGCTCTTGCGGGTCTCGAGGAGGACCAACGTCGTGAAGCGGGACTTCGACCTCATCGTCTATGGCGCGACGGGTTACACCGGCCGTCTCATCGCCGAATATCTAGCGACATCCTATCGCGGCGACGATGCTCCGTCCTGGGCGATCGCGGGACGCTCGACCGACAAGCTCCAGAAGGTGCGCGCCGACATCGGCGCACCAGACGATTTGCCGTTGGTGAAGGCCGATGCCGCCGAGCCGGCCAGCCTACGTTCGATGTGCGAGCGTGCGGCCGTGATTATCACGACGGTCGGGCCTTATCAGCTCTACGGTCCCGAGCTTGTGGCGGCGTGCGCGGCCACGGGCACCGGCTATGTCGATCTGTGCGGCGAACCGGCTTGGATGCGGCGCATGATCGACGCCCATCACGAGGAGGCGAAACGGACCGGCGCGCGCATCGTCTTCTCCTGCGGCTTCGATTCCATTCCGTTCGATCTCGGCGTGCTCACATTGCAGGAGAAGGCGCGTGAGAAATTCGGACGCCCGGCGCGGCGGGTCAAAGCCCGCCTACGCAAGGTGAAAGGCGGCATGTCGGGCGGC
>NZ_LBKA01000133.1:0-5645 GCF_028128955.1 Bradyrhizobium sp. CCBAU 11386
AAGAGATCGCCTTGTTTCCAGCAAGCGAAGTTGAGTGTAGCCCTGCTCAGGCGGGGGCTTCGTAAAGTCCGCCTTGGGTCAAAAGCAGCGGTGGACGCCAATTTGGATCGGCGTCCGGTTTACCCCTGACAGCCGACATGACACGCGCTCAATCGACTTCGGCTAAGGCCACAACGCCAAATCACGGTGTCGACCTTAGACCTTGGAGCTTCGTCCGGATGGACCAGACATGTTTCGGGTCAGGGTCAACCGGTACGGCGGACCATATCTAGCAGTCGATCGAAAAAATCGGGGAGCGCGTCCCCTGGGTCGACGGCGTCAGACACGATGGGTGAAACCCCGCGACTCTCGAGAACTTCCTCCTGAACAGCATCTGGACGCAGCAAGAATATGAAAGACCGGGGTCGCCTCTTCGCATATGCGGTACCGTCCCAAGTGCGCTTAAGTTTATAGAGGAGGAGCCGAAGGTTCAGGTCCTTGAGGCTGTAGCCAACGAATAAGATGGTGCGGCCTAGCACGTCTGACCGCAGCCGCAGGTCTAGCGGAGATTCGAATTCGAGCCGCTCGAAGTAGTCTGTCTCCGTAATAACGAGCGAGTTGTCGTCCGAGAAGTCGCCATGGAACTTAACAACGTGCGGACGGTCCGCCTTTGCAGCGGCGATGTCGACTACGGACGCGATCTTTGAAACCTCTCTTCCGTGGAGCTCGAATGCCCGCTCGAGGTTGTTGTCATAGTTCGTCGTATAGATGAGCGGAAATCCGAGATCGATGATCTGCTTGTGCAACTTCGACTCACGAAGCCGCTCCTCCGACACGTTCCAGTTCTTGTCCATCCAGCTGCGCAGGTCACCGATGCTCCCTTTGCGCAGCTTATAGAATTCTGCGACTTGGAGATAATCTGCGCTTGGGCCAACGAGAACGTCGGGATCGAAGCCGAGTTCATCGGCCATATGCTTGATGAGCTGCTCCCATGACGGTAGCCCAAGAGGCCTAGACAGACCTGAACCCACAAACAGAATAACCCTTCGATCGCGGATGTCTCGGGCGAGTAGGTCAAGCATTTGCCGCCTCCCTCAGATGGTCCGCGAAGCGATTCAGGGCGATGCGCCGCATGGATATCTCGTTCTTCCGCTCGCCCATCTCCGCGAAAGTTTCGTCGTGGCCATCTGGAACGAAGACGCAATCCCATTGAAAGTCGCGGTTGCCACGAGGCTCGGGCGCAACGGTCCCCTTGATCTCCCCCTGGAATTGATGGACCTTCCGACCATCGCAATAACCGATCCACGTTTCAGCTGTCACTGCGAGCCGATCTCCTCGGCCAAACAGCTCGCTGAATCGATCGGCCCCTAGGGCGTCCCAGAAAGGCTGTGTCAGGCCGCCAGGAAACCTGTGCAATGCATCTAGGTAGAGGCAGGTCTGCTCGACAAACAGCCTGTGCCCGATCTGGCCGAAGGCCCGCAGGACTTTGTCTCTAACTATCACGCCTACCTCGCTCGCCTGGAGCTCGTTGATGGTAACCGCGACGGGAATCACCTCTACACCCAGCGGTGCAAGGATAGTTTTCGCTTCAGCGATCTTGTACTTGTTCTTCGAAAGAAACCTTATCCGCATCCCGTATTTCTCGCCCCACTTCCGGAAACAGTCCTATCGCTACCAGCCATGCTTGTCGATCTCCATGTCCACCTGCGGGGGACGCTCATCCGCGAAACAATACTGTCTCTTGCCGAGCGCAACGGAGCTGATGTTCCCGACGCCGCGCACTTGGCCGGACGCTACGGCTGGCACGACTTTGAATCGTTCCTACGCGCATACGACCTAGTGACCTCTGTCGTGAGGAGCGCAGCTGATCTCGAGGAAGTCGCTTGTTCCTACCTCCGTCGCTGCGCCGCCATCGGCGGTGCCTATGTCGAATTCATGCTCTCACCGCCGGACCTTGCGCGCACGGGAGTACCGTTCCACGATCAGTTACGCGCGCTGCAGTCAGCAGCCGAACGTGCATCAGAACAATGGGGCATCTACTCCTCCCTCATTGCCACTGCCGTGCGCCATCTCGGTCCGGAGGCCGCAGTCCAGGCCGCCCGCATGGCTACGTCAGTCCGCGCCGACATTCTCGTTGGGTTCGGGCTGACTGGCAATGAGAACGTACACTCGGCAAACGAGTTCACCGAGGCATTCCACATCGCTCGCAGCGAAGGCCTCCGGGCGACAGCGCACGCCGGCGAACATCGTCCGGCCGAGACGATCATCGAGGCCATCGACGCCCTCAGACTCGACAGGGTGGGACACGGTGTGCGCGCAATCGAATCCCCCGATGTGACGAGACAGTTGGCCGATGCGCAGATCCCTCTTGAAATCTGTCTCGGTAGCAATCTCGCGCTTGGTCTCTACCCGTCGGTAGCGAAGCATCCTATACGGAGCCTAACGGACGCCGGGTGCGCAATTGTGCTGGGCACCGACGACCCGGGCTTCTTCAATACCGACCTACGCCTGGAGTACGAGCGCGCCGAACGCATGGGCCCGCCCCTTACCAGAGACACAATCTCTGCAACCGCCATCGAGGCTGCGTTCTGCGATCATGAAACCAAGGCCCGTCTCAGGGCTCGCCTGCAAGACCGAACCATATCCGCTGTGTGACACGACGTGTGGGGCATGCCGTCGGCAGAAACGAGCCTCTGATGCGTTCTCTGAGATCTCGCGACTTCCGCTGTTGGCCCTTCTCGGACCTCGCGCAATGTTCGATTCTGCGCCGCTGTTGGGCAACAAGCGGACGTCGCGGACTTATGAGTACACCCGCCTAGCTGTCGAGCGCCATCTCGCAATCGCGTGTCGGCATAGTCCAGTTGGCACGCCCCTGAAACAATCTTTGAGCAGGCCCGCGAGGCCCCCTGCCCCCATTAGCTGCTAAGGTCCTCGGATCTCTCGGGCTGGGTCGATGAAGAATTCTCTCGTCGTCAGTAGAGGTCCGGCGAAGCGTCCTTGCGTTGATCGCGCAGCGCAATATGTGCGCATGTCGACAGATGCTCAGAAGTACTCGCTGGATAACCAGGCAGCCGCGATCGTGGCCTATGCTGCGCGACGGCATCTCACCATCGTACACACCTACGCCGACCCGGGCCGCAGCGGACTTCGGATTGCCGGGCGCGAGGGGTTGCAGGAGCTCATCCGGGATGTCCAGCTGGGTCGCGCGGATTTCGACTGCGTCCTGGTCTACGACATCACAAGGTGGGGACGGTTCCAGGATGTCGACGAAAGCGCCTATTACGAGTTCATCTGCAAGCGCGCCGGTATTCGCGTGCACTATTGTGCCGATGACTTCGAGAACGACGATAGCCTTGCCTCCATCGTCCTGAAGAACATCAAGCGCGTCGCGGCGGCAGACTACAGCAAACAGCTATCCAAGAAGGTATTCCAGGGCCAGTGTCACGTCGTTACGCTGGGCTACTGGCGCGGCGGCCCGGCCGGTTACGGGCTGCGTCGCATGCTGCTCAATGAAGCCGGCAAACCGAAAGGCGTCCTTCAACACGGCCAGCGCAAGAACCTGAAGAACGAGCGCATTGTCCTCGTTCCCGGTCCGGCGTCGGAGCAGAGAGTCATACGCCGGATATTCAACGCGTTCGCCGACGAAAAGAAAAGCAGAACGCAGATTGCCATCGAGCTCAACGCCAAGGGCATTCGCAATGCCCGCGGCAAACCGTGGACGTCGCTGACGATCAGCAACACGCTCAAGAACGAGGCCTATATCGGGAATCTTGTTTTCAACCGGCGATCCCAGAAGCTAGGAGAGAAGCAGGTCAGCAACCCACCGGACATGTGGGTTCGCCGCGACGACGCCTTCAGGCCGATCATCGCGCCGAAACTGTTCGCGAAGGCGCAACGACGCCTCCAGGAGGTCGAGTACGGTCGAACTCTGACAGACGGGGAAATGCTGGATCGACTTACCGTTTTGTACCGCAAGAAGGGCCATCTGTCGCTGAAGCTCATGATGATGACGAAGGGCATCCCGCACTACAAGACCTATGCCCAACGTTTCGGATCGCTGGCCGCCGCGTTCAGGCAGGTCGGTTTTGAACCCAAGCCTCGCTACTGCTTCCAGGAGACCGCCGCCAAGGCGGACCGCCTGATCTCCGCGGTCGTCGAGGACATCGTCGCTGAGGTCGAACGGCGTCACGTCAGCATCTCGTTCCTTCACGAACTTCGCCTGCTGACGATCAGCAGCACCGTGACCGCTTCAGTGACCCTGGCACGGGTCGTTTCGGATGGCGAACATTACCCTGGTCCCAGTCCGCGATGGGAAATTCAGCGGCTCAAGTACCGGAAATCGGACCTCGTCCTGATCATCAGGCTGGATGCCCGCAACAGCGCGGTGAAGGACTACTTCCTGCTTCCGATGGCGAGCCTGCCCAAGACTAGAGACGGCACGCTCCGGATCTCTAACCGCGTCTTCGGCCAATTCAGGTGCGACACCTTCGCCGATCTGATCAGCGATCTCTGCCGAAGGCTGGATCGTCCCTGCACCACGAGCCGCCTGCAGGTCGGCCGCACCTCTGGAGACGGGCAAACCGCGCCGCCGAAGGCACCAGGAAATCCGCGCGGCTGCCAGAGGACGAAAGCGCATGTGCGCTGACTCCTCGTGAGCGGCCCCCACAGCGCCAATGACCTGGGCCGTTGCATCGAGCGCGACAAGCTCGCCGGCGCCGGCGCATGAAGCACGTCGAGACCCGCCCCTTCGCAGATCCGCAAGCCGCCGCGCGCAAGCTCCTCGAGCTCGCCGCCGGCGTCGAGCCCGTCAATGGGCGCATTCACATCGAGAAGATCAACGCGCCGTTCCTCTCCAAGAATGGCTGCAACGCGACGGGCGCGGAATTCGGCGCCGGCATTCGCTACGCGGTCGAGAAAGGTTGGCTCGAGCTGCACGAGAGCGGGACCTTCGTGCGGCTGCAAGGCTGAGGCCCAATAAAAACGGTCCCAGCATACCCCTATGCTGGGACCGTTGGAGGTTTGCTTGGCGGTAATGGGTCGCTAAGCATCCCCAGCTTAGGAAAAACTGGCAATCAGGTCTGTCCGCTTTCGCACACAAGCGGTATCGTTCCCGCTCGGGAACGGAACTGATCGCAATGAAAGACATGCAGGCTCAGTTGGAAAAGCTCCGCACAGAAGCGGCGGAGTGCGCCCTCATCCGTGACCTGGCGACCGACCCGAAGAAACGAGAACTTTTTACGAGGCTGGCTGAACACCTGTCGGTTCTCGCCTCAGAAGTTGAACGCGCAATCGCGGACAGCGTGAAGCAGACCTGATGAAGGCGGGCTGGGGGCTCCCTTGGAGCCGATCAGGATCGACGGTCGCAGCCTAGCCACGCTGCGCGAGGCCGGCGAGTACATCGCTGGGCTGCCGAAGAAAGAGCATAATGCGCCCGAGTGGCGCGCGGCGATGGAAGCCCTGCTCCTGGTCGCCGAGCGCAACGGCCCGACCATGCTCGCCCGTATCGGTCATGCGGGCGCTGAACCGACACTACGTCCCGGAGCTCAATCCCAAGGGCAAGGAACCGCATTGGCGCGTTGGCCGGCCTCTGATTGAAGACCAACTCGTATCCGCGCACTTGATCTTAGACAATGGTGCGAGCGGCGCCAGGCGGTACAGTTTTGGGG
>NZ_LBKA01000134.1:0-5937 GCF_028128955.1 Bradyrhizobium sp. CCBAU 11386
CACCGGCATGGCCGAAAGCGCCGCCTTAACTTGGCGGGCTTCCAAACTGACGGCCGGCAGCCCCAGTTCGATTAGATTTGCGGCCAGCCATTCTGACGTCGGTCCTGCCTCAAGGCCCACCCGTTCAACTTGACCAGCCCATGGTTCGAGGTACTGCACAATCGATGGCGCGTCCGCCAACGTCGTTCCCTCCCGGATAAGCTTTCCGGTCTCGTCCACCGCACATACCGCAACGGAATTCAGCGAAACATCGAGGCCGACCTAGATCATGACGTTTCTCCTTCGGATAGAGTTGGTCCATGATCGTCAGTCAAAACGTGCCGCGCAGCAAATAGGTCAGGCGATCGGGACCGAATACCCCATCTCTTCCTTAAAGCGGTTGCGCTTCATGCTCTGGTCCTCATATGAGCCAGAGCGAACTTCAATCTGGATTAAGTCCAGGGGGCAAGGTCACCGCAGAGCCATCGCAGGCTCAACAGGCGCCGATCGCAGCTCGCCATCGAATGCGATTCAACGGTGTTACTGCCTGCTGATGGCGGAGCTGGAGGGGACATCGTCAGCAGCGCGAGACACTGCAACGGAATAACAAAGGCCATCGTTACCTCGTCAGCCGCCGCCACATCGTCGCGCTTGGTAGGACACCCAAGTATCGAATGCCAGCCGCGGCAACGCGGCCGCAGCCCGCAACAAAAACTAGGGCTGCGACCTATAACTGTTCCACTATTTGACGAATAGGACCCGCGGTGTCGAGGTCAAGGGCTCATAACCCTTGTCAGTGACGGCGAAGGGCTGAGTTATGGCGACGCTTCGATCGTCCAGCCACAATCCAGGCATCATATGAAAACACATGCCGGGCTGAAGAACTGTTTCGTCTCCCTTTCGCAAATTCGCGGTGCGCTCGGCCACTGATGGCGGATAACCAATTCCGATGGGATAACCGAGCCTACCTTCTTTCTCGATTCCATGGCGTGCGAGTACTCGTGCGAAAGCCTCCTGGACTTCAGAGCACGTGCGACCCGGACGTACACTTTCAAGGCCTGCATTCAAGGCCTCGACTGCAATCTCCGACAACTTTTGGTAGGCGACGGAGGGCTTCCCGAGACAAATCGTACGGGCAATATTGATCTGATATCGAAGTCGATTTCCGTGGACCTCGACATTGATTGTCGTAGACGCCGGAAGTGGCTTGTCGGTCCAGGCGGAGTGGGGTGCGAGAGCGCGTTCGCCAACGCAAAGATGTAGCGCTGAGGAGGCATAGCTACCTCCGAATTCCGGCGTACCTGAAATCTGCTGGTGATAGATGGCAGCCGCCAGGTCGCATTCGCGCATGCCCGGCTCAGCGGTGTCGACCGCCCGCTTAAGCATCGCATCTCCGATTTGACCAGCCTGGCGCATGAGAGACAGCTCGGCTGGACTTTTTGTGAGGCGGATCCAGTTGATTAGCAGGTCTGCGTCTACGAACTTGGCGTTGGGCAGCGCCTTAAGAAGATCAGCATGTGCGCGTGCTGAATAGTAGAACCCTCCCATCTCTACGCCAATGCAGGCTCGTTCACCGCCAATTTCCTTTACGACCTCTGCCACGAAATCATACGCGGATAAGGTGCGTGAGTTTACATACTCATCTGGAAAGGGCCTGATGTTATGTTCGGAGAGATAGGTCGTAAGTTTTGCCGAGATGCGATCCATAAAGCGTGTGATAAAGATGGGCTCGGCGTGATTAAGCGCTACGATCGCCATTTGTGGCGTATAGAACGAATAGGCATCGTAGCCGGTCAGATAGTTCAGGTTTGGGGGCTCGGAAACGAGCAGAATATCGATCCCGCGCTTAGCCAACTCTTTTTTAACGGCCGCAACGCGCTCATCGAATTCGGCCCGTTCAAAGTGCAGTAGCTTTTCCATATTTTACGTAGCCTCCAAGTGCTAACTGAATTCGCGGTTGGATGCACTCTTTCAGGGAGGACCAGCTCACGGCGCTCTATCGTGAGCTGGTCCACAAGTTTGCTTCCGATGCGCACCCTGAACCAAGCGTACCCCATCATCACGTCCAATTCCTGCCTGGAAGAGCCGGTGCGCTCATAATTTCTGCGTTCTTTCGAAACGCGCGCTAAATTGTGCAACCTTAGAGGCTCAAGTTGTCAGCCCCCTTACTTTGTAAGCGTGCCTCTGCCTGCTCGATCATCTCTGGTTTGGAATAACCGGCGCACTAACCACAAGCAGCCTTGCTTCGGCGCACAATCGCGCGCGGAAGCAAACTTTGAGAGGCCGATTTGCGTCCCTCAATTCTAACTTCGAATATGACAGCTTAACGAGGCCGGCACGGTGCGACCCGATATTCTGCCAACTGTATCGGAAAATTAGATCCGAGTGCTTGGCGGTCACTTCATTGCCGTCACTCCTTTTCGAGCGGCGAACCCGTGCGCTCCGACGCTCAAGAGGCGAGAATATAACTCTCGCCGCCCCAAGCATGGCCTCTAGGTTCGAGTGAGATCCTTTAGGGCGTCCGCGGCCCCTGCACAAGCACACGGAAGGACGCGCATTTTGCATCGCGCAATAAAGGCCTCGCAGATCGATAGGCTTTGGCGACGCCCACCTGAAGTACCCCGCGAGGAACATCCGATCTTTCGGCCGTTCTCGCTACCGCCAGAGCCGAGAGGGTTGGCAGCACGCTCCACTAAGACATCCGCGCGAGCAAGGACTGCGCACAATCGTGACAACTCCAAAATTCCCGGGGTTGACCGCCACGGCGATACCGACTGGCTGTGTCCAAGGAAAATGAGAACAAGTCTTACGAATGGTCGAGCCTCAACCGCGCCTAGCCGACCGGTTCGTATCAACGACACTGCTACAAGCGAAGTCCCCGATATCAAGACGAGCCTCTCGTTCGTTCATCCGGACAGGTGCCGTCTCTGGGCGCAGCGCGCTCCAAGAAATCGCGACGACGCACGCTCTGTGATGACCCCTCACGAAGCGGTTAAAGTGCGGACGGTCCTGCGATACTTTGGGGCGAGTTAACGGTCTCGTACGGTACTTTGTTGAAATTGCCGACACAATCAGGTTACCTTCCGCACAGATTCTTTTGCGTCGCTTTTCCGATCGAGCGGGAGGATTTTCTGCATCGCGCCCGGATTTGTCGGCGAAATTCATCATCGCTGGAGCCTCTTATGCAATATGACCGAATAGATGCCCGCATTCTCGAGATCGTGCAGAAGAATAATCGACTCACATCCGAGACAATCGGCGAACTAGCTGGTCTCTCTGCGACTGCGTGTCAGCGACGACTGAAGAGGCTTCGATCAGAAGGTATCATCGAGGCCGATGTCTCAATCGTCTCACCAAAGGCGGTTGGTAGGCCAATTCAAATGCTCGTACTAGTTACTTTGGAGCGAGAGCGTTCAGACATAATCGATAAGTTCAAGAAAGCGATCAGATCGTCCGCCGACGTGGTCAATGGATTTTACGTCACCGGTGACGCTGATTTTGTCCTATATGTCACAGCGCGCACCATGGAAGATTACGAGCATTTCACTAGGCGTTTCTTCTATGAGAACTCAGACATCAAGGGCTTTAAGACAATGGTCATAATGGACCGAGTGAAGGCGGGCTTTGGGATTCCAATCGATGCGCCGCCCGAGGACTGAAACGATTGCAACTGGCAAAACGCGCGCACGCATGGCTTCTCTGAAAGATGATTCCGCTTAGCGTCTCAGCGTCATCTCCAGGGTGGCGCCAGTCTACAAGCGTCGACTTGTCTTGGCACGCCTTCTTCGAAGCCAATTGAGCTGCGCCGCATTTATTATCTATTGTGGTTGGAACATCCGCAATCCTGACCCGCAAGATGATCCTGGCTGCCAAAGCCGTCCACGATCTCAATCCGGAAGCAGAAGTTCCTCGGTCAACGCCGCACGCGGATCGAGCCTTCTTGAGCAACCGAGGCCACCAGCGTACCGTCTTCCTTGAAGATCAACCCGCGCGTAAAACCCCGTCCTCCTTCCGCGCTCGGCGAGTCTTGGGCGAATAGCAGCCAATCATCAGCCAGAAACGGGCGATGAAACCAAATTGCGTGATTGAGGCTCGCCGCCATCATACGCGCGTCGTAAAGCGTGCGTCCATAACGAGCCATCACCGTGTCGAGCAACGACCAATCCGAAGCATAGGCTAGCGCACACATATGCAGCGCCGGATCGTCGGGCAGCTTCGCGGCGGCCTTAATCCAAATGTGAATGCGACCATCTCCGATCTCCTCACCGAGATATCGGGCGATCTCGACCGGGCGCAATCGAAAGGGACAATTGGGTTGGAGAGCCGGGACCCGTTTTTGCATCTCGGGAAAGCTTGGCTCCTTGAGTAACTCATGACTGGTGAGCTTTTCCGGGCTTGGCACATCGGGCATTTTGTCTTGGTGGTCAAAGGCGCTCTGCTCTCCAGCGTGAAATGACACCACCATCGAGAAAATCGAGCGGCCTTGCTGACGCGCGCTGACGCGCCGGATCGAATAGCTCTTGCCATCGCGCAGGTTGGTAACCCTGTAAAGGATCGGCATTTGCGGGTTGCCACCCTGGATAAAATTTCCCTGCAACGAATTCGCCAGCCGGTGTTTCACCGTACGCGATGCTGCCATCATAGCTTGCCCGACGAGCTGGCCGCCGAACACCCGTTGCGAACTCGAGCTCGGACTATGTCCGCGAAACATGTTCGCCTCGATCTGTTCGACATTGAGGATGACGCGCAGGTCAATTACGTCTTTGGACATTGATTCACTCTCAGTTTGCGCGACGTCTTCCGCACGCGCCTAGACCTGAAAACTTCTGGGCCGAACTCTTGCGAGTGTCCATAGATTGCGGTATCACGCCCTAGCTCAATGCTTCTTCCGTTTCGCCGCCACGGACCAAGCTCAGCGGCGGAACGAAAGGCAATTGTGCCGCGTCCGGCATAAGGCAAATAGATGGGCCGCGATTGCATCACCTTCAGATCGAGATCAAAGCGCTTACCTGTCTTTCGCACATTTTACATTCGAGGTGCAGGAACTGGGCCAGGATCCAAGGTCCGAATTGCAGCGGCTTTCTTCCCCGCAACGTCGCTTTCGCAACAAGTTTAGTGTTCTCAAACAAACCTTCGGTCGCATTGTAACGGAAGGCACATGGCGCATGTGCTGAACGATAAGCAGGGATTAAGCAAACGCAGAGAGAGGCATACAAGGGGGCTTAGACCTACTCGGATAGATCTCGGCTGATCTGAGGGCGACAAACTGGACCATTTTGACAAGAGTTTTCGCATCGAGCCTCCGGCTGGGAAGAGCGAAGAACGACTTTTTATAGACCTCCAGAAGGTGTTTTCTCGAGCAGGGCGACGAGATCATTACTGCGGCGGAGATCTGCTGCAAGGCGGGAATCGGTCAAGCGACTATTTCGACTTGAAGAAGAACTTCGACAGAGTGCCGCCGAGGGAGATGCGATGGCTGAAACAGCGCGAGGAGGAGAACGGCAAACTGAAGAAGCTGGTGGTGGACCTTTCGATCGATAAGGAAATGCGGCAGGGCTTGAGCTGCCGAAATTATGACGCCCGGCCGAACCGCGAGGTGGTCAACAAGATATGGTGACTGGCAGGTGTCGATCCGCCGGTCCTGCGACGCTCTCGAGTTTGATCGCTCTGCCAGACGACAAGTCTCGTCCCTCGGGTCAGCTGCTATGGAACAGAAGATCAAGGAGGTCCGTCCACCTCCGAATTCGCTGCGGCTATCGTGGTCTTGTCTTACTTTTCCGCTGTTGGCGACATAGTCAAAACAAGACGCGGCGCGTCTACCGCGAGTTGGGTCACAATCGCGCAGCTAAACGCGGGAAGGGCCAAGCTGCGCGATGACTGCAGGCCGACCACGCGCGTTCGAACGACAGTTGGCGATGGACTTAGTCCATGACCAGCTGTCCACCGGACATAAGCTTT
>NZ_LBKA01000135.1:0-6121 GCF_028128955.1 Bradyrhizobium sp. CCBAU 11386
TCAATCATCCAGACCGCGCTATCCAGAGCATTCCGCGCAAGTCAAGCCCAGGCGCCAGTGATCCTCTCGTGACGCTCACGTTTCATCGAAGACGCTTCCGATCTCCTGCTCCAGCCGATGTGGCCCCAGCAGGGTTCCGCTTAGCGCGAGCGCCTGTCATGAGGCCGAGCATCTCATCTCCGAAATGAGGTTGCGTCGCTCGCGTAAACCTACCGACGGCCGCTTGAAAGCGAGGTTTTCGAAGAGTCTGTTTGGAGCTGTGGTCCGTTAGTCGGGTGGCGTCGGGTAATCGCAACGCCCAACCAAGAGACTTCCGCAAGGGCATGGAGCGACGTGCTAACGTGCTGCGCAAGAGCATGAGAGCAGATCCGCCGTCCAGAGCTGTCGGTCGAAGCATCGAGCTGGTGTGCGCCATGAGGTACTTTTCCGCTGGACGAAGATCGGGTGGTGTGGTGCCCATGCAGGAGCGCAGTTTAGGTCCTTTTGGAAAGGCTCCAGTGACGCTTTGTTTATGGAGACCTAAGACGCAGGCACGATCGCGAGCGGGATAAATTCAGCCGGCGCCCAGCGCTGTTAATCAAGGCATTCCACGCCTCGCGAGATGGTGGCGAATATGCTCTGAATTGGGGGTGAGCTACGCCGGGCCTGACTATCCCGATGCGATGAAGGGGATGCTGCTCGCCGAGCGAGAGCCAACGCTTGCATTAGATCATCAAAAATGCAGCGTCATCGGTTTGACCGGCGAGCAGAGACGATGCCTGAAGATCAATGCTGTTGGGCCTGGAAGAAGTGAAGAAGTTGAGCAGGTGGCAGCTGCGCCTGTTAGCCGGTCTGGCGCATAAGAAGGCCGGCTCCGCTCGACATTGCAGGGCCGCAAGTTAGTGTTAGGTCTCCCGGCGTCTCACGAAATCCGGGAGAAGCGGACAATGTCAGGCAGCCTTTGCGGCCCTTGATTTTGGCCTCTTCACGTGCCGTACGCGGCCGTCAATCGCAAGCTGGTCCATGGCCCAGTGAAGACTGCCGGTTTTCTTGACAGGGTACGGCTCAGTCGCGCGATTGTCCCAGATTATGACATCGCCTAATTTCCAGTTCCAGCACAGGGTGTTCCGGGGCGCAATGAGATAGGATTGCAGCCGTTCAAACAGTCTTTGGCTGGGATAGCGCTGCAGGCCGACGAAGTTGTTCACGGAACGACCGAGCGATAGCATGCGTTCGCCGGTCTCGGGATGAACACGAACAATCGGATGTGTCGTTTCGTAGATCGTTCCAGTGGATACGCCGCACCAAGGCCGCTTGTTAGCTTCGGTGGCCCTCTCTGTCGCAGTGAGATCAGATGCGACGAAGCTCACAGCCCAGAGGTTATCTGCGAGCATCCGCAGGGGATCGGGAAGATCAAGGTAAGCGGCCGCCCTGCTCGACCAAGCAATGTCGCCGCCAAAAGGGGGGACAGCTGCAAGCCGCAGCACCGAAATGGCTGCGGGGACCCGCTCATCGTTGATCTGGTTGAGATGACTGCAGGCGCGATCAGACAGCTCCTGCCGGATCGTTAAACCGCCCATTGTGTCCGCCACTGTGGGATTCGGTATCAGTGAGCCGAGCCGGAGCACAAAACGCTGCTGCTGTGCATCGTCGAGATGTCCCTGATCACGGAAGAAGATGACCTTATGCTCTAGCAGAAGCCGGTTGAACGCTACGATGACATCGTCAGGCAAATCGTCCGACAGCACAATGTTCTTGATTTCGGCACCAAGCCGGTCCGCGTGCTTGACGATGTCTGCTCGCGGAATGACATTTTCAGCAACCATTGTTCCACTCATGACGGCGCCTCTTTCTCTGGATGTCTAAACAAGCTCAGTGGTGGTCGCGTCTGGCGACAAACCCGGCAATGTCTAAGCGTGCGTCACCGCGTCGCTCAATTAGGCGGCTGAAATCTGATACACACCACCAGCATCTTAGAATCCGACTCCCTCTGCGTGTCGATACGGCTAGTGCCGTTCTCATCGAAGGACACTCGCATATGAGGCCACCAGATCGTTTTGCAGCCTGATCAACAGTGCAGATGATAGACGCAATCCATGTCCAGTCCATGAAACGAAACCAGCTTTCTTTTTGAGCTCGCGCAACGTTCGCCTCGTCTCGGAACTCATGCTTGGAAAATCCTCGAACAACGACCTGCGTCGCACCTCATTCATCCAGCCTCATGCGCACGATGAAGATTAGAACTGGTTCGCGGCATGCACTCGCGAAGCCGATAGGACCCACCGCCTCGAAAATAAATCTACCTAAAGATGTATACTATCGCATAAACTACTTCAACGGGCTCATAATCATATTTTTGCGACTTGGAGTTATTCAATGCGCGACTTATTTCATCAGCTGATCACTTGCTGTCATGGCTGGGACTAGCGGGAGAAGCGCAAAATAAGAAGGCTGCAACTTCCGATGCAGCTTAACAACGGACTTAATCCCTCGATTTTCGAAGTTTGCACTCGGCACGAATGCAGGTCGCCCCGTGACGACGTGTCTTTCGTTCTACCCGGAGACGTAGATTTTCCTTACGGAGTGCATGCCATTTTGGCTTCCTGGCAGCTGAGTACACCCAATAGAAACAGAGCGCCGACCGGCCAGGAATATCGCTCCCCTGAGACAACAAGGGTCTTTGCGCTCTCAAACTGCAAGCCGCAAGTTCGGGCTGGCTATTTTTGCCTCACGAGCGACACGACACTGAACGCCACGCCGGATTTCAGATCATCAGTCCGGATTTATCTTCCTCATGATCGCGCTCCATTACTCACCTCTACGATTGTGAAGCACGTAAATGATTACACACGATCAAGCCCCTCCTATGAGTTCTCGCGTGAACTTTGGCGGACGCGGCTCGACGAGCGTTGGACGAGGCAGCTCAATACCGCGTCGGTCTTTCAGGGCCATCGCTGCTCCTGCTGGTAGACCAGCTGGGTTGAACGCATCAGCGCCCTCGGTGCGCTGCTCACCTGTTATCAGCGAGCTTCCGAAGGTACCACAACCTTCAACATGTCATACCTGCCTTATCTGATAGCCCCTGATCGCAAGGCAGTGGCATCCGTTAGGCCTCCGTACTCTAGGAACAATGTGAAGTTCGCCAACGATGCTGGTTGCAGTTGAAGGGCGGCGATTTGCTTGCGCATATACCGAGGTGTCTGACCGCCTCCCGCGCGACCGGAGAGAGCGGTTTGCCCTCTTAACTTCCGGAGCATTCTTCTCGATGTCAGCCAGCTCGAAGAAGCCCCGCCGCGCATGGGCAATGCAAAACGTCGGTGTAATCGGCCGCACCTTCTTCTGCGGGTCGAACAGCGGTTCGAATCGCTGTAGCACCGGCATACAGGATGCCGGCGAAGGCGGCCAGATTCTTCTGGAGGGCTCGCCTCGTCGGTTGCTCGAGCCGTAGTAGACCCCGCCGGCGGCGCAGACCCGGTGACCGGCCATCCCGCGCACACAAGTTGCAGAACCGCCCGGTTGTACGCTTGCCGTTCGCCAGGATACGGATGGTGTGGTAAGTAGACCCGTGTCACCTCCAGCCTCTCGCAGAACCGGGCGTATTGGACGGAATGCGCGCCGTCTCTAATCCGCGAACAGACGTTGCTGAGCACGCTTCTGACCATGCTTTTGTAGATGGCGACCGCTTGTGCTGCTGGGCTAGCTACCGACAACGAGATTTCATCCTCTACTGAGCGCTTGTTAGGTTCGAGACCAATGTCGGCAAATTGACGATACGCACGGTCAGACAAAGCGCAAAAGCAGCAATTTCAGTCTGGCATGCCGATTGCCTTGTTTACGACGTCATCGCCGATCGCGTCCAAGGCGACGGATAGGTAGGAACA
This sequence comes from Bradyrhizobium sp. CCBAU 11386, assembly GCF_028128955.1. Classification (NCBI taxonomy): domain Bacteria; kingdom Pseudomonadati; phylum Pseudomonadota; class Alphaproteobacteria; order Hyphomicrobiales; family Nitrobacteraceae; genus Bradyrhizobium; species Bradyrhizobium sp. CCBAU 11386. The sequence continues at coordinate 3,861 of NZ_LBKA01000135.1, forward strand.
TTAAGCAGAGGCCCGGCTATGTCGCAGGCTGAGGTAGAACGGTTTGTCAAGAATCTAGCGAAACAAGGTAGTCTGCTCGAAAATCTTAAGCAGAGTGCTACAGGTCTTGCACCGATTGTAGCGGTCGGAAAGAGCCACGGCTACGATTTCACGCTTGACGAGGTTAGGAGTTGCATCCGAGCGCCAGGCCGACACGAGTTGATGCAGCTCGACGCGATTGTCGGCGGCAAGCAGGATTTGAGCGGTGCGGGCTCGCGCAGGATTGTGCATACCACTGCGTTGGCTAGTTCCACGTCGGAGGCACCCACGAGCGCCGTGTAAGCCGCGGAAGCGGGCCGTGACCTAGTCGCTATCGTTATACTTATTGTAGTTGTTGTCGCGGTCGTGGCCTAACATTTTTAGTTTTGATCGCATTGGCTCGTCCTCAAGGAGACGATTCGGTGCGAAGAGAACTGAAAGCACGCCTCGTCAGGAGTGAGATCATTGCTTTCAGGTCTAGAGATGCGGCTTCAAGACGCACCCGTACCGTATGACGCACACTGCCACCGAACACTGCCGACAGATTTTTGACCGGCGTACCCCCGAGCAACTGCGCACGTTGTCACACGTCAAGCGCTTCATGGAGCGGCTAGCTGGTGACTTGGAGTTTCGCAGGGCGCTTTCGGAGAACGTTGATTCTCCTCGAGCGGTAACAGAGCGCTACGGCATCGAAGTGGACCCAATGATGATGCTGCCTCTCTGGCGCGGCGGCTACCTGAAACACCGCTTCAAGCCGGAGTCTACGCCCTGGCCCCTCGCTATGATGTGGGACGAGTTTATCCGCGAGATGTTGCGCCATCGCGACCTCCTGCGCGAAGAGGGCGAAATGTCGACGATCAACCCTCGCTTTCATGCTTGGCGTGAGCGCCAAATCCGGCGCTGCAACGACGAATTGGGCGGAACGGCGGCGTCGGTCACGCACCCCATCATCGCTTTCGAGCTGAGCGACGGCTGCACCATCGGTTGCTGTTCTGCGCCCTCTCGGCCGACCGCTTCAAAGGCTATTACGAATATAGCCAAGAGCATGCAGCGCTTTGGCGTGGCGTGGTCGGTGTCGCGAGCGAGATGTTTGGTTCGGCAGCCCGTACTGGTTTCTGCTACTGGGCCACAGAGCCATTGGACAACCCACACTACGACCGTTTTCTATTCGACTACTATCAGATCACGGGCGCATTGCCACAAACAACGACGGCGGCCCCGCTCAAGGATCGCGCACTCACCACGCGCGTGCTCGAACTGTTCAAGCGCTATCGCACCGTGACGAATCGTTTCTCCGTGCTGAGCACAACCCATCTCGACCAGATTCACATGGCGTTTTCGCCTGAGGAGCCGATCGGTGTCGAACTCGTCCTGCAGGGCAAGGAGGCGCTGACTGCAAAGGCTTTTGCTGGACGCGCGCGCGAGCGGAGCGAGAAACTTAGGGCCGTCAACAAAGATGATGCAATCGCCTTGCTGGAGGGCGATCACACGACCATCGCCCGTGTTTCCGGCTTTCTCGTAAATATGCTGCAGGGACTTTTACAATTGGTAACGCCGGTGCCGGGTAGCAAACGCTGGCCTCTTGGCTACCGCGTCTTGAGTGAACGCTTCTTCAGGACGCCTGACGAGTTCCGCGAGGGGCTGCAGCGCATGATCGACCAGCATATGCTCGAGAGTCCGCCTCCCAAATTGCCGATCCGCTTCCGCAGGGACCTGCAATACAAGGCCGGGAGCCGATGCTTTCATCTCCGGTCACGCAACATGGAACACCGGGTGCTCGACGACATCGCTCCGACTTCCATTGGCCATCTAATCGCCTACGGCAACTGCACAGCATCGGAGCTGGTTAGGCAGGTCACGACTGACGGAACGAGCGTGCTCGCAGTAGCCGACCTGCTCGATCAGTTATACGCGGCCGGGGTGATTGAAGAGGACTTGGACGACAGCTTCGCCTGGCAGACCAGCTGACCTGTTACTGTGCTTTCATCCGGCAGCGGTTAGAGTCTCGGATTTTGTACGCCAGTGGGTCCGCCGGAAGATTTTCATTGTCGAGTTGCCCAGGCGAACGGTGCGTGATGCCCCTGCAGTTCCACCGCGCTGTCGAAAACATGGAAATTTGGAGTGCACGCAGCGGCGGCTACTCGTTCGTTATAAGCTTGCAGAGCCCGACCGGTCCTGGCTTTCGCGGAAGGTTCGGCTACGTCGCTTCGTGGCGTCCGCTTGACCAGAGCCGTGGCTCGATC
>NZ_LBKA01000136.1:0-6202 GCF_028128955.1 Bradyrhizobium sp. CCBAU 11386
CTCAATCCCCTGCAATCTCAAATGCCGCCGCAACCGGAAAACAGACTCCCAATCAAGTGCTTGGAGGCTTGTTCACGGACAACAGGGTAGCGGGGCTGCCCGCCCACCAAACTGGTCAGGAACGGTCGACAGCACGTTGCGCAGCCTGATGCGGCCTTCACGAATATTGAGGCCAAGCGAATACGAATTTGGCGCGCACCACCCGCTCTCTGAGGCCGATCGTTTAACTGAACAGACTACCAATGCATTATCATGCTGTGCGCACACGCATGCTCTAAGATCAATTTTCTGGGCGCGATGACCGGATTCGTTGAAGTCTGTACTTGCCCCGCCTATACCGCACAGAAAATACTTTGTGCCAGGCTTGGGAGCGATCGGTTCCGCTTTTGGCTGCGCGAGGTAATCTCTGATGACGCTGTTCAGCGGCGCTCAGTGAGCATGTCGGCAAGCGGCCACAAGAGCTGCTTTTCGTTTATGAATTGCCGAAGCTAGCCTGAGTACAGAGCCGTTAGGGTTAGCGAGGCGTGGTAGGACAGCGCCTTATCAGAATGGGACAGCGCCGAGTCACGTTCCTGCTAACCTCAATCTGCAGCGCGGGCGCGGCAGCGATATCGCCCGATCCAACCGATCGGCCCCGAGTCGCGCCCGCGCTGCTTCCGGCCGCTGAGACACGACCACTTCTGGCAGTAGTGTCATGCGTTTCCCGGCGATAGAACCCCGGTCAGTTTGTGCCGATGGAGGCTGACCGTGTTGAAGTTAGCCGATACCTCTTTCAAGTGATCGCTTGCATCTCCTCCCGTCTTACCCCGCCGCATTCTTAACACTCTCATGAGCGGCAGCGTGCCAGCCCTTTTCACGCAACTTTTGCATACCGGCCCCTCCAATTTCTTCACAACGCAGCGGACCAGCTTAGAATTACCAGACGATCTGACCAATTCAGGTAGGTGATTGGCAGTCGTTCTGGGCCTACAACTTGGCAGCACCCTCAAGGGGGCAACGTGTCAGGCTTGATACCGAATCGGGCAAGGCTGGCACAGTTAGCGGCGCGTGGCAGGGACAGCGCTTTGCAGGGATTGAGCGCCGAGTCACGTCGCCGTTAACCTTTGATGTCGTTGGCACGGTAGGGACAGCGTCGTCTTTGAACACTTGCCCACCAGGTAGTGCCCTGCGGTACCTCTCACAATACCACTTGGTAGCACCGCGAGCGGCTTGACCCTCACGGGAGCAAAGGTGGCCAGCTTTGGCTGACCACAGAGGCTTGCGGCATCGGCCAGGAACAGCGCTTTCAGCGTTTCACTACCCGATCGCCGAGCCACCGGCTAGTTTCGCTAGCATAGCGGCTGGCAGGAGCAGCATCGGATTCATTCCATGGCGCGCCAGTCGCGTCTGCGCTGCTCTCCGTGTTCTGCAACAACTCTTTCCTGACACCGTCGTCGCTCTTGGCACCGCTGGGCAACATCGAAGTCTCTCAGCTGAGTGACCTTGGGGTGTGCTGGCCCGCGGCGTTCGAATGGTCTGAACAACGCCCAAGCCGAAACCTCTCAGCTGGCCTCAACCGCGCACCGAATCCAAATTCGTTCGGGCTCATACATGATGGGCAACGATACGCATGGCCATCTGTTCGACTTGATAGTGGCTGATCCAATTCGCGACATCTCGCCGCTTTCAGTCGCGGTATCGCCCGCGCGTTCCAAGTCGACACTGCGAGACTTTGCTCTCTGGACGCCACTCTTGTGGAGTCAATGGCTGCTGCCAATGTAGGTTACGACTTGCAGTGCCGCGTTTGATTTGAACTGGTCGTTATACTTGATAACCCGACCGGCGCGCGTTCCTTGAGCCTCAGCTAAGAGAGTTCGCCGTCGTGCCGCTTGAGCGGACGGGAGAGCCTAAAATTCCGTATCATGGCTGATGGCGGCGTGCGGAACGTCCACAAAGATGTTGTACCGGTAGACGACATTCTCTGAGTCAAGAGAATGGACGAGATTAGGGTCCCTGAACGCGCTGTCTGCGCTAATCCAAGGATAAAGACCACTATAACCTTGGCTGAACGGCTGTCCCTGCGATCGCGATAGTTTGCGCCGGCTCATTTCATCGGAGCTGCAACTCCATTTCGATGAATGGAGGAGCATCGCCTCGCTCAATCAGCATCTTTGTTTGCATGGAGGCCGTTCGTGGGAGTTGGGCAGCGGAATCGAACCGCTGCCGAGGCAGCAGTTCGGGTAAGCTTCGGCCAGCGCCCGGAAGCCTGCGCCGCCGCGAATGAAGGACGGTCGACATACCGGCGCTTGTGCGGGCCGCCCCAGTAGCGTCCGGGAAAGGCGATGCGGTGGCACGCATCGAATAATTCGATCTAAGACTTTCCAACCTGGTGATGTTTTTAGGTAGGTTATAGCCAGTGGTTTGATGACCATCGAAATGGCTGCTTTCGCGCATGAGAGCTCGTGCGCTTGTGGCCTACAATGTGCGGCGGATCCGCGTCCAGCGAGGTATTCCGCAAGAGCAGCTGGCTTACGATGCAGGAGTTGATCGCTCCTATATGAGCGGACTTGAGCGGCAACAAGCGAACCCGACAATCGATCTTCTCGATCGCCTTGCCCAGACGCTCGGCGTAGCTGTCTCCGAGCTGTTTGTTCGGCCATCCAAGGGCGCGCCGCCACCGGCAACGTTACCTAAAGGTCGCAAGCCGAAGCCGGCACGCGGCAAAAGGACTTAGCCCCTGACAAGCACCAACTGAGACGCAGATCTTGTGCGGTACTGGCGCAGGTATCACGCTCCGACGAGGATTTCATGCATGGCCGCCCCAAATACGCGGCGATCTGGCTATGTTCATCGAATAATGTGATGGGTGTTCATTCTGGCGCCGGGGCAGACAATGGCGACTCAAGACGAGGAAGTTCCTTTAAATGCCATCCGCGCGTTTGTGACCGTTGCCCGCGAAGGCAGCGTCACGCGCGCGGCCACCGCTTTGGGAACAACGCAAAGTTCGGTCAGCCGGTATTTGGCTGTACTGCGGGATTATCTGGGTGCTGATCTCATCGAGCGGCGTGGACGGGGCAGCGATTTAACCGAGTTCGGGAGACTATTCGCAAACGCAGTGTCTGAGCCGCTCGAAACGGTCAGCTTCACCGCGAAGAGAATGCGACGCCGTGCAGGCGCAGGAACGAATCGGATTGTGGTCCGCACGTCACTATCGACCTTTGCTTTCTCTCTTCTCATTCCAAATCTGCAGGCTTTCTCTTCCGAAGCGGGTGGCGTTATCGTGGACGTCGTCAGTTCGCTGGCGCCGCCGACATCTTCGGATGATTTCGATATTTTGATTACACGGGATCTTTCCGTCGTCGAGCCCGCCGACAGTTGGGAGATCTACAAAGAGGAGCTGGTGTGCGTCGGCCCGCCAAATCTCGTCGGTGGCAAAGAGCTCTCGATTGTTCGTTCAACCCCTATACTGAACATCACCTCCGCCCCGACATCCTGCCGACATGGCTGAGGGCCATGAACCTGTCTTCAAGTGACATACGAGCGGGCGCGCGGTATGATCACAACTATCTTGCTCTGCCGGCCGTCATGACAGGAAAATGCCTTCTTGTCGCGCCGGAAATCATCGTCAGTGACCTAGTGCGAGGGGGCGCTTTGCAAGTCATCCCTGGCACGCGCGCTCCGAGTGGCATGCAATATCGGGCCTATGCCGTAGATCGCAGCGCGCACCCCGAGATCGCGCGTTCTTTTTGCCGATGGCTGGCTCGTCTTTGCAAAAAGGTCGCACTTGCGCAGGCTGCCTGAGGTCTAGCGGTGTCCCTCAATCCGGTACAGCGGGAGATCAATGCTCAAGGTGAGAGCGCTCAACTTAAGAAAACCATTCGAGCATAGTCGCCTACGGAGATGGCGCTGCTCTGGTGCAGCAATCAAGACTCCAACAGTTAGACATCGGAGCGCAAAGACTTTGTCCTGGCGGCCATCCTGCCATGGCAGGAGCAGAATCGGCTGACAGAGCGGAAGGTAGGCCATTTATTTTCGCCGCAACCCTTTACTTGTCATCCCTGCCTCTGCGTTTGGCGAGCAATGCTCGCCAGCGAAGGCGCATGAGGCGCCGCCCTAGCTTAACAAGTCGAATGGTTCGGCTGCGCAAATCGTCTGTTTTCCAGGCGCGCTCGGCAATACGATGGCCTCCAAACAGGCCTTGCGCGATTTGGCGGTAGCTATTTCCTTTCTGCCATCCATCCACTGCGCGCAGCGCAAGGATCAGCCGACGCTGCTTCAAAGCAGGCAAAGCAAGAGGAGGCATTCCGAGCGCCCGACGCTCAAGGGCAAGCCAAAATCGACGCGCGGCCCCCAGACGAAGCTCGAAATCGGCGTCGAGCGGCAGATCGACAGAATATCCGCTCACCGGAAGCTCTCTTAGCCAAAGGCGATGCTTCGTGCCCCCGAGCGTCACGATCGCATGCCATCCATCCGGCGCACGACGAAGCTCGCTGCCCGGCAGATTGTTGAAATCGAGCTGATAGCTTTTGGGCGCAATGCAGTTGGCTGCCCGCACAGCCAGTACGGTCGGCAGCACCTCGGGTGCCCAAAAGACTGAATGCTCTTCGAAAGTCCTTTGCGGATCAGCAGGAAAACGAGAGCCCCCACTTGCGTCGGAACTGGCCCGCCGCTGCGCTTGAACGTTCGCGGCGAGATAGCCGCTGATAATCCTGTTGGTAGTCGCGATCCCGGCGCAGCCACTCCCAGGCCAGGTCGGCAGCATCCGCCTTCTTCAGACCGCTGTACGCTTTCTCATTTCTCCAGTCAGTATCCGGCATCGCACCTTTCCCGCACAATCTTCAGACGCGGCGAAATGCATCCGATGATTGTGGCTCTTTCCGGTGCTTTCTTATCGTGTACGCGCCTTGCACGCACTTAATCGATGGAATGATCAACTTTTGCGATCGCGACACATTCCGGCGCCGCTGACATCCGCGCTGATCATTGTTTTGGCCAACCGCTACGTAGCAGATCGCGATAGCCGTGGCCCGCTAGCCACTTGGCGCGCGTCAGATGACTTTCGAATGTGCGTCGCGCACGATCCGGTTCAACGGTAGGATCAAGCCCAAGCACAATTCGCGCGATTTCGCGCCAATCTGCCTTGTCCGCGTCCGCATCAAGAAGTCGCATGTAGGCAACAGCGTGCTCCTTGTCATATGACGTGAGCTCGTCGACGCTGGGCGCCAATTCTGCGACCTTCGGCTCGGCTGGCACTGCCTGAAACTCCTACCCAGCTGAAAAGTCTACCGAAATCAGATCAACAATATCTAATTTGAGGTCGTTTTGGTATCCGTCCAATGGTCGCACGCCAACCTTCTTTTCGCGCTGAGACGGCAATCGCATATCGGCTCCCACTGACTCGATGTCTCCATCCGCTTTCACGTTTTCATCGCAGTCCTACTGGAAGCGATTGCAGATCTGCCCCGTAACTAGCTTGTCCTTGCTGTTCTGTTCCTGGCGAAGGCATGGTGCTCCGTGGTGACCGGCCCGGCCGCACTCGTCAAAGGCAATAACCAGAACCGGCCAACTCGGAGAATATTTGTGTCCCTTTCGAGCCATAGTTGAACATTCGTCCCTATCTAGTCGCCATCCCGGGAAAACGCCGCAGGTATCTCTAAGCGCTATTTCTTCTCTGCCGCTCATGGCAAGCAATTGCCCCACGAGAACGCTTGTGATGGTCAACGAGAAGACGGGCACGCGTTCGCTGCGCCTGCATCTCACCGTTGCCTGATTCCTCGAAGCAATTGGGGAAGACAGCCAAAGCTAGTGCGAGCTTATCGTAATACTCTGGCTATAACTAGTGGTTTGATAACCGTCGAAATGGCTGCCTCTGCGCATGAACGCTCGTGCGCTTGTGGCCTGGAATGTGCGCCGGATCCGCGTAGAGCGCGGCATTCCGCAAGACCAATTGGCCTATGATGCCGGGATCGACCGCTCGTACATGGGGCGCATTGAGCAGAAGAAAGAGAACCCGACTATTGATCTCCTGGAGCGGATCGCCGCGACTTTGGGTGTTCACTTGTTCGAATTATTCACGCCGCCGGCTAAAGGTGCAATGCCCCCCAAGCCGATGTCCAGAGGGCGGAAGCCGGCACGACTTGGCCGAAACAAGACGTAGTCATCGAGCAAGCCGGTTTCGGCTAACGCCAAGCCAGAATCGAGCCGGAGCGGCCCACGTGTTTCA
>NZ_LBKA01000137.1:0-6307 GCF_028128955.1 Bradyrhizobium sp. CCBAU 11386
CTTTTGGGGATACGCTTAATCATCCCGATCAGATCCGGGCGCTCTCTTTGATAGGTGAATTCGGTCGTATCATGCAGGACAAGGACAGGCCCTTTCGCGGCCGCGATACGTTCCCGCGTCGATTTAAAATGACCAGACAGGATGTCGGCCTCGCTTACTCGTTCATTGGAGAAGAAACGATAGGCCGCCTTGGTGTTCGCCCAGTCTTGGCAAACCATCGGAATGCTCTGTCCGATGTCTCCACCAATCTGCTTCAGCAGCATGCGAAATCTCTCGCCAAGTCGAGCGTCCTTGAATTCGCACAGCGCAGCTTCACGGTCAAACCAGGTCACCGCGTCAGACGCCAACCGATGCGCCTTCTCATCCCGGGCGCGTGAAGTCAGTCCCATAGAGCACCTCTTCTCGAATCAGGTGCCCATCAAAGAATCACAAGCGATTCTGGCGACTCAAGTTTTTCGACTCACTGCACCTCAAAAAATGTGGGTAATCGTAAGCTTCGTCGTATGCGTACCAACCCGCAATTAAAGGGCGGATTGAAAGTGAGGCCAACGCGCCGCGGCCCCTTGATGCTGGGATGCCAGCTAGGGAATTTCGAAGCCCACAATTGAGGGTATTCAACGCCCGGCGACACCCAACCGAGCGGGCGGCGAGCCCGCCACTGCCTGTGAGTATGGGGGGACATGATTACGACCGCAGGCAGGTCTGACGATCAGTGAGGCTGCGTGGACGGTTACATAGCGTCACAGCCGTAACTCTGATCATCTCTAAAGTCCTGATGACGAGATATAGACTATGGACCGGGATGCCACCCCTTCTTGCGCAGCGTGCTGTCAGACTCTAACAGCGTCGATTGTCAGCTCTGAAACAATGTCTGATTGTCGACGCTACAAACATTCGTAGAAGACGCAGAGCAAGCTGCGATTTTCATCGGCACGTCCATGCTTGGTTCATCTACGAAGATCTCGGATCGCTGTTACAGAGTGGGTGAAGCTGAAGGTTGCCTTCTTGCGTGTCGCCACGAGCGCCGTGGTCGTCAGCTTGCTCTGAGGCAACAAAACACTAGGCTCAAGCGATAAGGTCGCGTTGGCTTGGCGCCTCCGCCCTCATATCGCGTCGGACGTATCAGACGTGCTGCCGACGGCCATTTGTTCTTATGGACATCGAGATTGTCGCTCTGCTCAGCAAGGGGTTTATACCCAGGCGTCGGTCGGCGAACGCAAGTGACAAGCTTCCGCGAACAACAGTGGCCTTTGGCACGAATGTGGCATCAGAACTCAGTGCCAACGCGGACATCGGTTCGCACGTGATGGCCCATAACATTGGGGTGAAGGAACCTCTTTGATGAGGACCGTATCGATTGAGTTCACCAGGTTGGTGTTTTTGTACTTCGTGAGCGTGCTCGCGGCCTTGCTTTTGCTGGTGGCGAGCATTCGCGGAGCCATCGAAAAACACCCCGGCTATCGGAGTGATTGCGCCGGGATGCTGATTGTTTTTTCTATGCTACTTGTTGATAATTTTCAGTCGGAATGCCGCGCTCTCCTTCTTTTCGGTGACAACCAGCCCGCACGAAGAAAGATCTTTGAGGGGGGTGCGGATCTGTTCAGCGTCAATGGGGCTAATGCGAAGGCACCGTGCAACGCTGTATCGGCTCCTGTGATTCTTCCAGCGCCCTCCCGTCTGCGCTGTCGATCGATGACGCTGAGCAGTGACGAGCCGTCATATTGTCCCGACGAAGACGTTCTAAAGAGGAGAGCAGACAAAGGGTGCCGAGTGGCGTCGTTCGCGCTTGCAGGATCGTTCCGGCAGAATAGTCCGGCTCTCCGTGCGGAGGCGCCTGCCGGTCCGATGCTGATGCAGAGGCCAGTCTCTTTGGCACCTCATAGTTTTACGACCTCAGCCGGGGTCACAATTAGCTTCACGTTGATCATGGCGTTAAACCCGAGCGGTACTGCTTTTGGTCCAAAGGTCTTTATGGATGCCGACAGTAAAGCTTTGGTCTGCGCGATCTCGCCCACGGATGCGGAAAGCATCTCTGCGTTTCGGCACTCGCTGGCGCAAGCCTTTGTTCAACAAGCGGCGAATCCCGGCGGGGGACTCCCGAGCAAGGATGTCGATGATTTGTTCGCGAACAACTGGGCTGCTAATGCAACAAATGGCATTATGGGCGGTTGCCTGCTCGGAAATAATAATGGAAGGGGAGCGATAGTGTAGCGCAGCACGTGGGCTTCGCGAACTCCACGAACGAGTCCGGGTCGCCAGATCCGGATTGCCCCTCTTCAACCCCTGTAACAGGAGGGCGTAATCCGCCCGATATGCTCGTCGCCCAGCCATTCCATGTCGTCGAGCACCCGCCCTCTGGCCGTGAAGCGTGCCGAATTGAAAAGTGCGGTGCATGCCGTCGCTTGATAATCGTGTGGACGCGTCGGGGTGCGGGTTAGCGGACAACTGGCAGGCAGTCTTCATAACTTGGGCGTCGACGATCGACGATCTGGTCCCTCATCGAACACAGGCGGCGCGCCCTCATCAATCGCCATCTGGGCTGACGACCGCTTACACGCACTAATGAAATCGTGCGTTTCACCAACTACCGATACCCTGCCAAGGGCTCGATTGTCTGGTTCGGACCAATGTCGACAACCGGACGCACGTCCCATGAACGAACCCGCTTGAGGCTCTATCTTCGAGCGGCATGCAGCTTGCTTCGTTTGCGCAGGCGCTCGGTATTGGACAGAGTGCATGATGCGATTTGGAGTTCTTCTTTGAGTAGCCACCACCATTGCGCTTCTAGCCGGCGGCAGGCCGGCTGGGCCGACTTTGGGCCAGCAGTGAAGCCCTGGTGCCAATCCGCAAACGGGGGAGCAGAACACAGCATTGGGCTCTGGCCCCGGCGCGGTTGCGTTATTTGCGGCTTCGGTCTGAGCCTTCCCATGCAGTTGAGGTACCGTGTTCACCATCTTTGTGTTCACTGGTTGTGGCTAGTTGCATCTGGACGTCAAGAAAATGTGCGTTCATGCATCTGGTGACTTCCGTCTGGCCGCCAGTACTGGTTGGCCGCTTTATCAGATTGTTGGCCTTGCTGACCCGACGGAAAGGTTAGTGGCTGTGGCTGCGCATCGTCACAAACTGATTGCGGTCGCGCCGGGGCGCGATCCGTGGCTCTTCACGTCGCTAGTCTGCCACTGCTTGCTTGCGATAGCCCTTGTCATCGCGACTGGTTTCGGCCCCGTCGTTAAGGCATCCGCCCAGAGCTTCACCTACAATCCGCTGCCGCCGCGTCCGAAGCCGCCGAAGGTCGCCAACGACAACCAGATGCTGGTTCAGGCGACCGAGGTCGTCTACGATTACAACAATTCGCGGATCTCGGCGGTCGGCAACGTGCAGCTGTTCTACAACGGCACCAGCTTCGAGGCCGACAAGGTCATCTACGACCAGAAGACCAAGCGGCTGCATGCCGAGGGCAACACCCGCATGACGGATACGGAGGGTAAGATCACCTATGCCGAGATTCTGGATCTGTCCGACGACTATCGCGATGGCTTCGTTGATTCGCTCCGGGTCGACACCGCCGACCAGACGCGGATGGCTGCGACCCGCGCCGACCGCTCCAGCGGCAACTACACCGTGTTCGAGAACGGCGTCTACACGGCCTGCGCACCCTGCAGGGACGATCCGAAGAAGCCGCCGCTCTGGCAGGTCAAGGGTGCCCGCATCATCCACGACCAGCAGGAGAAGATGCTGTATTTCGAGACGGCGCAGCTCGAATTCATCGGCGTTCCGCTCGCCTACATGCCCTATTTCTCGACACCCGACCCGACCGTGAAGCGCAAGACCGGCTTCCTGATGCCGGGCTTCACCTCCTATACGGCGTTCGGCTACGGCATCGAAGTCCCGTTCTACTGGGCGATCGCGCCCGATATGGACGCGACCTTCAACCCGCGCATCACCTCCAAGCAGGGCGTGCTATTGCAGACCGAATTCCGCCAGCGCCTGCTGGACGGCGCTTACCAGATCCGCGCCTACGGGATCCATCAGCTTAATCGCGGCAATTTCCCCGGCCAGCCCGGCGACCGCCAGATCCGTGGCGGCGTCGAGACCAAGGGCCAGTTCGCACTGAATGACAAATGGGTGTGGGGCTGGGACGGCGTTCTGCTGTCCGATTACTATTTCATGTCGGACTATCGCCTGGCGGCGTATCGCGATCCGCTTGGATCGTTCCTGAATCTGCCGACGGAAGCCATCTCGCAGCTCTATCTGACCGGCGTCGGCAATCGCAGCTTCTTCGATGCCCGCACGATGTACTTCCTGAGCTTCTCGGGTAACCAGCAGCAGGTTCCGGTCATCTATCCCGTGATCGACTACTCGAACGTGCTCAACTATCCGATCTTCGGCGGCGAGGTCTCCTACAAGACCAATTTCGTGAACCTGTCGCGTGATACCGCCGTGTTCGATCCGATCACGACGCTCGCCAACACCAACAGCCTGTGCACGACGGCGTCGGCCGATCCGCTCGCGCGCACGCCTTCGCAGTGCCTGTTGCGCGGCTTCCCCGGCACCTACACCCGCTTGTCGGCGGAGGCGCAATGGCGCAAGTCCTACACCGATCCGTTCGGCGAGATCTGGACGCCCTTCGCGATCCTGCGCGCTGACGCGATCAACGCCGACGTCTCGAACCAGCCGGGCGTGTCGAACTTCCTGCCCGTCGGCGACACCCAGGCGTTCCGCCTGATGCCGACCGTCGGCCTCGAATACCGCTATCCCTTCATCAACGTTCAGCCCTGGGGCTCGACCACCATCGAGCCGATCGCGCAGGTCATCATCCGTCCGAACGAGACCTATGCCGGCAAGCTTCCGAACGAGGACGCGCAAAGCTTTGTATTCGAAACGTCGAAACTGTTCAGCGTCGACAAGTTCTCCGGCTACGATCGCGTCGAAGGCGGCGGCCGGGCCAATGTCGGCGTGCAGGCCACCACCCAGTTCGACAGGGGCGGCGCCGTCAAGGTGCTGTTCGGGCAGTCCTACCAGCTGTTTGGCATGAACTCCTTCGCCGTCCGGGATTCCACCAATACTGGCCTCGATTCAGGTCTCGACAAGCCGCGATCCGACTATGTCGCGAGCGTCGACTACTCCCCGAACCGAACCTACACCTTCAGTGTCCGCGGCCGGTTCGACGAGCAAACCTGGAACGTCCAGCGCTTCGAGGCTGAAGGCCGCGCCAATTTCGACCGCTGGTCGCTCAGCATGATGTACGGCAATTACGCGCCGCAGCCGGAGCTCGGCTACCTGACGCGACGCGAAGGCATTCTCACCTCCGCATCGGTGAAAGTCGCCTCCAACTGGCTCATGCAGGGCTCCGCCCGCTGGGACCTCGAAGCCAACAAGATCAACCAATACGTGGTCGGCGCCGGCTATGTCGACGATTGCTTGGTGCTGGGATTGAACTATCTGAAATCCTACAATTTTACAGTAGGCGGCGTGCCCCCCGTCTTGAATGAAACCTACATGCTAAGTATAGGTCTACGAACATTCGGGACGATCGCAATCGGCTTCTGAGGCACGGATAGCGCGGCATGCGGGTCACGTCGGGCGACGTCACCACCACGACCGAGGCGCGCGATGGCGGGCAGCGGTCACGGCTGTGCTGGGAAAGCTCGAGTTCAACGAACGCGCAGAACTGGTCCACTTCATCCATGTCGCTTATCCGAGGGACCGCTGAGACTGAAATGGATCCCGGTTTTGGGACCAGGGGCGAAGTTAAGGGCCGCGCATTGGAAGCGGTGCTGGAGCAGGCGACGGCGGCCGTTCTGGCCCAGCGCTATGAGGTTCACCCGAACCAGATCTACGCATGGAAGAAGCACCTGCTGGACTAGGCGGCCGGAGCGTTTGACGCGGGTGTCGGGCGCGAGAGCGAGGAAGCGCGCGAACGCGAGTAGCTGCAAGCCAAGATCGGACAATGACAGTCGAGCGCGATTTGTATGAGCAATCTCACGTCAAGAGACATCATCAGGTCATTTTGCTTCCCCTGTGGGAATCGATTTTGTGCATTGGCGGGCTTCGGATTGAGCGGCGGCGGCGCTCCGCACCTAGCGGAGCCCGACGGCGTCGTGTCTCGGTTCGATCGGATTGCCGGGTTCGATGATCTCTCGTGCGCGCGTGCGTTTGGCGCATCAACTTATATCCAACAGCTCCGTAACGGCATACGACAATCCTGCATGCACGAACCAAGACATCGAGGAGGCATCAGGCGCCTGGAAAACTGCGCGCCGATGGCGGTCTGGCGGACCGCTGTAACCGGCGCATTCGGCGAAGA
>NZ_LBKA01000138.1:0-6471 GCF_028128955.1 Bradyrhizobium sp. CCBAU 11386
GCATACGGGCGAATAGCCCTCTCTACCGTTCGTGCCCGGACCCAGAAGCGTCGGCGGGCCTCCAGATCTGCACGATCGTCAGGGTCCAGGACCGCGAGGTCCCGCCGGCGTCCCATCTTCCTTCAGGAAGACGCCGACAACATGCAATCCGGGACCCATAGCCCCAGGGGGAGTTGCGGCGCGAAAGCGGTAACTCCGAGTCCCGTAACCACAACGGCCTGTGATTATGGGTCCCGGATCGGCGCGCGCTTATGGCGCGCTTGTCCGGGACGACGAGGGGAGGATGAGGTGCGCGCCGGTGTCGCTATCCACCAGCCTGCCACGCCTTCGTCACCGCGGCGATCTCCGCGCCCTCCGGCTCCCGCACGGCCGACGGCGTGCGTGAGAATCGCGGCGCGGGCGCGGGCTGCTTCACGCCGTGGCGTTCGACGAACACCTGCCGGGCGACCATGTGCGGATGCTGCGTCGCCTCCGACATGGTCAGCACCGGCGCGAAGCAGATGTCGGTGCCTTCCATGATCTTGCACCAGTCCTCGCGCGTCTTGCTCTTGAACACGGCTTTCAGCTTTTCCTTCAGCGCCGGCCAGGCCTTGCGGTCCATCTGCGCGTCGAAATCGGCGTCGGAGAGGCCCGCGTGCTGGCGCAGCAGCGCGTAGAACTGCGGCTCGATCGAGCCGATCGAGACGAAATGGCCGCAGGCGCATTCGTAGACGCCGTAGAAATGCGCGCCGCCGTCGAGGAAATTCTGGTTGCGGCCCTCGGTCCAGCGGCCGATCGTGGTCATGTCGAAGAAGAACGACATCAGCGACGCCGCGCCGTCGCACATCGCGGCGTCGACCACCTGGCCCTTGCCGGACTTTTGCGCCTCGAGGAGGGCCGCGAGCACGCCGACGACGAGGTAGAGCGCGCCGCCGCCGAAATCGCCGACCAGATTGAGCGGCGGCACCGGCGCCTCTTTCGTACCGATCGCGGCGAGCGCGCCGGTGATGGAGATGTAGTTGATGTCGTGGCCGGCGGCATTGGCGAGCGGGCCTTCCTGGCCCCAGCCGGTCATGCGGCCGTAGACGAGCCTCGGGTTGCGCGCGAGCACGATGTCGGGGCCGAGCCCGAGCCGTTCCATCACGCCGGGACGAAAACCTTCGACCAGCGCGTCGGCGCTCGCAAGCAGGTCGAGCACCTCTGCGATCGCCGCCTTGTCCTTGAGGTCGAGCTCGATCACCTTGCGGCCGCGCCCTGCCACCGACTTCATGCTCTTCTTGGCGCCGACACGGTCGAGTGTGACGACGTCGGCGCCCATGTCGGCCAGCATCATGCAGGCGAACGGGCCGGGTCCGATGCCGGCGAATTCGACGATGCGGAAGCCCGCGAGCGGGCCGGAGGCGTTTTGGGCTGGTTTGTCGAGCACGTTTTTGTTTCCTCGGGTCGCGGGCGGATTGCCGATGGTCCGGCAATCGCCTGGGACGTTCCTCTGTGGGGCGAGTTAATTGGCTGATTAACTTTTCTCGCCTTCATGCCAGCGAGGCAAGCGCTTTTCATGCATGGGCGCATAATAAAAGCGGCGCGCATTGCTGCGCGCCGCGGAAGATTTGTGTTGAGGCGCTAACGCGCCTTGTCGCGTTTCAGCCCGCGGCGGCCACCGCGCGCTGCGCCATCACCTTGACGAGGTTGGCGCGGTACTCCGACGTGCCGTGGATGTCGGACAGAAGTCCGCTCGCCGAAATCGTCACGCTGTCGATCGCTGACGGCGACCAGTTTGCCTTCAGCGCGGCCTCGATCGTGGGCACCCGCATCACGCCGCTTTGCGAGGCGCCGGTCGCGGCAACGCGGATCTCGCCCGACTTCGTCTGCGCGACGAACACGGCGGTCAGCGCGAAGCGCGAGGCCGGATGCCGCATCTTGGCGTAGCCCGCTTTCGCAGGAACCGGGAACGACACGGCCGTGATGATCTCGCCGTCCTCAAGCGCGGTGGTGAACAGGCCCTTGAAGAAGTCATCCGCCGTGATCGACCGCTTGTTGGTCTTCACGGTGGCGCCGAGCGCGAGCAGCCCGGCCGGATAGTCCGCGGCGGGATCGTTGTTGGCGATCGAGCCGCCGATCGTGCCGCGATAGCGCACCGCGGGATCGCCGATCAGCGAGGCGAGATAGGCGAGCGCAGGGATCACCTTCTTCGCGGCATCGCTGGTCGCGACGTCGTAATGCGGCGTGGCGGCCTTGATGGTCAGCGTGTCGCCGGAGGCCTCGACGCCGATCATGTCCTTGATCTTGCCGAGGTCGATCACGTCCGAGGGACTGGCGAGGCGCTGCTTCATGACCGGCAGCAGCGTCTGGCCGCCGGCGAGGAATTTTGCCTCGCTGCTCTTGCCGAACAGGCTGGCGGCTTCGTCGACCGAGGAAGCGCGATGATAGGTTGTCTGGTACATCTTGGTTCCTCCCTCAAGCCGCGTGGATCGTGCGCCACACCCGGTCAGGGGTTGCGGGCATTTCCAGGTTGTTCTTGCCGATCGCATCCGTGATCGCATTGATCACGGCCGCAGAGGCGCCGATCGCGCCGGCCTCACCGCAACCCTTGATGCCGAGCGGATTGCCCGGGCACAGCGTCGTGGTGTGGGAGAGGTTGAACGAGGGCAGGTCGTCGGCGCGTGGCATGGCGTAGTCCATGAACGAGGCCGTGACCGGCTGGCCGTTGGCATCGTAGATCGCGTGCTCGAGCAGGGCCTGTCCGATGCCCTGGGCGAGGCCGCCATGGACCTGTCCCTCGACGATCATCGGGTTAATCAGCCGGCCGAAATCGTCGGCGGCGACGAAGTTGACGAAACTCGTCTTGCCGGTGCCGGCATCGACCTCGAGCTCGCAGATATACGTGCCGGCCGGGAAGGTGAAGTTGGTCGGGTCGTAGAAGGCGCTTTCCTTCAGGCCCGGCTCCATCCCGTCAGGCAGGTTGTGCGCGGTGTAGGCCGCGAGCGCGACCATCGGGAAGGCGATCGCCTTGTCGGTGCCGGTCACCTTGAACTCGCCGTTCTCGATGACGATGTCGGCCTCCGACGCTTCCAGCGCATGCGCGGCGATCTTCTTGGCCTTGGACTCCATCTTCTCCATGGCCTTCAGGATCGCGGTGAGGCCGACGGCCGCCGAGCGCGAGCCGTAGGTGCCCATGCCGAACTGCACCTTGTCGGTGTCGCCATGAACGATCGAGACCTGGCTGATCGGAACGCCCAGGCGCTCCGCGACGAGCTGGCAGAACGTGGTCTCGTGACCCTGGCCGTGGCTGTGCGAGCCCGTCAGGATCTCGATGGTGCCGACCGGGTTGACGCGGACCTCGGCGGATTCCCAAAGACCGACGCCGGCGCCCAGGCTGCCGACGGCCTTCGACGGCGCGATGCCGCAGGCCTCGATGTAGCAGGAGACGCCGATGCCGCGCAGCTTGCCGTCCGCCTTGGCCTTGGCCTTGCGTGCGGCGAAGCCGGCATAGTCGATCGCCTTCATCGCCGCGTCGAGCGAAGCGTTAAAGTCGCCGGTGTCATAGGCCATGATCACCGGCGTCTGGTGCGGGAACTGGGTGATGAAGTTGGTCCGGCGCAGCGCCGCCGGATCGACCTTCAGCTGCCGCGCAGCCGTCTCCATCAGCCGTTCGATCAGATAGCTCGCCTCGGGGCGGCCCGCGCCGCGATAGGCGTCGACCGGCGTGGTGTTGGTGTAGACCCCGATCACCTCGGCATGGATCGCCGGGATGTTGTACTGGCCCGACAGCAGCGTCGCGTAGAGATAGGTCGGCACCGACGAGGAGAACAGCGACATGTAGGCGCCGAAATTGGCGTAGGTCTTCACCTTGAGGCCGGTGATCTTGTTGCTGGCGTCGAACGCCATCTCGGCATGGGTGACATGGTCGCGGCCATGCGCGTCGGTGAGGAAGGCCTCGGTGCGGTCGCCGGTCCATTTCACGGGACGGCCGACCTTCTTCGACGCCCACAGCGCCACCATCTCCTCGGGATAGATGAAGATCTTGGAGCCGAAGCCGCCGCCGACGTCGGGCGCGATCACCCGCAGCTTGTGCTCGGGGGCGATGTTGTAGAACGCCGACAGCACGAGGCGGGCGACATGCGGGTTCTGCGACGTCGTGTAGAGCGTGAAATGCTCTTCCGCGGCGTCGTAATCGGCGATCGCCGCGCGCGGCTCCATCGCGTTCGGCGCGAGGCGGTTGTTGGTGACGTCGAGCTTCACGACATTGGCGGCTTTGGCGAAAGCCGCTTCCGTGGCGCCCTCGTCGCCGAGCACCCAGTCATAGACCTGGTTGCCGGGCGCTTCAGGGTGAAGCTGCGGCGCGCCGGCCTTGATCGCGGCGTGGACGTCGGCGACCGCGGGAAGTTCCTCGTAATCGACGACGACAGCTTCCGCCGCGTCGCGCGCCAGATTCTTGCTGTCGGCGATCACGACCGCGACGGCCTGTCCGACGAAGCGCACCGTCTCCGGCGCCATCGCCGGCCATGCACCCATCTTCATCGGGCTGCCGTCCTTGGAGGTGATGGCCCAGCCGCAGATCAGGTTGCCGACCTTGTCGTCGACCAGCTGCTGTCCGGTGAGCACCGCGACCACGCCCGGCATCTTCAGCGCCGCGGACGAGTCGATCTTCTTCACCTTGGCGTGCGCGTGCGGGCTGCGAATGAAATGGGCATGGGTCATGCCCACCAATTTGATGTCGTCGACGTAGCGACCCTTGCCGGTAATGAAACGCTTGTCTTCCTTGCGCACGACTCGCGCGCCGATGCCTTCAACACCCATGACTGGTCCTCCCGACCGGAATTATTTTGACTGCGCTTTCCATCGAAAGCAGCAGTGGTGGTCTTCGTTCGAGGCGGGCGGCCTTACTCGGCCGCCTGCGCAACCTTCATGCGTCCGGCCGCATCCAGCACGGCCTTGACGATATTGTGGTAGCCGGTGCAGCGGCAGATGTTGCCTTCGAGCTCTTGGCGGACGGTGGCCTCGTCGAGCTGGCCGCCATGGCGCTGCACGATGTCGATCGCCGACATGATCATGCCCGGCGTGCAATAGCCGCACTGCAGGCCGTGATTGTCGCGGAAGGCGGCCTGCATCGGGTGCAGCTCGTCGCCCTTGGCGATGCCTTCGATGGTGGTGATGCTGGCGCCGTCGGCCTGTCCCGCCAGCATGGTGCAGGATTTCACTGCGCGGCCGTCCATGTGCACGACGCAGGCGCCGCACTGGCTGGTGTCGCAGCCGACATGGGTGCCGGTGAGGTTGAGGTGATCGCGCAGGAGATGGACCAGCAGCGTGCGATCCTCGACGTCGACAGCAACGGCCTTGCCGTTCACTGTCAGTTTGACTGTAGACACGGTGAAGTCCTCCCGAATGTTTGTAGTTATTCTAATTAGAGACAGCGCGAACGGAACTTTGCAACTGGGATTTTGGGGCCGTGCGTCATGGAAAGGTCATCCTGACGTTTGTCGCAGGTGCGCGATTCGGCCACGATGTTCCGTGCCGCTGCCAGTGCGTGGCGCGACCTTGCAAGAGGCTTTCGAAGACGATCTCCGCTTCGTCGATGGCGGCCTGGGTTCGACCGCCAGCGCGAAGCGCTGGCCCTGGACGTCGGCGCCCTTGGCGCGTCGTTTCTCCCTTTGATGTCTTGTTCGTTGCGACGAATAGGAGCACGCGCTCACGCCGTTGTAATCGCGATCTTGGTAGTAGACGGCGACAAGCTAAGTCATTGATTTTGTTGATGATGACCTTGGCGTTCCTCGCCGGTCGGTCCATTCTGTCATTCCGGGGCCCGAGCGGAGCGAGGGAGCCCGGAATCCATCGGGCCGCGGCGTATGTGGATGAACGGATTCCGGGTTCGCGACTTCGTCGCGCCCCGGAATGACATTGAGTGAATGAGACGCCAGAGTACGCAGCACTAGTACTTCCTGGCGATTGATTGCAGCCGGGCGCCGCCCTAGTCGAGCCGTACAAGCAACGGCCAAAAGGGGTGGAAGCGATGCAGATGAACGACAGTCAGCGTATTCCGGCGTCGAAAGCCAAGGTGTGGGCTGCGCTCAACGATCCCGACATTCTCAGGCGCTGCATTCCGGGCTGCCAATCGCTCGAGATGGCAGCGCCGACGGGGATGACGGCGACCGTGGTGCTGAAGGTCGGCCCGGTGAAGGCGACGTTCAGCGGCAAGGTGACGCTGACCGATATCGATGCCCCCAACGGCTACCGCATCGTCGGCGAAGGCGCCGGCGGCGTCGCAGGCTTTGCCAAGGGCGGCGCGAAGGTCAGGCTGGAGGAGGAATCGCCTGACATAACCGTCCTGCACTACGAGGCCGACGCGCAGATCGGCGGCAAGCTCGCACAGCTCGGCGCGCGGCTGATCGACTCGACGTCGCGAAAGCTGGCCGCGAACTTCTTCGAAAACTTCGCGGCGGTGGTAGCGCCATCATCGTGATCAGCGCGTCGTCCTCGGCGCCCTGACGCGAACTT
>NZ_LBKA01000139.1:0-7016 GCF_028128955.1 Bradyrhizobium sp. CCBAU 11386
CTCATCCGGCCGCCTAAATCGAGCCGCCAGCCGATGCCGGACTTTCGACCTGCCCCAAAAGAGGTTCTCACACAGCCTGGGCCAAAAGCTATCATTGCAACGGGCGCAGCACGCGTAGGATGGGTTGAGCCCTTGCGAAACCCATCATGCTTCGTCATCGGCGGACGGCTTGATGGGTTTCGCTGGCGCTCTACCCATCCTACGAGTGCGCGTCCTAAGCCGGCACGATCACCTTGCCGATCGGCCAGAGCGCGATGCCCGCGAGCTTCAGATGGGCCCATGCGAAGGGGATGCCGATGATGGTGATCGCGAGGACCAGCGCGGTCACGAGGTGGCCGAGCGCCAGCCACCAGCCGGCCAGCACGAACCAGATGATGTTGCCGATCACCCCGAGCGGGCCGGTGCCGATATCCTCGACGCCGGTGACCTCATAGCGATTGACCGCCCGCGAGCCGAACGGCAGCAGCGTGTATACGGCGATATTGAACGCCGCCCGCGCCCAGGGCAGGCCGATGATGGTGACGGCCATGATGACCGCGGCGATCACCCAGCCGAACGCCATCCAGGCGCCGCCGATGAGAATCCAGAGCAGGTTGAGCAGGATGGAAACGGGGGCCATGGGATGATCCGCAAGACGATGACGCCGTCTATATAGGATCGAAATCTGTCCCTGCCAGGACGGCAAGGTAGCCCCAATTACCGCCCCTCGAATTTCGGCGCGCGCTTCTCCATGAAGGCCTTCATGCCCTCGGCCATGTCCTGGGTTTTGAACAGCGGCAGGAGCTGGAGATAAACGTGGTGGACGTGATCGGAGAAGGTCTCGTTGAGGCCCATCCGCATCATGCGCTTGGAGGCCTGCACCGCCAGCGGCGCGTTGGCGGCGATTTCGCGGGCGATCGCGGTGGCGCGGGTCATCAGCTCGGCGTCCGGAACGACCTCGTTGGCGAGGCCCCATTCCAGGCACTCGCGCGCGCTCAAGGTGCGGCCGGTGAAGATCAGCTCGGAGGCCTTGGCCCAGCCGAGCATGCGCGGCAACAGCCAGGTGCCGCCGGATTCCGGCACCACGCCGCGCTTGACGAAGGCGGCCGCAAGCTTCGATGATTCCGCCATGATGCGGATGTCGCAGCCGAGCGCGGTATCCATGCCATAGCCGGCCGCGCCGCCATTGACGGCGCAGATGGTCGGCTTGTCCATCGCCTGCAGCACCGTCGGCGGGGTGTTGCGCAAATTGATCGTGGTCGGCGAGGACGCGGCACTGAGGCCGTTGCCGTCGCGCTCCTTGCGCAGGTCGAGACCGGCGCAGAATGCGCGCCCCTTGCCGGTGAGGATGACGACGCGGACGTTCCTGTCCTCATTGGCTTCGGTCAAGAGCCGCGCCAGATCGTTCAGCATCGGGCCGGAGATCGTGTTCATGCGCTCCGGCGCGTTCAGCGTGATGGTCGCGATGTGGTCGGCGATCTCGTAGAGGACTTCTTGCGTCTTGTCTGCGCCTGCTGCGTCGCTCATGAGAGTCCCCACTTTTGTAGCCCGGATGAGCGAAGCGACATCCGGGACTTTACTCTCGCCATCCCGGGTATCGCTTCGCTCACCCGGGCTACGAACTGTCAGATCTTCCGGCCCGCCTGCTCCCAATAGGGATCGCGCAGGCGGCGCTTGAAGATCTTGCCGGAATCTTCGCGCGGCAGCCCCGAGCGGATCTCGATGTGCTTGGGCACCTTGTAGTCGGCGAGCGAGGTCTTCAGCCGCGCGCGGACATCGGCGGCCTCGAGCGTGATGCCGGCCTGCGGCTCGACCACGGCCATCAGCGCTTCGCCGAACTCGGCGTCGGGGATGCCGAACACGGCGCAATCATGCACGCCGGGCACGGCGTGCAGCACGGATTCGATCTCGGCCGGATAGATATTGACGCCGCCTGATATCACCATGTCGCGCTTGCGGTCGCAGATGAAGACGTAGCCGTCTTCGTCGATGTAGCCGACATCGCCGGAGGTGATGAAGCCGTCGCGGTCGATCTCGGCGCGCTTCTCCGGCTTGTTGTGGTAGGTGAAATCGGCCAGCTCGGCCATGCGGGAATAGATCTCGCCGATCTCACCCACGCCCAGCACGCGGCCGTCCTCGCCGATGAAGCGCAGCTCGGCGCCGGGCGAGATCTTGCCGACCGTGCCGGGCCTCCTCAACGCATCCTCCGAGGTCGCGAAGGTGACGGCACTCGATTCGGTCGAGCCGTAGAATTCGTAGATCACCGGCCCCCACCACTCGATCATGGCGCGCTTGACGTCGGCCGGGCAAGGCGCTGCGGCGTGGATGATATGGCGCAGCGAAGAGAGGTCGTACTTCTTGCGCACCTGTTCCGGCAGCTTCATCAGGCGGATGAACATGGTCGGCACCATGAAGATGGTGTCGATCTTGTATCGCTCGATCAGCTCCAGAAACTCTTCCGGCTCGAAGCGCGGCATCAGCACCAGTGCGCCGCCGAGCTTGCCGGCGCGGATGCCGAACGAGTTCGGCGCGGAATGATAGAGCGGGCCCGGCAGGATCGCGCGGGCGCCGGGCTTCAGACCATAGATCATCGCGCGCATGCGCTCGCCGGCAGCCGCTTGCTCCGGCGTCGGCGCATTGCGCCGCACGCCCTTGGGGTGGCCGGTCGTGCCTGACGTGTAGATCATGTTCATCGGCTGCGGCACGACGGGGCCGTCATAAGGCTGATGCTGCGCGAGCCATGTCTCGAATTCGATCGCGAAATTCGGGGGCGCAAGATGATCCGGATCGATCTTGTAACTGGACAGGATCTCCGGCGGCGTCGGCACGCTGAGCACGGTGACGCCCGATGGAATCGCATCGCGCAGGGCGTGCAGCATGTCGGCATGTCCGATCAGGACGGACGTGCCGGTATCGTTGAAGATGTAGTTGATCTCCTCCGGCTTGAAGTGCCAGTTGATCGGCACGCCATAGGCCCCGAGCCGCATCGCGGCATAGGCGGCCTCCAGGAAGGCGATGTCGTTGCGCATCAGCATGCAGACGCAATCGCCTTGGCGGACGCCGATCTTGCTGAGGCCACTCGCGATGCGGTCGGCACGGTCAGCGACTTCGGCGTGGGAACGGCGGCGGCCACCGGAGACGATGCCGAGGAAGTGGGACGTTTCGCTCATTGTTGTTGTCCGATCTTTCGTCGGTTGAGAAACGTAGACGCGACTCAGCCCGTCATTCCGGGGCGATGCGAAGCATCGAACCCGGAATCCATTTCACCTCAGAAAATGCGGCTCGATGGATTCCGGGCCTGCGCCTACGGCGCATCCCGGAATGACAAGTCGCTAATCCGCAAACCTCGGCGCGCGCTTTTCGAGATTGGCGCGCACCGCCTCGGTCTGGTTCGCACTGCCGATCAGCTTCTGCTGCTCGACCGACTCGGCAAGCAGCGCCGGGCCCGGATCGACAGAGAGATTGTTGAGCAGACGCTTGGCGGCACGAATGGCATCGGGGCTCTTGCCGGCGATCTCGCGCGCGACTTCGAGAGCGGCTGCGCGCGGATCGTCGCAGATGCGCGTGGCGAGGCCATAGGTCATCGCCTCCTGCGCGGAGAAGATGCGGCCGGTGTAGGTGAGATCGCGCAGGATGTCGTCGCGCACGAGACTGGCCAGGATCGGCGTGCCCGCCATGTCGGGCACGAGGCCCCATTTGATCTCCATCACCGACATCCGCGCATCGGGGGAGAGGAAACGCATGTCGGCACCGAGCGAGAGCTGGAAGCCGCCACCGAAGGCAACGCCATGCACGGCCGCGATCACCGGCACCGGAAGCTGGCGCCAGCCCCACACCGCGGCTTGCGGAAAATTCGCCTGGCCATGGGTGCGCTTGGTGAGGTCGCGATTTTCGCCACCCGGAATTCCGTTGCCGCCCTTCTCCTTCATGGCGGCAAAACGCCCCATGTCGAGGCCGGCGCAGAAGGCCCGGCCTTCGCCTGATAGCACGACGACGCGAACGCTTTTGTCCTTCGTAAGCCGGTCCGTTGCGGCAACAAGGGCCTCGAACATGGCCTGATCGAGCGCGTTCATCTTGTCCGCGCGCACCAGGCGCACGTCGGCGACGCCTTCCGAGATCGAGATCGAGACGCGCTCTTCCATGGATGAATTCTCCCCTGTTCTTGTTCAGTGCGGCTTTACAGGAAGCTGGCGGCCGGATTTAGTCAATCAATCAATTAACCAACAATCGCTACAGGGGAAACACCCATGTTCAAGGAAAATCTTCTGGCCGGCCGGCGCATCCTCGTGACCGGCGGCGGGACCGGGCTCGGCAAGTCGATGGCGGCGCGCTTCCTCCAGCTTGGCGCCGAAGTGCACATCTGCGGCCGGCGCAAGATCGTGTGCGACGAGACCGCGACCGAGCTGATGGATCTCCATGGCGGACGCGTCACCAGCCACGGCGTCGACATCCGCAACGCACTCGCAGTCGAGGAGATGGTGGAGAACATCTTTCGCGACGGTCCCCTCACCGACCTCATCAACAACGCCGCCGGCAATTTCATCTCGCGCACCGAGGAGCTGTCGCCGCGCGGCTTCGACGCGGTCGCCAATATCGTGATGCACGGCACGTTCTACGTCACGCACGCGGTCGGCAAGCGCTGGATCGCCTTGAAGCAGCCGGGCAACGTCGTCTCGATCACCACGACCTGGGTGCGCAACGGCTCGCCCTATGTGGTGCCGTCGGCGATGAGCAAGTCGGCGGTCCACGCCATGACGATGTCGCTTGCGACCGAATGGGGCCGATACGGCATCCGCCTCAACACCATCGCGCCCGGCGAGATCCCGACCGAGGGTATGAGCAAGCGCATCAAGCCGGGCGACGAGGCCGGCGCGCGCACCAAGGCGATGAACCCGATGGGCCGTGTCGGCACCATGGAGGAATTGCAGAACGTCGCCGTGTTCCTGATCTCCGGCGGTTGCGACTGGATCTCCGGCGAGACCATCGCCATGGACGGCGCCCAGGCCCTCGCGATGGGCGGCAATTTCTACCAGCTCCGCGACTGGAGCGACGACGACTGGAAAACCGCGCGCGAGAGCATCATGGCCCAGAACGAGAAGGACCGGGCCAAGCGGGGTTAGATCTATCCAATGGTCGTCCCGGCCTAGTGCGCAATTGCGCACGGGGGGCCGGGACCCATAGCCACCGAACGTCGTGTGGCGAAGACTAGCAATGACGGGTCTTCGCCAAATTGCGTCTTGTGGTTATGGGTCCCGGCCTTCGCCGGGACGACGACGTTGAAGCCGCGATGCGTCCCCTCCCCCATCTTGTCTTCACCCGCGGATGACGCCACACTCCGCGGCATAAGAACAAGACGTCACGGGAGAAACATGTCCACACAGCCATTGGCGAATCTCGCCGACATGGTGCGCGAGCGCGCGGCGAGCCGCGGCAACGCCACCGCCTACGAGTTCGAGGGCCGCGTCACCAGCTTTGCCGAATTCGACGTGAAGACCAATCAGGTCGCCAATGCGTTGATCGCGATGGGCGTGAAGAAAGGCGAGCGCATCGCCTATCTCGGCAAGAACAGCGACCTCTATTTCGAGCTGCTGATGGGCGCGATGAAGGCCGGTGTGGTGATGGCGCCGGTGAACTGGCGGCTTGCCGGGCCTGAAGTCGCCTTCATCGTCGGCGACTGCAAGGCGCCGGTGCTGTTCGTGGGACCGGAGTTCATCACACTGGTCTCGCAGATCAAGGACCAGCTGCCTGGCGTGCGCACCATCATCACCACCGAAGGCGGCGCGCCGGAATGGCAGGATTTTACGGCCTGGCGGAATGCGCAAAGCGGCGACGATCCGAAGGTGCCGATCGCGACCCAGGACATCGCGATCCAGCTCTACACCTCCGGCACGACAGGCAAGCCGAAGGGTGCGATGCTGTCGCATGCGAACTTCCTCAACCTGGTGCAAACAGGCAATGCCGCGGACAAGCCGGAGTGGAACCGGTGGTCGACCGACGACGTGTCGCTGGTGGCGATGCCGATCTTCCACATCGGCGGCTCCGGCTGGGGCGTGATGGGGCTCTATCACTGCGCCCGCGGCGTGATCGCGCGCGAGTTCGATCCGACCAAGGTGCTGGATTTCTTCGAGCAGTCCGGGATCACAAAGCTGTTCATGGTGCCGGCGGCGATGCAGTTCGTGGTGCGGCAGCCCCGCGCGAAGACGGTCGATTTCTCGCGGCTGAAATACATGCTCTATGGTGCCTCGCCGATTCCGGCAGCGCTGCTGAAGGAATGCATCGAGGTCTTCAAATGCGGCTTCGTGCAGATGTACGGCATGACCGAGACGACAGGCACCATCGTCGCGCTGCCGCCGGAGGATCACGTCGAAGGGCTGGAGCGGATGCGCTCGGCCGGCAAGGCGTTGCCGGGCGTCGAGATCGCCATTCTGGACGCGGACGGCAAGCCGCTGCCGCCGCGCGAGGTCGGCGAGATCGCGACGCGCTCGGGCTCCAACATGGCCGGCTACTGGAACCTGCCGGAAGCAACCGCGTCGACGCTGCGCGGCGACGGCTGGCTGCGCACGGGCGATGCCGGCTACATGGACGAGGACGGCTACCTCTACATCCACGACCGCATCAAGGACATGATCATCTCCGGCGGCGAGAACATCTATCCGGCCGAAGTGGAGAGCGCGCTGTGCGATCACCCCGACGTCGCGGAAGCCGCCGTGATCGGCGTGCCCGACGACAAATGGGGCGAGGCGGTGAAGGCCGTGGTGGTGATGAAGCCAGGCAAGCAAGCGACCGCCACCGACATCATCAACTTCACCCGCGAGCGCATCGCCGGGTTCAAGACGCCGAAGACCGTGGAGTTTCTGCCGGCGCTGCCGCGCAATCCCTCAGGCAAGATCCTGCGGCGGCAGCTGCGCGAGCCGTATTGGGCGGGGAAGGATAGAAGGGTGAATTGATCCCCGCAGTCCCGTAGGGTGGGCAAAGGCGCAAAGCGCCGTGCCCACCATTTTCTCCGCGCCTGCGGCAGACATGGTGGGCACGCTTCG
>NZ_LBKA01000140.1:0-7100 GCF_028128955.1 Bradyrhizobium sp. CCBAU 11386
GCACTGAACTTATTGCTGTCCATAAGCGCTGTTACACAGCACTCGTCTTAACCCGACAAGGCGGCCCTCACCGGAGGGAGACGCGACGTCTATCTGGTGCTTGAGGATTTCGGCGCGCGAGCCGGCTGCGCCTGGCGCGAGACCGACGAGGCCGACGCCGACCTGGAGACCGTGATCCGCCTCATCCTCTGCGGCGACTACACCTATCCCGTCCGAGTCGTCGCATTCAACGCGGTCGAGGGCTGGTCCAGAGATGCGACCTCGGACGTCGCCGACGCTGTCGCTCAACGCGCCGTTGATACGGACGCCAAGGTCTCGGCTGCGCTGGAAGCCTTCATCGCGGAAAACTCAACGAAAGCGTTCGATCTTCAGCTATCGCTGCCTCTGCAGGGCGCCGCCTGAAATCGCAGTTCCGGATTCGCGGCACGCGCGCCAGCTCGGCGCCGACGTGCGGACGAATTTCGATCCTCCCAAGGTGGGACACGCACAACAAAATGAGCCAAAACCCGTAGAAGCCCGGGACAAAAATGATACTTCCCGTAGGGGAACGGATGCGGGCGACTCACCGAGAATGCCAGATTGAGGTCAACCGATTCGCCCTTGCGGATCGGCCAGAGGGGACAGGAACCGGCGTCCTTTGACAGAGGAAACGAGTGCCGACCTGCCCCCTCGGGCGCTGCTCCCGCCGGTGGCGATCAGGTCTTCCCGGACCTGGTCGTCACTGCGGCGAGTCAGGACACCCTAACGCCCAGCGGCATGCTTTCAAAGACCCGCACTACTACCGAAACCCGCTAAGAGCCCCAGCCCACGCGCGTTGTACAAATTGTCTGCAACGGGTGCGTTTGCTTGACGAGGTCCGTCCCGGGTCAAAAGGTCCGCTACGCCCTTTCGAGCGGCCCTTAATGGGTCGCGCCGCGACTTCGCTGATGGGCCAATACCTGAAGAGTTGAACGTGCTCACGACGTGCCCAACTATCGGCTCTCGGCGAGGCGCGCTTTTGTGGTTGGGGGGTATGAGACATGCAGGCTTTGGTGTCGGTGGCAGCCGTCCATCCCCTCTAGGATATACGCCGGATTTTACTGAGGTGCTGATAGCCAGCATCACGCTGCTCAATTACAGCTCCCGCCCAATTCACAAAATGTCACACGCAGAAATGTCAAATAACCCTGGCGTCCAGTTTCTGCCCCTAAGCGCATTCTATCTTTGTTTGCGAGTTCGACGATTTCTGGGATTTCGAGTGTATGCGCTACATGTTTTCAGCCGGATTCCTCGCGATGACGATACTGTCCGCGGGGGGATGCTCGATGATGCCCAGTTCGGGGCCGGAAGACCACCTCATCAAAGGCGAAGCGACAAAAGCGGGACCAGACTACGGACTCGTTAAGCTCACTCCGATCGTACTCGATTTGTTGAAAGAATATGGACCGAGCGCGATCTCTGCAACGTTTCCCGACCGGCGACCGGCGCCAAGTATTAAATTCGGGGTCGGCGACGTAGTGGCGGTGACGATCTTTGAAGCGGCTGCCGGCGGCCTGTTCATCCCAGCCGAGGCAGGCACCCGATCCGGCAACTTTGTCTCGTTACCGAACCAGAATGTCGACTCCGCCGGGTATATTTCGGTGCCCTATGCAGGAGCTGTCAAAGCCGCGGGTCGCACGCCCAGTGAAATTCAGCAGGACATCGTAAACGCGCTCGCTAATCGCGCCATTGAGCCGCAGGCGATAGTGGCCCTGGCGACGCAGAACACGTCGTTGATTAGCGTGCTCGGTGAAGTTAATTCGCCAAGTCGTCTTACCGCCAATGCTGCAGGCGAACGTGTCCTTGACGTCATTTCGCGCGCCGGAGGTCCAAAGGGCCAAGGGTACGAGACATGGGTGACGCTGGAGCGCGCAGGCAAGCGGGCAACCGTTCCGTTCGGTGCGCTGGTCTACCAGCCTGCCAACAACGTGTGGGTCCACCCGGGTGACACCATCTATGTCTACCGCGAACCGCAGATCTTCCTCGCTTTCGGTGCGTCCGGATCACAGGGTCAGTTCACGTTCGATATGTGGAAAATCAATATGGCGCAGGCGATGGCCAAGGCAGGCGGACTGCTTGACACCCAGGCCGAGCCTGCCGGCGTCTATGTCTACCGGCGGGAGCCGCGCGAACTTGCTGAAAAGCTGGGTATCGAGTGCTCCAATTTCGCGGGGGCATTGATACCAGTGGTCTATAACGTCGATTTCCGGGATCCAGGTGGGTTCTTCCTGGCAAGCAAGTTTGAGATGCGAGACAAAGACGTGCTGTTCGCCGCAAATGCTGCCACGGTCGATACCGCGAAGTTCCTGCAATTTGTCCGTGTCGTGATTGCGACTGCTAACGACACGATAGTTGCCGCAGACAACGCCCAGACTCTAAAGATCGACTTGCGTCAGTGATCGTATAATCAGCGATGCAAACGCTACCCCTTCTTGTCGCTGCACTTCGCTGACAACTCGCGGCGCGCGACTCGCGTTCTCGACCGCCGCGCGGATGAATTTCGAGCGTTCGCCGACGGGTGCGATCGTCGCACCTCTCTCGACAGCTAGTCCAATCCTTTCAAGGCGGTGGAGACGGCCCCTTCTGGTAGGCGAGGTCGTGGCCAGGCCACGTCTGGTATGGGTCAAAATGCGACTTACCGGAATGATTGCTTAAGCGTGCTTCGCCCCTAGAAGCCGACATCCCACATTTTCAGACCCGCAGATTCTCCGCACTACTTTTGCCGCGCTTGGGATCAACCTTGACCTCGTAAGAGACCTTCTGTCCCTCACGCAAGTCCGAGAGGCCAGCGCGCTCGACGGCGCTTATATGCACAAAAACATCTTGGCCGCCGTCATCGGGCTGGATGAAACCGAAACCCTTGGTCGCATTGAACCACTTTACAACACCTGTAGCCACGCTCGTCTCCCGATTGAGTAATGTCGACAAACTAGAGCAAGGGAGCTGGTTCCTGCAAGGCTCTCAGTCGCACCTTCAGCAACACCGCGCAGCAGCTCGGCTTCGAATTCGACAGCGATTTGCTTGAGTTGGTCGCTCGCTAAACCAGCCTGACGTTCGTGGCCATCGGCTTGCCGGTGCGCTTGTTGATCCCGATCTCGAAGCCGACGTGTGCGCCAACTTCGAGGCTTGTCGTGCCACGCGGGAGCGCCGACACATGGCCGAAGACGTCATGCCCATCGACGCGCAGAAATCCGAACCCGCGCTCGCCATTCCAGTTTTTTACTTCGCCGATTTTCATCTCGTGTTCCCGTGGGAAGTTGCCCGAAAGCCCGTCACGCGAAGTCGCGCGCCTGAGGTTGTCGGTCACCGCGGATCTTTCCATCCAGTAGCGATGACCGACAAATTGCCGGTGAACGCCTCGATTTTCGCTACGACGTCATACGGATAGGGTCCGACGGTGTTCGACGAGCCACCTGACAAGTTGATCGAAATAGCCGACGCCTCTTGCGAGGCCGAAGTGCCTGTATTCCACTGGCCAAGATAGCTGATGCGACCGGTGGCCGGTTGTGGTGCCGAAGCAGGATTGTAGGACGACACGATCCTGATCGTTTGCCCCTTCGGGATCTCGATCCAGTCCGGTGTTCCGGGCTGAACAATCATATCTTCCCTGTATTTGATTTCGTTGTACTCGCGGTAGTACATCGTTCCTCGACGTTGTTAGATGCTGATCCGCTCGGGCCGTTGCCGGTTATCGCTCGGTCTGTCCCAGCGCGCGGGCGAGATCGGCCGGAAGCGGTTTCTTCGCCGGCAAAGCCGGCTGCGTGACGCCGGCCGCAGCGTTGACGCCGGCCGCTGGCGCCTGGGGGATCTGCGTTGCGACCTGTTCGGGCGTGATGCGCTTAATCATGTTGGTGGTCTCCTTGGTTACGCTGCCGCGGCGAGTTCGGTTTCCCGCTCGACGTCGGCTTGAATGTGCCGCTGATCGGGCACGGCCTGATTCAGAAAGTCGTTCAGGGATGCGCATTCGGCAGCTCGGCGAGATCGCGCATAGCGTCGGCAGCCGCGGCCGTTGCGTTGGTCAGGAGCTGCACGGCGGCGCGCTCGCGCTCCAACTCGTCGAGCTTGCCCGGATGGACGATGTTGATTGCCAGGGTGCGCGCAGCTTCGGCGGTCTCGCGATCCACGCCGACGAGTTCGGGCGCTTCAATAATGGTCTGCAAGTAGAGCAGCGACATGGTCGAAAGCTGCGCCTTGATTTCCTTCGGCGACTTCGGCAGGCGGTCACGAACCTGGCTGCGGAGCACGGCGCCGGCCGCGTCGGTCTTGTCGATAGGCGGCAATTCGATCTTGGCTCGCTTCTCGTCGATCCGCTCATTGAGCCGCGACGCGAACGCTTTGGCGCGGATCACTTTCCAGGCGTTCTTTTTCGCCTCGTCGCGGGATTCCTTGGTTTTACCTTGCGCGCTGAGATCCGTGTTGCCGCGGACTTTGGCGGTGGTCGCCATGATGTCCCGATGCAGTTCGATGAGGCGATCGAACGCGGTGCGCACAGTGGCGTTCGGGATGCCCGCGGCCTGCTCTTTGAGTAGAGAAAAATAGCGTTCGTTCATTTTGGTGATGACCTATGTTGCAAGTTTGCGTGAATGTTGATTGTCAACGTCAGGCAGCGATGGGCTGCCGGCGCGCAGCGATGCGCGCGGCGATCCACTCGTCGATCTCAGATTCGATCCAAGCAACACGCTGGGGTGAGAGCTTCACTCGCTGGGGAAACTTCCCTGTCCGCTCAAGGCGCCAAAGCTGAACTTTGGAATAGGCGATCCCTTTGGGTCCAAGACCCTCATAAGCGATCAGTTGCTGCGACACGGCGGCATGCTCCGGGATATCGCTCGCGGCAATAAAAAAGGCCGGGCGAGCGCTTGTTGCGCTGGTCCCGACCCATCCCGGATCGCTCAACCTTGCCGACTAGCGAGACGTTTCCGTCTCTCGCGACCATCTCGGTCAGCGACGTAAGCTAGCCTCTAGGGCTTAGATACTCGTATCGTGGCACGCGAAGGTTAACGAAACGTTGCGAATTGCATTGCACTACTCAGCCGCCACAGCGTGCATCGGCACGACGTTGTCGGCCGGCGGATTCAAGATCAGGTCCAGCATCGAAGCCAGCGCTTCGAACGCCTTCCGCTTCTCGTCCAAATACTCATACCGATCATAGGTCTCGCGCACGCCGCCGATGACGTGGCCCATACAGCGCTCCGCATGGTCGGCGTCCACCTTGGCCCGGCTCATAAGGCTGCGGCCGGTACGGCGCAGGTCGTGCAATTGCCACTGCTTCATCGGCGCCCTGCCCTCCGCCTTGCGGATCTTGGCAATGATCACGTCCAACTCCTTCTTGGCCTTGCTGAACCCGCTGAAAGGCTTGGCGCCGTTGGTGGTGGAGAATACGAACCACGAATTGCCCTTGCAGCCGGCCGGCTTCTCGCCGATCAGTTCTCGGATTGCCGGCGTGATCGGGATTACGTGGTCCTGCTTGTTCTTGTAGCGCGCCCCCGGAATGATCCACAGATCACTTTCCAGTTCGTCGGTGTGCATCCGGGCGGACTCGTTCCGGCGGGTCGTGGCGAGCAACAGCGATTTCACGTAGCGCGGATAGCAGGCCGGCTGCTCCATTTGGTCGAGAGCCGCCCACACGTCCCTGATCTCATCGTCCGCCAGGATACGCTTGCGCGCGCGCTCCTTCGGTTTCGTCTTGGCCATGCCGCGGACGATCGGCGATTTAAATTCGTCGTCCTGCACCATTTGCCAGTTGAAGGCCTTGCGGACGTGCGCAAGCACCCTGTCAGCCATAACCGGCCCGCTCTCCGCTTTGATCTCGTTGAGCATGGTGGTGATGTCGCTGCGCTTAAGATCGTAAATTGACTTGTCACCGATCCGCGGTCGGACATGATTGGTGAAAGCAGCCTTGACCTGATCGCCACTCCGAAGCCCCTCGACATGGTCCTTTTCGAAGGCGTCGAGCACGGCGTTGACGGTTGTTGCGTCCTTGGCGACTTGCGACCGGCGGATTTCTTCCTCCACCCGGGCCGGATCTTTCCCGTCGGCGATCAGTTTCAGCCAATGCCTGGCTTTGTCGCGCGCATCGGCAAGTTCGATTTCCCCCACCTTCCCGATTTCGCGCCGGCTGGCGCTACTCTCACCCGGATAACGAGTGCGGAGCACAAAGGTTTTGGACCCCTTCTCGGTCAGGCGCACACCGAACCCCGGAACAATGGAATCAGCGATCCACAGACGCGGTGAGTGCTTAGCGCCTGGTTCCGACGCGGGCGCCTTGAGCCGCGCGATCATGGTGGCGGTCAGCTCTTTGCGATGCTTCTTGGCAGGCATTCGGGCCACTCCGGGGCCACAAGAATCTGAAATAGCGCGTAGCCCGATGAAATCCATTGCTAGCGCATTTCGCCACAAACATCAACTTATTCAGTATCTTATGTAAGGCAATGAAAGGAGATGAAATCCAAAGAAATCCGGAAAACCATAACTTTTAATCACGGGGTCCTGGGTTCGGGCCCCAGCGCGCTCACCAAAAGCTAAATAAACTCAGATACTTATGTGTAACGCACTAGTCTTTCGCGCGTGATGATTTTTTGTGTCCGCGATATGTCCGCAAAACACCACTCAAGTGAACGAAACCATTTTACCGGCGGCACGAAGCAGACCCGAAACGGATCGCACTCAACATGCCTCGCATTGGACAATGGGGATTCGGACCATGTGGGCATTCATCGAAGATCTGTATGGGGACTTTTGCTTGGCTCGGCTTCAGGAAATGAGGAAGCTTGAGCTGGCCCAATAGCTGCAAGCCGCGGGCAGAGCCAGCCAACGCCGTCATAAGACTGTGGCATAGCGGTTGCATTCTAAACGCCAACTGGGATTTCAGTGCTCAGTTAGAAAATTGGCGCTGCCGAGACATGTATTTCGAGCTCGGCACCGCTGTTTCTGTGGCTCTAAAAATATCGGGAGTTTGCTCCTGGCTTACGATGCAGCCACCGTACAAATGCTCCGCGACATTCTCGATGAAGTTCTCTCCAGCCCGCCATTCACCCTTCAGCGGCGACGGACGGCGGTAGAGGTTGCCGAACGCGTGCTTAAGC
>NZ_LBKA01000141.1:0-8267 GCF_028128955.1 Bradyrhizobium sp. CCBAU 11386
CCGTGTAAAATCTGTCCCATAGCGCTTCCCTCGAATCGTGCGATAAGGATGCACCATCAAAGTCTGGGACTAAACACCTAGATGGAGACGTTCTCATGCTACGAGGCTTTGCTGTCGACAATCTGACAAGCCTCGGAACGATCCCGCATTGCCTCGTCAGAAATGCTCCTGAATACGGAGTTGTTGCCTCACGTAAATTGCTCCCCAATAGCAACGGAGCGCAGAGGCGGCGATGAGGCGATTGAGCATGGCGACGCGCACGGAACTGAAGTCTGTTTTGGCACGGCGTTACGGGATGTCGAGCCGCGTCGAGAGCCGCATTCTCGACAGTTCGTTGCGATTACCTGCTTCCATCGGAAGCATGTGATCCGGATGTTGTCGGCGACCTCGTCGACTTTTCTGGCGAGCGGCTTGGTGCCGGACAGACCGAGGATGTAGTTGATGCCGTTGGTCTCGCAACCACGCCATTGCCTCCGGCCGGGCATAGTGCCCGTCGCCACGGAACGTAATTCGCGTGTCGTGCCATCGCGTGCGGATGTGCCGTACCAGGCGGCGCAGATGGGCACACACCTCGACGCCGCCCGGCGTCTTGCCGGGCCGCAGCACGACTGCCACGGGCCGGCTCTTCTCCGTGTCGTAGACGTGGATCGGCAGAAAGCAGCGCTCGTCATAATGAGCGTTGAACAGCGAGAGCTGCTGATGGCCGTGGACGACATCGCAGCTATCGTCGATGTCGAGCGTGACGGATGCCGGCTCGCGCGGGTAGCTATCCATCCATGCGTCGACCAAAGTGTAGGTCAGTCGGATCACGTCGCGCAGGCGCGGAGCATTCTCCAGGCGCGACAGCGTCGGTTGGGAACACAGATCGCGACCGCTGTCCGGCAGCCGTCCGCAGGCCAGCTTGAATGCGGGATCGGACCTCAGATGATCGAGGTCGTCGGCGTCCTCGTAGCCGTAGCAGATCGCGAACATGCGCGCGCGGAACATATCGACAAGGCTGTGCACGACCCGCGTCGGATCGCGCCGATCCGGGAACACCCGGGCCAAATTGTCGGCCAAACCAAGACGCCGCTCGGCCATCGCCAGAAGCATCACGCCCCCATTCGAGGTTAGGCGCCCACCATCGAGGCAGCTGTGACTTTCTTGGCGTGAACGGCTGGAAACGAAAAGGGCAGAATCGTATCATCGGTCATGGCGGGCGTGGCGTTCACGGTTGAGGTGATGGGGTTGGCTTCGCAACCGAATCCTACGCCGCATCAACGCTTTACACCACGCTCGCCAGCCTCTCGGGCGCCCTCTGACGAATAAGGCGGGCTAGCTTTTCCACAAGCCGAGAACGCAATTCGAAACGAAGTCGTCGCCATCGCGCACTTTCGACGGTTAAGCACAGCGGGCATGCTCACACGAGCCGCTCGGCACGCCGTGGGTTTGAAATCCTGCGAAATTTGTCAAATATCGCTGAATTCCTGTGCCATTTTGGCGGCTCCATCGCGATATCGCTGCGCGCTTCCGATTAGAAGGGCGCTCTAGGCAGGAGTTTTCAAATGAAGGTCGGAGTCCCCAAGGAAATCAAGGCGCACGAATATCGCGTGGGTCTTACCCCTGGAGCTGTCCGCGAATACGTGGCAGCGGGTCACCGCGTGATGATCGAGACCGATGCTGGCGCTGGCATTGGTGCAACCGATGACGATTATCGCAATGCTGGCGCAACGATTCTAACTTCCGCAGTTGAGGTATTCGCATCGAGCGAGATGATCGTAAAGGTTAAGGAGCCTCAGCCGTCCGAATGGTGTCAGCTGCGGGAGAATCAGATCCTGTTCACTTATCTGCATCTGGCCCCCGACCCCGATCAGGCCATGGGCCTCCTGAAATCTGGATGCACCGCGATCGCCTATGAGACCGTAACTGATGCGCATGGTGGTCTTCCACTGCTGGCGCCGATGAGCGAGGTCGCGGGTCGGCTTGCGATCGAAGCGGCAGGTAGCGCCCTTAAGCGGAGTGCAGGCGGACGAGGGCTGTTGATCGGTGGTGTGCCCGGTGTTCAGCCGGCCCGAATCGTGGTGCTTGGAGGTGGCGTCGTTGGTACGCACGCGGCACGCATGGCGGTCGGTCTGGGCGCTGAGGTGACAATCATCGACCGTTCGATACCTCGGCTCCGCGAGTTGGACCAGCTATTCGAAGGACGCGTTCGCACCAGGTTTTCGACCATCGACTCCGTGGAGGAAGAGGTATTTGCGGCGGATGTGGTGATTGGTGCGGTGCTCGTTGCAGGTGCGAGCGCGCCGAAGCTGGTCCGCCGGAGCATGCTGAGCTCGATGCGCAAGGGGGGGGTGCTCGTGGACGTCGCTATCGATCAGGGCGGCTGCTTTGAGACATCGCATCCAACCACTCACGCTGATCCAACTTACGAAGTGGATGGCGTCATTCATTATTGCGTGGCCAATATGCCCGGCGCCGTGCCGCTGACCTCGAGCCAGGCACTGAATAACGCGACGCTGCCGTTTGGTTTGGCTCTGGCTCAAAAAGGTTTTTCCGCCGTGCTCGAAAGCCCGCATTTGCGCGCAGGCCTCAACGTCCATCGAGGCCGGCTAACTTACAAGGCGGTGGCCGAAAGCCTCGGGCTACCCTTCTCACCGATCGACCAGGCTGCTGCCTGATCCCAGAGGCCCGTTATGGGCGTTTCCTCCCTGACTTTGGCCACCCTTCGGGGTGGCTTTTTTTGGCTCTATCGATCTGCTGACCGCCGCCGGCATTTATTTGTAACGCGGAGCGAAGTGGAGGATCACCAGACGAACGCCCGGCTTCAGTCGCCCTCGTGACGCGAAGCAATGTACTTTTGCTCCATACAGCGTATATGAATGCCGGTCTTGCCAGGTAAATCCAAGGCAATTGAGAATGCGCCCCGCGGGTCCCCAGGGGACCCGCGATCACCGGTGCGACATTATCTGACGCGATCGCCGCGACCTTTTCGGGCTGGCTGTGGAGACGCGGACCAAGCCGGTGACGACTGCGCCGGTTGTTCATCGTGGTGCTGTCGCCGAAGCCGCCGCCGTCCCGGGTGGGGAACCAACAAGATGCGGCTCGCGGTCGACCTGACGTGAAGTGGCGCGGCGCATCGATCGTAGCCGCCGCACCGCGGCCTTGGGAAGGATCGCAGATCGCTCCCTCGTGCTGGCGAACGCGGTTCACCTGATCGGCTGACTGCCGGGAGATCGACCATGCGCAAACGACGGCATCGAGATCAGCAGCTGTCATGCCGATTGTAGGATTTGCGACACCGTGTCGAGGCGGCGACTTGCGTTGTCGAAAATAGCCGAGACAAATCAAGGTTAAACTGTCTGGCACAAGACTTGAAAGCAAGAAGCTGTCCCGCACCTTTTTGCTCATGGAAGCGCAGTGATGGCCTACAAGATAATCGCATCCCAGTGCACGGTCTGTGGTGCGTGTGAGTTCGAATGTCCCAATGCTGCGATCAGCCTGAAGAACGACATATATGTGATCAATCCGACCCAGTGTACCCAATGCGAAGGGCATTTTGACGCGCCGCAATGCGCCGTCGTTTGCCCGGTGCCTGATACCTGCGTGCCGGCATAGGTAGCCGATGAGAGGAGCTCCGACGCGAAACATGATGAAGACGCTATCGACAGCCGCCGCCCTTTGGATCCACCTCCTGTTTCTCTCACTGGCTGGTCCCGAGTTGGCCGTGATTTGCGCGATCCACTCGGAGAGGGCGCCGCGCAATCGTCGCCGGCGGCCGTTGTCCTTGCGCGAGCGGAGCGGGCAATGGTAGCTGCACAAGAGACCGTCGAGCGCGTCCGTCGCATCGACGTCGATCAGTATCGTTATGGGTTTGAGACCCTGATCGAGTCCGACAAGGCCCCCAAGGGGTTGTCGGAAGAGACCGTCAAGTTCATTTCCGAGAAGAAGAACGAACCCGCCTGGATGCTCCAGTGGCGGCTCGAGGCCTATCGGCGCTGGCTGACCATGACCGAGCCGACCTGGGCCCGCGTCGACTATCCCAAGATCGACTTCCAGGATCTCTATTATTATTCGGCGCCGAAGCCGAAGAAGTCGATCACCTCGCTCGACGAGATCGATCCGGAGATCCTGAAGACCTACGAGAAGCTCGGCATTCCCTTGCGGGAAGTCGCCATGCTCGAAGGCGTCGAGCCCAAGGTGGGCGAGGAAGACCCGGCCCGCCGCAAGATCGCGGTCGACGCGGTGTTCGACTCGGTGTCCGTTGCCACGACCTTCAAGGCGGAGCTGAAGAAGGCCGGCGTGATCTTCATGCCGATCTCGGAGGCGATCCGCGAGCATCCCGAGCTGGTGCAGAAGTATCTCGGCTCGGTGGTTCCAACCTCGGACAATTTCTACGCGACGCTGAACTCGGCGGTGTTCTCCGACGGCTCGTTCGTCTACGTGCCGCCGGGCGTGCGCTGCCCGATGGAGTTGTCGACCTATTTCCGCATCAACGAGCGCAACACCGGCCAGTTCGAGCGCACGCTGATCATCGCGGACAAGGGCTCCTACGTCTCCTATCTCGAAGGCTGCACCGCGCCGCAGCGCGACGAGAACCAGCTGCATGCCGCCGTGGTCGAGCTCGTCGCGCATGACGACGCCGAGATCAAATATTCGACGGTGCAGAACTGGTACCCGGGCAACTCGGAAGGCAAGGGCGGCATCTACAATTTCGTCACCAAGCGTGGCGACTGCCGCGGCGACCGCTCCAAGATCTCCTGGACCCAGGTCGAGACCGGCTCCGCCATCACCTGGAAGTACCCGAGCTGCATCCTGCGCGGCGATAACTCGAGCGGCGAATTCTATTCGATCGCGATCTCGAACGGCTTCCAACAGGTCGAC
This sequence comes from Bradyrhizobium sp. CCBAU 11386, assembly GCF_028128955.1. NCBI lineage: Bacteria > Pseudomonadati > Pseudomonadota > Alphaproteobacteria > Hyphomicrobiales > Nitrobacteraceae > Bradyrhizobium > Bradyrhizobium sp. CCBAU 11386. The sequence goes on from NZ_LBKA01000141.1 coordinate 4,861, forward strand.
TCGGGCACCAAGATGATCCATCTCGGCAAGAACACGTCGAGCCGGATCATCTCGAAGGGCATCGCGGCCGGCAAGTCGCAGAACACCTATCGCGGGCTCGTGACCGCGCATCGCAAGGCGACCGGCGCGCGCAACTTCACCGCCTGCGATTCGCTGCTGATCGGCGACAAATGCGGCGCGCACACCGTGCCGTACATCGAAGCCAAGAACTCCTCGGCGACGTTCGAGCACGAGGCGACGACCTCGAAGATCTCCGAGGACGTGCTGTTCTACTGCGTGCACAGAGGCTTGACCGAGCAACAGGCCACTGGCCTCGTCGTCAACGGCTTCGCGAAGGACGTTCTGCAAAAACTGCCAATGGAATTCGCAGTGGAGGCGCAGAAGCTGATCTCGATCTCGCTCGAGGGATCTGTCGGATAACCAAACCTCCGCGAGCCCTCTCGAATGCGGCTCGCCATTCGCATGGCATTTCAGGGATCAGATCAGAATGGCGCTACTCGAAATCCGAGATTTGCATGTTGGTATCGAAGACCACGAAATTATTCGCGGCCTCGATCTTAACGTCAATGCGGGTGAGGTGCACGCGATCATGGGGCGGAACGGCTCCGGCAAGTCGACGCTCTCGCACGTCATCGCCGGTAAGCCAGGCTATGAGATCACCGGCGGACAAATCCTGTTCAGGGGCGAGAACCTCTTGAGGATGGAGCCAAATGAACGCGCCGCCAAGGGCGTGTTCCTGGCATTCCAGTATCCGGTCGAGATCCCCGGCGTGACCACCGTGAACTTCCTGCGGGCGGCACTAAACGCACAGCGCAAGGCGCGCGGCCAACAGGAATTCTCCACCCCCGAATTTCTGAAAAGAGTCCGCGAGGTGGCCGGTTCGCTCAACATTCCCCATGACATGCTCAAGCGCGGCGTCAATGTCGGCTTCTCCGGCGGCGAGAAGAAGCGCAACGAAATTTTGCAGATGGCGTTGTTCGAGCCGTGTCTGTGCATCCAGGACGAGATCGATTCCGGCCTTGATATCGACACGCTGCGTATCGTCACCAGCGGCATCAACGCCTTGCGTTCGCCGGAACGAGCGATGATCGTGATTACTCACTATCGGCAGCTTCTCGACTATATCGTGCCGGACGTTGTGCACGTGATGGCGAAAGGGCGGGTCAGGAAGAGCGGCGGCAAGGAACTCGCGCTGGAGCTCGAGGCTGGTGGCTACGCCCAATTCGAAGACGCGGCCTGACGGCTCTAGGGAGAATTCCCCGATGAAGCAGGTTATGGCCAAAGCTGACGCCGGACGCGCAATGGGCAATGTTTTCGCTGCGGCGCGTGGACAGCTGCCTGGCGTAGGCCCTGTCCCCCACATCCGTGCCAGGGCATTCGAGGCCTACGAGCGTGCCGCCCTCCCGCACCGGCGCATGGAGGATTGGAAATTCACCGATCTGCGCGCCCTGATCGGCGAGGTGCTGCCACTCGCTCCGCGACCGGATGCGAAGGCGCTGGTGCGCGCAAAGGCGTCGGCCAAGCAAGTGGCTGCCGATCAGGCGGTCAAGCTGGTTTTGGTGGATGGCAAATTCGCGCCAGAGCTATCCGATCTCGGCAGGCTGGAAAATGAAATCGATGTGCGGTCGCTGCGAGAGGTTCTGGAGAATTCCGCCACTGGGGCCATGGCCGGTCTGGTGCTGTCGACGACTAGCGATGCGGCGATCTCGCTCAATGCCGCAATGGCGACAGATGGCCTGGTGATTACGATCGCAGATGGCAATGTGGTGAAGCGTCCAATTCAGATCGTTCACGTCGCAACCGGAGTGTCGGTGTCCACGTTTACACGTTCCTATCTGCAGCTCGGTAAAGGAGCGCATGCGTCCATCGTGGAAAGTTTCGTCCCGGCTGAAGGCGCGAGCGGCTATCAAGCCAACGATGCGATAATCGCCCTGGTTGGTGACGAGGCGAGCCTGTCGCTTATCCGCGTGGCAGCCGATGCCTCTGACGCCGTGAACATCTCGTCGGCGATCATAGCAGTCGGCGCCAGGGCTAAGCTCGACCTCTTCAGCATGACCTGCAGCGGCTCCGTCAGTCGCTATCAGGGATTCATCACGCTGGCCGGCGAGGAAGCCGAGCTCTCGGCTAACGGGGTTAATCTCATCAGGGACAAGCTGCACGCCGACACAACGTTCGTGGTCGACCACGCCGTGCCACATTGCACCAGTCGGGAGAGGTTCCGCGCGGTCGTCGATGATTGCGGCCGCTCGGTGTTTCAGGGCCGAATCGTCGTTCGTGCCGCCGCCAGGAAGACGGATGCCACCCTGACGACGCGCGCGTTGCTCCTGTCCGACCAGGCCGAGGCCGACAATAAGCCCGAACTTGACATCTTGGCCGACGACGTGACCTGCGGCCACGGAGCGACATCGGGTGCGCTGGACGACGCTCTCGTATTCTATCTGCGCGCGCGGGGTCTATCGGAGAAGGATGCGCAGATGTTGCTGATTAAAGCGTTCCTTGGCGAGTCGATTGAGGGGATCGCCACCAAGAATCTGCGCGATTTTGTGACAGCGCAAGCTGAACACTGGCTGCAGGGGTGGCGATGAGCGCTCATCCCGCGATGAGCGATGATAGTTACGAGGTCAAGCGTCTGGGTACGGACTTCCCCGCGCGGCTATGACGGTGTACCGCAAGCCGCTTGTCACCCGATAACGCTGCATCCGCACAAAAGCCCAACGCGGTACTTGACCGTATGATGCAGGTGTACTCCAGCGGATACGCCAACGTTCGTCGCGGCTTGCACTACCTCGCTAAAACGCGGCGACCGAGGCGTATGAAGGCGCCCGTACCAAGGTGGCGCGGCTTGTGAGCGCGCACTTAAACGAAGAGATCATCTTCACCTGGAGCGCCACGGAGGCAATCAATCTGGTCGATAAGACTTTGGCCGTGAACGCATTACCCCGGGTGATGAGATCGTTCTCTCGATTATGGAACACCACTCCAACATTGTGCCATGGCATTTTCTCAGGGAACGACTCGGTGCAGGGATCAACTGGGGGCCAGTGGATGATGACGGAAACTTCTTGCGCGGTAAGTGTGCGCGACTGCTGACCCCGCGCACCAAAGATGGTTGCAACCACACAAATGTCGAACGTGCTTGCCACAGTCTTGCCGGTGAAAGGCGTGGTGAGGATCGCGCATGCTCGTGGTATCTCGGTGCTGCGTCGAGGGCTCGCAAGGATGCGTCCATATGAGCGCCGACGTCTGCGACATTGATTGCGATTCTACGTCATGACAGGCCACAAACTCTATGGTCCGACGGGGATCGGAGTGCTTTAGGGCAAATCTGCGCATCTGGAATCGATGTCGCCCCTCAATGGCGGGCGGAGAGATGATCCGCGAGGTCTCGCGTTCCGGCGTCATTTATG
>NZ_LBKA01000142.1:0-9020 GCF_028128955.1 Bradyrhizobium sp. CCBAU 11386
CTTCATCGGATGCCCCGCAAATCGCGGGGAATCTTATCGCGCGAATCACAGCAAACAGAGCCTTTTCACACAGCCTGGGCCCGGAGCCGTCTGTGAGGGCAGCGCAGAGCACGTCTGCTCTGCCCCCGAAGTCAGACGTCAACTTGTTCTGCTATCGCGAGGGCGTCGTCGACTTCGATGCCGAGATATCGAACGGTACTCTCGATTTTCGTGTGCCCCAGAAGGAGCTGTACGGCTCGCAGGTTGCCAGTTCGGCGATAGATCAAGGTCACCTTGGTCCGGCGAAGGGAATGCGTCCCGAACAGGTGCGGGTCCAGTCCGATGTCAGCGATCCACTGGGATAGCAGTCGGGCATACTGGCGGGTCGTCATATGACCACTCCGCCGCCGGCCAGTGAACAGGTATTCTCCTGACTTTTTACCAGTAATCCGCAGGTAATCATCAATTGCCTGCCGGGTCGATTCCGTCAGTTCGAATTTGACGGGGCGCCCGGTCTTCTTTTGTCGGACGGTCGCGCGGTCGGCCGCATATCCGCCTGGCGCAAGGTCATCGACTTTCAAGGCTACGACGTCGCAGCCGCGCAGCTTGCTGTCGATGGCGACGTTGAACAGCGCCAGATCGCGCATTCGGCGTAAGCGTCGTTCTCAGGCCACGGCTTTGAGGGCTTGAGCACGGTAGGCCCAGGGCAGTAGCTGGTCGATGTCGCGGTTTGGATGCCCGTTGACGATCCTGGTCAGGACGTCGGTGAGATAAGCGAGCGGATCTACGTCGTTGAGCTTGCAAGTCTCGACCAGGGACGCGACGACAGCCCAGTGTTCGGCACCACCGTCGGATCCGGCAAACAGCGCATTCTTGCGACTGAGCTTGATACCACGGATTGATCGTTCGACGGTATTGTTGTCGAGTTCGATGCGGCCGTCATCGATGAAGCGCGTTAAGCCTTGCCAGCGCGAGAGGGCGTAGCGGATGGCCTCGGCGAGCTTGATCTTCTGGCTGATGAGAGCCAGCTTGGCGCGCAGCCATACCTCGAAGGCATTGGCCAGTGGTCGGCTCTTCTGCTGCCGCACGAGGCGACGCTCCTCCGCGCTGCGGCCGCGGATCTCCTTCTCGATCCCATAGAATGCGGCGATGTGCTTCAGCGCCTCGCTCGCGATCGGAGCGGGGCCGGCTGTCGCGAGTTCGTAGAAGTTGCGCCGCATGTGCACCCAGCAGAAGGCGAGCTCGACCTCGCCACGTTCGGCAAGCTTTGGGTAGGCGTTGTAGCCATCGACCTGCAGGACGCCCTTGAAGCCGGCAAGATGGCTGAACAGCCGCTCGGCTTTGCGGTCGGGTGCATAGACATAGGCGATGCCGGGCGGATCGAGGCCCGCCCAGGGCCTGTCGTCGGCGGCATAGGCCCAGAGCTGGCCGGTCTTGGTGCGCCCTCGACCGGGATCGAGCACCGGTACCGTCGTCTCGTCGGCGAACAGCTTGGACCTCGCTCGAAGCACCGTGAGAAGGCGCTCATGCAGCGGGCGCAGATGGAAGGCGGCATGCCCAACCCAGTCCGCCAGTGTCGATCGATCGAGAGCGATGCCCTGGCGGGCATAGATCTGGGCCTGCCGGTAGAGCGGCAGATGATCGGCATATTTGGACACCAGAACCTGGGCGACGGTGGCCTCCGTCGGCAGTCCGCCCTCGATCAACCGGGCCGGAGCCTCGGCCTGCAGGACGCCATCTTCGCAGGCTCGGCAGGCGTATTTGGGACGTCGGGTGACGACAACGCGGAACTGCGCCGGCACCATGTCCAGCCGCTCGCTCTTGTCTTCGCCGATCTGGTGCAGGTCGCCCTTGCAGCAGGGACAGGTCTTGGCGTCGAGGTCGAGCACGACCTCGATCCGCGGCAGATGTGCCGGTAGTGCTCCGCGATTGTTGCGGCGCTTGCGTGCGCGCTCCGCCCGGCCTTCCGGAGCTGTCTCGTCTTGGCTGGCTTCCGTACAGGCAGCAACCTGTTGGACGTCCTCGAGACCGAGCAGCATCTGCTCTTCGGGAAGCGACTCTGCCTTCCGGCCAAAGCGATGACGCTGCAGCTCCTTGATGATCTGGCGCAGCCGCTCGCTCTCGTGCCGCTCGGCCAGCAGCATCGCCTTCAGCGTCTCGGGATCATCAGGAAGGTTATCGCTCACAGGCAAAACAAGAGCATATTTGCGCGCGCCTGACGACGTGCTCGATGCCCCTGATTCACTTCGCCGCAGCGCGGCACACAATTATCCGGCTTGCGTCGAGACGACCGTCTCCCGTGCTGCGTGGACACGCCGCCAATCGAGTCCTTCGAGCAGCGCCGACAATTCTGCCGCCGACAAACGCATCACGCCATCCTCGATCTTCGGCCAGCGGAAGACGCCTTCCTCGAGCCGCTTGGCGAACAGGCACAAACCCGTACCATCCCAGAAGATCAGCTTGATCCGATCCGCCCGCTTGGCACGGAACACATAAACAGCCCCCGAGAACGGATCGGCCTTCATGTGCTCGCGTACCAACATAGCAAGCCCCTCCATTCCCTTGCGGAAGTCGACCGGCTTGGTTGCCACCATCACCCGGACAGTTCCGGACGGGCCGATCACCGGCTTGCCTTCAGCGCATGGACGATGGCCGCAATCATCGCCACGTCCGCGCCTCGGCCGACCCGGATCGTGACGCCTTCGGCCTCGATCTCGATGCCCCCGACATCCGGCTTGGCCTTGCGTCGCGCTGTCTTGCGCTCATGGCCAACAGCCACGGCCGGTACCACGGCGTCTACCACCGCCGGTACAAACGGCGGATCGTCAGCCATCGGCGCCGGCAACTGGCGGGCTTGCCGGCGCCAAGTGAACACTTGTTGTGGGGTCAGCCCGTGTCGCCGGGCAATCTCGGAAACGACCGCGCCTGGTACCAGCGTCTCCTCGACAATCCGGGCCTTGTCGTCCTTGGAGAACCAACGACGTCGTCCCGTCTCCGTGATCACTTCCAGCCGGCGCGCCGTCACGTCCGACTTAAGCGTATGGTCAAGCATAGACACAAGCCGATCCCTTCAAAGAGATCGTGAAACTCGCCTATCCCATGTGCCGCGAGAAGGTGGGAGCGGAACGACGCTTACCATTCGGCCTTCGACTTGGAGCTTGGTTCGGATTGACCAGACGTGCTTCGGACGGAGCGGCGGCTTCGCGCCGACGATCTTGCCCTTGTTCCACGGACTGTGTTTCGAAACGGCAGGTCGCTCAGGATATCGGTCATGTTGACCTCCTCAACTCGTGAGGTTGGTCATTTTGAGCCCTGAGCCCCTCATCCTGCGTCCGCTTTCAGATGATTGGAGACGTACTTGCGTTCAATTCAAGCGATGAGAGGGCCGATTTGACCCGTAGCGGTCAGGGGCAAGCATGTGACGCCGTTCGCGGTCTTGGCCCGGCCACTGAAAGGCAATTGCCAATCTTCTGATTACAGAATGAAGGCCCGATTTGGAGCGGGCCTTCGACTTCTGAGCGCCAGACAATGGGTGCAAGACAAGCTACGGCCCCATCCTGGCCGAGGCGGGATGTCCCGGCACCTGGAAGCGCTTGCCGGTATCCGTTACGTTCGTGCCATCTACCTTCAGTATCGAGAAGTCCTGTGTCAGATAGTTGCCGACGAGAAGGTATTTGCCGTCAGGACTGAATACCGCGGCCTCCGGCAGCCCACCGACCTCGATATCTTGTATCTTGCTCACTTTCTTCCCATCAATCTTCAGCACCGTGATGCTGCCGTTCTTTTCGTAGAAGTATGCGTTCTTCATGTTGGAGCCGCGCAGAATCACGGCAACCGCGACGTCGCCCTTGGGACTGATTGCAAGACCCTCGGGACCGTCGCCCACCACCACGCGATCAATGATGCGCGGCGGATTGCTCTCCAGATCGATGACGCTCGTGGTGTCCACACTTCCATCGGAGGCACCTGCGTTGCCGTTGTCCGAGGTCAGCGCGATTTTCCCGCCGGGTGCGGTCGCGACATTGTAGGGCCACTGGCCGGCCGGCAGGTCAATCTTGTTGTACGTCACCTTGTCGCCTGCGATGTCCAGCATTGAGATCTTGTGAGCAGGAAAGCGGGCGACCAGGGCTCGCTTACCATCCGGCGTGAACGTCACGTGCGACGGACTGTCCGGCATCGCAACGGTGTCCGTAATCTTCACGTCCGTGCCATTCACGGAGAGGACGCTGATCGAATTGTCTCCGCGATTGGCGACGAGCGCCATCTTGCCATCTGGACTGAAGCTGAGCCCGGACGGCTGCTTCCCGCCAGTGAGCGTCGCGGCCAGCTTGGGCGGATCGGCCTGCAAGTCTACGACGTAGATCTTATTGTCGAGCATCTGTTTCAGCGCGTCTCCGTCCTTGACGACATCGACGGAGTCGGCGACCAGCGCGATCGTTCCGCTGGGATCGATCGCAACGTTCACGGGCGGTCCGACCACCGAGTTCTTCAGCGGCAGGGCAGCAACGATCTTGGGGGTTTCAGGAGAGGCGAGATCGACGATGAGAACCTGATCCTTGCCGGCTGCTGAAAGAACGGGCTTGCCGCTGTCGTCCCACAGAAGCTTCTCGTCCAGCCCCACGATCATAAATGGCTTCGCGTGCCCAGCACTAAAGCCGGTACTGAGCAACATGGCGGCCGCAAACGATAATCCTATGGCATGGTTACGGGACATCTCAGCGTTCTCCCCAAATTTATGTCCAGCCTCTGGAGGGCTGATGTTGCCAGTTTACGCTGCGGAACATTCGTTCGCCAGTGGTCCCTCGTCTGCTCGCGGCCGACAAGCGGACCTTCTCGCCGAGTTTTATGGCGCCGCGTCTGACCCACAAGAGACATTAGCCGGATCGAAATCCCGCAATGCGAGATAGGCGCTACGCGCCCCGATCTGGGACATGTTGCCCGGTCGTAACCCCGCCGCGTAGCCGATGCGCTCGTCACACTGCTGCTGGCACATGTGATCGTACACAACGCCCACGATCCGGCGACGATGGCCGCGGCACTCGCACTCGCACTCGCGCTCGATCAGGACGACGCCGACGTAGAGCCGGGCAAGCGTGGCAACCAGCGCGACACGTTGGCGCAATAGGTGTCGTATTCCGCTCCAAATGTCCTACGCAGCGTCGGCTCCTCATAAGCCAGAACGAAGATGTGGAAGCCGATCCACAGTAGCGCGCCGTAGACCAGAAGCCTTGCGTTTCCGAGGATCAGTCCTTGGCCAAGTACAATCGCCACTAGGGCAAGATAGATCGGATTGCGGACATAACGATTGGGGCCGGTGATCACCAAATGTTGCGTTGGTGCGACCGGCGCTGGCGTGCCGCCGCCTTGCAGCGCAAATCGTGTGAAGGTTTCGACCAACACCGGAATGCCGAGCAGGATCAGAACCACGCCGAACCATCGGATAAGCTGGAGATCGAAGAACGGCGCTTGCAGACGCCATTGCGAAATCCACCACGGCACGACACCGGCGACCGTCGTGGGGGCAATCAGAAAAAAGACCGCTGACCCCAGAACTGCCACGCCTCTGGTCATGATGTTGCTCCGGCCTCACAAATCCCAGCGTGCACCCGCGATAGCGACGCGGTCGCGATGGCCGGCCTCATCGTAGCGGCCAGCGATTGGGGCGACAAGGATTGACTGGCCCGGGTCACACTGCTCACGACCGCTTATGGCCCATCAGCGAAGTGGTAGCACGCCTCATTGAGGTCCGTTCAATGGGGCATAGCGGACTGAGCTTGCTCACGTTGAGTTTTTCGCGTTTTGACCCCAAAGAAGGCACGGCATCGGGCCGGGCAGATGTCGGCCTCGACCCGCTTCGGACATCACGGTTTGGCAAGCAGGGCAGTAAGACTCCCGGGCGCATCACGAGGCAATATGAGGCGGCGGGAGTTCATCGGGCTGGTTGGTGGTGCAGCTGCTTCGCCGGTTGTGGCGCAAGCAAACTTTTTCCGCTTTAGCGGGCGCTAAGCGGGATGGGCAAGTAATCTTATGCTCGTCGGTTGCTACTTTTGCTGAACGCGGCTGAGATAATCGACAACAGCGAGGATGCGTTTTCGCACGACGACTTCGGGGCTTTGCTCCGGCCCGGCCATCTTCCAATAAGACGGATCAACATAGTGAGGCAAGTTGACAATGGGGTTGAATCGTTCCCCCCAAATTGGCATCTCACGAGTGCCGTGAGCGGGAATTGTTTTCGATCCATCTATGGTTTCATAGACAGCGTTCGTGGGAAAGACCCCGTTGTTGTTCTTGGCCAACACCGTCAAATCGGGAGGCGGGATCTTGAGCTGGTCGCTGACCGGTCCTTTGCCCTTTGCATCCGCGCCATGACAACTCGCGCACGAAGACTGAAATTCTGACTTGCCGATGTCGAGGTCTTCAGCCTGAGCCGCGGCAGCGAAAGCAGCGGTAAGGCCGGCAATTATCAACCAACCACACTTTACCATGTCGCGCTCCGACGCTGGCTAGAAAGGCTTTACTACTAGCCGCTTTGCGCTCCGACAGATTGACGCATATCAAGACTGGCTTCCGGCTTAGGCTTGTGAAGGCTCTGGGAGTGGCATGCTTTCGCCGGCTGATCGGACTTAAGAGCCCGCGCCCTAAAGTGATGCCGTGCTCGCCGATCTCGCGCTGCTCTGCTACCACCCGCATGGTCTGGGCGCGTCCGCCGTTCGGTCGCTATCGGGGATCGATCGGACATGGAGCGGATAACCCATGTCGGTCGCAAATGACCCACAGCTGACGGCGCCTGTTCTCCAGGAGGGAATGTTTCTGGGCACGGCAGCTATTTCAACCACAGCTTGAGAGGAACTGCCTGTCGATCGGAGCAGTTCATGATGCCAGTATAGGAGTCTGACAGTTGTCCGCTGTAGGTGCATTCGACCCCCGCAACGGACAATGTCGCATTCAATTGGGGTGATGACGCCGATATCTGAAAACGCATTTCACCGGTCTTCTCCTCCGGACCATCTTGAATGCATACGCCGACGTGCTTCATCGTTAATGGCCCGGAGTATTCCTTTATAGGGCCGGAAGCCGTTTCCGTGACGGTGGCGGTCAACTCCCACTCGCCGAGATAGCCGGAGTATCCGATGACCTGAAGTGATTGAGCGACAGCCGGGGTCGCGAGAGCAATCAGAACGATAGGCAGAAAGAATGCTCTCACGATATGCTCCCGTAATATCGCTGCAGCCCCTCAGCGCTTCGTCAGAAACGCGCGCGCGTCGGTAACCTCGGTCCGGGTATTATCCGCAGCATCGGCGATCGCAACGACCTTGCTGTAATACTCGTGTGCCTTGGCGGACTCACCGGACTTTTCGGCGGCCTTCGCCGCGCCCACGTAGGCGCCTAGCCGGTTTGGCTCCTTCTTCAGCGTCGCTTCAAAGGCGACGAGCGCGTCCCTGGCGTTACCGCTATCGAGCAGCATGACACCATAGAGTTCGCGAGCCGGCTTGGGTACGCCCGGCGTCACCGGATGCTTCTCGGTCTTGTCTTCAGAATCGGCGGCTGCGCTCATCACTTTCAGCGCGTCGTCGCGCTTGCCCTCGGCATAGAGCATCCAGGCGGTAGCGACCTGCCGCTGAATGTCTACCTGCTCCGACCAATAAGCATCCTTCGCATCTCGCAGCTTGTCCCGCAACTCGGCGAGCTTGGCGATATCTGCCTTAGCGGCTTCAGGATTGCCCGAGCGGGCTGCGCCTAGCGCTCGCGCGAAATGGGTGACCGCCTGCACGTGAGCCAGCGGGCTGGCACGGACTTGAAGCGCCGCGGCGGCCTTCCAATCGCCGCGCTCCACCGCGTAGCGTGCCGGCGAAGCGGCCAGCGCGTATGGCCCAGCGATGAAAGTCTCGGTGAACCCGGTGACCGCGTTCATCTCCCCGATAACGGCTGCGGCCTTCTCGTCCTGCCCGAGTTGTAGATAGGCGTAGACTAGGTAATCCATGGCGTGCAGCTGATCGTGACCCTCTTTGTCCGCGTTCGCGACACGCGACGATTCGACGTTGGAGGCAATCGACTCCTTCCAATAGCCGACGCGCGTGAAGATGTGCGACGGCATATGCTGGGCATGCGCTGACGCTGGCGCGACCCTGGCATAGCGTCGGGCGGCCTCCAGGCCTTTCTCAGCGATCGGCGGATAGTCATAAAGATGAATCAGGTAATGCGCGACGCCGGGATGTTGTGGCTGGCGTATTGCGATCGGCTCCAGGATCGCCGCCCCTTTGAGCTGGTTCGCGTATGTTTTGTCGGACGGCAAAGCCGAGGTGTTTAGGGCGAGCGCATAATAGATCTGCGCTTCGTCATCGTCTGGATAGCGCTGTGCTAGTTGTTCCATACCCTTGGTGTAGGCTTGCATGCGCGTACGGTGATCGACTTTTTCGTAGTCGGCATACATGGCGCTGAGCGCATCGAGGTAGTCGCGTTCGCGCTGGGTCTTGGCGCCGACGGTCTTTGCCGTCGCCAGCACGGCGGAACCCTCGGCGAGATTCTTCGCAGGCGCAGGGACGTGGGGATTCCATAATAGACTAAGCGCGATACCCCAATAAGCGATGCCGCATTCGGGATCAGCCTTCAGCACATCCTCAAATACTCTTTGGGACGCGCGGTACCAGAACGAATGTTGATAGAGCATTCCGCGATCGAATAACTTCTGCGCATCCGATTTGCAGGATGTCTCGAAATGCACCGTGCCAAGCTTCTCGTCGTTAGATTGTCCCAACGCCGGTTGCGCGAATGAAAGTCCCGCCGCGGCCGTAGCAGCAATTGCGAGTGGCGTTTTGATCATGATCCAGCTCCAGGCAAGAATTGAAAATTCCCTGAGCATTGCGCAGATTAGACCTATTTCTTGACGTCGGCTATGTCACCCGCCTCCGAATTCGAAATGCGAAGAGTGGTGATAGCTCCGATCCTCCTTTTCTGCGGCGCGTCAGCGGACCTGACATTTGCGAATACAGGAGCGACGACGATTGTCTCCTTGTGGCCCAGGCTGTGTGAAAAGGCTCTAT
>NZ_LBKA01000143.1:0-9310 GCF_028128955.1 Bradyrhizobium sp. CCBAU 11386
TCGGCGGCGCTGGTCGGGCTGATGATCTTGAGGCCCGGCACGTTCATGAAGAACGTGTAAGGTCGGTCAGCATGCTGGGCTGCCACCGACTTCATTGAGTACATACAGGAACGAACCACGATTGGAACGTCGATCTGCCCTCCTGTCATGTATCGCAATTTTGAGGCCTGATTAATGATCTGATCCGAAGCCAGATAAACGAAGCTCGCAATTGTAAGGTCTATGATCGGGCGCAACCCGTTGATCGCCGCGCCGATCCCAACGCCGGTAAAACTGCCTTCCGAGATCGGCGTGTGCCAAATTCTATTTTTCCCGAATCGCTCGACGAGTATGCGGCCGCCATATGCCGAAATGTCCTCTCCCATGAGGATGACACGCTCATCACGCTCCATTTCCTCTATCTGCGCCCGCATGATGGCTTCACGATAGGTCATCTGAACGTACATGCAGGGCGCCGCGGCAAATTTCTGGGCATGAGTTTGCATGTCAACTAATTCCTCTCCGGCCCGTCAATCGAGCTGTCGTGACCTTCCAGCGGCGAGTTGAACATGTAGTCTGGCAAAGTGTCCGGCCGAGGCAGCGGGCTGGACAAGGCAAATTGTACAGCCCGCTCAACGGCTTTGGCAACTTCCTCTTCAATTGCCGCCAAGCTACGTTCATTGACGCCGTGTTCGAGCAGCTTAACGCGATAAAGCGCGATCGGATCTCGGTCGCGCTTGTAACGCTCGACTTCGTCGACCGACCGGTAGGGCGGCCCCGAAATCACCATGCCGAAACTGTGCTCATCGAACCGATAAGTGTCAGCTACTATGAGAGTAGGCCCGTCGCCCGCGCGCGCTCGCGCGACAGCCTGCGCTGCGGCTTCGTAGACGGCGCTCACATCCTGCCCGTCAACCGTAACGCCTGGCATGCCGTAGCCCGCAGCCCGCAGCGCGATGTCTGACTGCCCGTGGCTTTGCGCCACCGAGGTAGAAATTGCATAGCCGTTGTTCTCGCAAAAGTAGATGACCGGCAGCCTCCACAGCGATGCCATGTTGAGACTCTCATGGAATGTGCCCTGGTTCACCGCTCCATCGCCGAAGAAGCAAAGAGTAACCTGATTGACGCCCCGCACCTTAGCGCTGAACGCGCACCCTGTAGCAAGAGGAATGCCCCCTCCGACAATACCTGACTCGCTGATGATCCCAACCGATCTGTCTGCGAGGTGCATCGAGCCACCGCGCCCCTTGCAAATGCCGCTCTCCTTGCCCATCAGCTCAGCCATGAGCGCGTCCAGATGCGCCCCCTTCCCGATCGGATGGCCATGCGAACGATGCGTTCCAGTCATGGCGTCATCATCACGAACAGCGAGACATGCTCCCACGATAGCAGCCTCCTGCCCCACGCTCGCGCGGAGGGTACCTGGGATCTTGCCAGCTTTGAACTGGCGCATGCCCTCTTCTTCGAATCGACGGATGCGCAGCATTCGCCGATAAGCCTCAAGTTTCTGACCACCGCTCAACTCCATGATCCACAGTTGCTCCAAACATCCAAGCAAACAATAAGAATCCGAATGTCATAGCGCAGGCTCTGTAGATCCGGCGCGTATGAATCCTCCACTTTCCCTCGCTATCTATCTAAACAAAGGACGCGCCGACGAACAATCGAGCCACGGCGAGCACGAGGTAGTCGGATTGACGAGAATTGATTTTTGCGGCCTCAGCATTTTTGATCTTGAGCGTTTCAAATCGCAGTTATCGGAGAAACCTTCCTCTTGAAGCACTCCATCTCGCCATCATGGGAAAGGATGCCGCAGGCCAAGTGTGCCTGCCGAGGCTAAGACCGTCCTTGGCGACCAGCAATTGAGCCCGGGGACGGCTTCCTCATGGACTTGTATGGAGGTTCGCGGGGGCAGCAATGGTCTTGCTCGCATCGCTATGTACTGTCTCCTGGTTACAGAGCGTCGGAAGCAAGTGCTGCGCCAAATGACTTGAGGCTAAAGAAGCACCCGACATTTGTAGCGAGGGGCGTCGTTGGAAGAAATTCGCGTACCTTCCTTTTGTCCGAAGCTGGACAAGGATGTTAGAAGCGGAACAAAAGGTCGCCTGAGTGGGCGATGCGGACGGGCATGGTCAGGCGAAGGCGCTGCCGCACCCAGTTGAGAGGCATGACGGCAATGGCGCTCGGTGGCCCATCGCTCTCGAGGATCGATTCATGCCATCTCGGTCACGGTCCCCGGATCGGTCCGGACAGCGTCCAGGTAAATCGCGCCCATGACCAAAACGATGTGTTCGCGCCACATGCAGTTCCGCGAGATGCTCACCTGCCATGGTAGTGCTTCACCGAAGTGGGGTGAGGCAGGTGTTCCACTTGACGCCAGGCTGGCCGTCCTAGCTTAAGCTCTAATTAGTGCATGCGCTTGCTGCGGGCCATGAAGACGCCGCCGCAATACGGCGGCGCGCAGCATTCGCTCACTAGCGTCGACAGCGTGTGCACCGAATTGCGAAGGTCGACAGCTGTCGCACAGCACCATCGTGACTTAGACGACGCCTTGGCGCCAGCGCGTCACAATTTGCCGTCGCCGTGACATAAGCCGCCTGTGTCAAGGATATTCGTATCCCTCAAAGCTCTCCGCCACGATCCGAGTTTCGAACTGGATTTACCTTAAAACTGAAAAACAGGTTCCTGACAGGTTTGTCACCTCCGCGACAGGTGTGCTGGTCTTTGTTCCGTCAAGACCTCCACGACCGGGATTCGATCTAGTCGCGTGCTTGTCGAGCACTGTGCCACGGATAGACAGTTGTGGCAGGGCGGGCGGCTCTTCACCGCTGCCCAGGACGAAATGCATTGAGTTAAGACCATTATAGGTCACTCCACGGAGAAAGCCCCCACTTAGCGTGCCAATACAGCTTCCTCGTTTAACGTAAGGCCTTCGTATGGAGGAGTTTCCGACTGGCACACTTCTTGATCGGATCATTGGGACGCGAGGCGTTGCCATGAAACTACCAGTTCCATGATTCAGTGCCCCCGCGAGTGAGCGATTGTCTCATGCAGGTCGAATGAAGACCAGCAAATTTGTCGCTGCTTTCCTGTACGGCGACAGAATGGCGTCATCTAGCAAAAAACAACCTTAGAGAGTAACATATGATTGAAACAGCCTCCATCGATAATGTCATTCCGTGTGTAGATGTGGTCAAATGCACAGCGCGCATCGGCGCCGAAATCATGAATGTTAGGCTGTCGAGCGATTTGCCGAACCAGATGGTCGCCGCGATCAACAAGCTGCTGTTGGAACACAAGGTCATCTTCTTCCGCAACCAGGGCCATCTCGATGATGCTGAGCAGGAGCGCTTTGGCCTTCGCTTCGGAAAGCTTGTGCCACCGGCGTTAGGTGCTGCCGAGGGAACAACCGCAATCCTCGAGCTTGACTCGGCGCGCGGAGGTCTTCGGGCTGACAGTTGGCACATCGACATGTCTTGTATGCACGCTTATCCGAAGATTGCAGTGCTGCGAGGCGTTGTCATCCCGCCGGTCGGCGGCGACACGGTGTGGTCAAATACCGCAGCCGCCTATCTCAGCTTGCCGCCGCCGCTGCAACGGCTAGCGGAGGACTTATGGGCTGTTCACAGCAGCGCATACGACTTCGCCATAACCGTCCGCCCGAGCGAAGCCGATAAGAAGGGCTACGACGAGTTCAGTACCAAAACGAGGTTCGAGACCGAGCATCCCGTAGTACGGGTCCACCCCGAGACCGGCGAGCGTACGCTGGTTCTCGGTAGTTATGTGACGCGTTTCGTTGACATTCCCAAATGGGACGGCCACAAGTTATTCGATGTGTTCCAGTCTCATATGGCCGCGCCGGAAAACACCGTCCGCTGGAACTGGAAGCAGGGGGACATCGCTATCTGGGACAATCGCGCCACGATGCATTATGCGGTGAAGGATTATGGGGACCAACATCGCGTCGTTCGTCGCGTGATCATCGACGGCGACATTCCCGTCAGCGTTAAAGGTCGGTGCAGCGTGGCGCGTCAAGCTCACCAGGCAGCAGCCAGCTGACGTCGTCGAGCGTGCTCGCAGAGTTAAAGAATAGCGAGTTGATGTCGCTTCTGCTCTTATGGGAGCCGTGAAGCGCGGCATGAAGCCCGTCAACGGTACGGCAAACTCCGATATGCAGGCCGCATTGACGCGGGCTGCGTCGGAGCAATTTGGCAAGATTCTGCTAGCCACGGATGAGGTGGTATTCGAAGCGATGGACAAAAGCATGCGGTTTCGCGAGTTTTGGCGTCCCATTCGTGCCGGGGGTGATTATCGCTCGCGCCGATACCAATTGGATGTTCTGGCGATAGGAGCCATCTCGAGGCTGTAAAAGCAGCGATGATCTATCGGGGACCAACGAGCCCCGGAAGGCCACTCAATCGCCCCAAACCACTCAAGCGCCGTTTCGACGTGGAGGCTCGATTCGCGGCAGTTTCGTGGACGGTAGCTTGGCCCCTTTTCTCCACTTGATGTGCGAAAGTACGCACAATGAGACCGTTGCCTGACAATCATCATCACCAGCGATTTTTTTTGGGAACCCCTAGTCTTACTGCGTCATAAATTTCGATGACTGCTTTGTCTTGAGATTGCTCTGATACAACAAGGGCATCGAGATAGTGTGGACGCGAGAGCGGCGCTCAATTTCCGCCGGACAGTCGAGATCGAATTTGGAACGTGGCGTTCAGGCCGCAATGGCGGAACCCCTCGGGCGATAAGTTTCGGGAATTGTAACCTCTTTGAAAAGCCCGGACGAACCTGTTGCTGAGGGGGGAATCGTCTCCCGCTCGGAGACCAGGAATCCGTAGGCCGCGATGCACAGCGTTGCATGATGGTGGAAGCCGCGCCAGCCTCGTCCCTCGAAGTGGCCAAGACCGATCTCCTGTTTGAGTTCGTGGTAGTCGCGCTCAATGCGCCAGCGCAGCTTGGCCGTGTCAACCAGCTGACGGAATCCAATGTTCTCCGGAAGCGTCGAGAACCAATATTTGGTGGGTGCTTCCGCGCCCTCCGGCCACTCGATCAGCAGCCATTCCTGCGGCCGGCTTTCGGCAAGCCAGTAATCTCGATGTGCCGGACGGATGCGCACACGGGCAAAGCGCGAGGATAAGCGTTCTGCCGTCCCTTCACGCCACGTGATCTTGCGCCAAGCATCCATTGGCAGGTCAATCGCAAGCTTCTTAACTGAGATCGGTCGGTACTTGCCATCACGTCGAAGCAACTTCGGAGGCCGCCCGTTCCCTGACCACTTCTTCGGCGGCTGCGGCCCAGTGCCAGGGGGCCATACGGATGTTTGCGGCTGGATGCCGGCCACATAGTTTAAGCCGAGATCTGTGATGCCCGTACGCAGATCGGTATCAGTGCCATAGCCGGCGTCCATCAGCACTACGCCACGCGGCAAGTCCCCTGCATAGGCCCAGCGCAATTGCTCAAGCGCGATGGCCGGCTTGGTTTTGAAGGTGATCTCCTTGGGCACACCGGCTTTGCGCCGACGCGGACGGTCGGTCGCCCACTCCTTTGGTAGATAAAGTCGATACGCCACCGGCAGGCTTGCATCATGATTTGCGAGCGAAAGCGTCACAGCGACCTGACAATTGTCTTGTTTGCCCAACTGGCCGCAATATTGCCGTGCAACTCCGACCGAATGCCGCCCTTTCTTAGGAAAGCCCGTATCATCGATGATCCAAGCTTCGATCTCTCCGTGGCGTTCGATGATCGGCAGCACTAACTCACGGACCTTGGCCAACACTTGCTGATCCGACCAGTCGCCTTGACCGACAAAATGCAACAATGCCTGATGTTGCGCTGCTGTCCGCTCCGGAGCCGTCATCGCCGCCATCGGCTCGACACTCTTGCGATCGCACGGCATCATCAGTCCGGTGCAGTAATCGCGAAGCGGCTTGGTCCGTCCCGCATGTCCAATCACGCTCGCAAGGCCCTCAATATATGTCGAAAACCGCGACGCTACGTCTCCCGATTTTGTCAGATCCATCTCAGCCTCCCCATGCTGAAAAGTGAGTCTTCTCAAATATATGATTCTTCTCGGCAAAGGCCGCGACACTCTGACTCAGTAAGACTAGGCTGCATAGACTCCGCCATCGATAATGTGCGAGGCACCGGTCATGTAGGATGCCTTGTCTGAGCACATCCACACTACGGCCTCGGCGATCTCCTCCGGCAGGCCTAGTCGGTTCATCGGTACCGTGGCCATCAAGTCGTCGCGCGTCTTCATGGTCCAGTGCTCGGTCATCGGAGTTTTAATATAGCCGGGATTGACGCAGTTTACCCGGACCTTGTCCTTGGCGTATTCCAACGCCGCCGTCTTGGTCAGCCCTATCACGCCGTGCTTGGCCGCGACGTAATGCGTCACGGTCGGCATTCCGACAACGCCTGCGATGGAGGCGGTGTTGACGATCGCTCCGCCGGAGCTCTGCTTCAGCATCTGCGCGATCTCGTGCTTCATACATAGGAAGACGCCGGTCAGATTAACGGCGAGCATGCCATCGAAGTTCTCGCGGCTCATCTCGTGGGTGCGCTGGCCGACCGAACCGCCTGCCCGGCTGCTGATGCCGGCATTGTTGAAGGCACAGTCGATCCGGCCGAGCGCGGCGACCGTACGCGCCACCATTGCCGCGACATCGGCTTCATTCGCCACATCGCCGCCCAACGCGACCGCGTGTCCGCCCGCCGCGTTGATCAGGGCCACCGTGGCGGCGGCGCCCTCTTGCGCCTTATCGGCGACCGCAACGCGCGCACCTTCCTTGCTCATTGCAACTGCAGTCGCGCGTCCGATGCCCGATGCGCCTCCAGTCACAAGCGCTGCCTTGCCGTCGAGAATGCCCGCCATTGGTGTTCTACCTCGCTTTTCTTGTTGCCAGCCGCAAAAGGAGTAAAGGTAATGGAATAGCCATGTCGCTCTTTCGACAGTTCATGTCCCGATGGTTTTCAATGTGTAATCATGAGGTGCTTGAACAGCCATAATGACCTGCCGCGTTCGATGTCCTGGCCAACCTTTCCGGAGCCGCGCGAATGATATTGGAAGAGGATTGGCCGCTGTTTTTTGAGTCGCATGAGAGCGAATGGAACGCAGATTCTCTTTTATCTAGAGACAAAAAACCCGCCTTGGCGCTGGTCGGTTTCCTTGTCACGCAGCAGGTTCATCCTTCGTCCCATTCCGGCGAGTAATCGGGATCGTATATGCGCAGGTTGCGCGACCGGAGCTGCGAGATCGCCGACATCTCCTCGCCGGAAAGCTCGAAATCGAATAGGTCGATGTTTTCAGTCACCCATTCCTTGCGCTCGGCGCGCGGAACGGCAACCACACCCTCCTGCTGCACGTGCCATCGAAGCACGATCTGCGGCGGAGATTTGCCGTGCCGCCTGGCGATCTCCCCGATCGCTAAATCGTCGAACAACGCTTCGCCGCGACCGAGTGGAGCATACGCAATCATCGCCATGTTAGCCGCGCGGCAAGCGGCATAGACCTTGGCTTGGTCAAGAAATGGATGATATTCGACTTGGTTGGCAACAAGTGGAGCATTCGACAAGTGAAACGCCTCCGCGAGTAGCGCGGTTGAGAAGTTCGACACGCCAATGTGCCGTGCCATGCCGCAATCGCGAACCGCGTTCAACGCCTTGATGGACCCCGCCAACGGAATTTCCGGGTTCGGCCAGTGGATCAGCAGCAGGTCGAGCGTGTTGAGGCCAAGGCGCTTCAGGCTCTCCTCGGCCGATCGCTCCAGGTCTCGGGGACCGATATCGGTCTTCCAGACTTTGGTTGTGACGAAGATGTCTTCGCGCGGCACGCCAGAAAATCGCAGTCCCTCGCCAACTGCGCTCTCGTTGTCATAGGTTGACGCAGTATCGACATGACGATAACCGACCGAAAGCGCATTGGCGACCAGTTCCGCGCACGCTTCGTCCTTCAGCGTCCAGGTCCCAAGCCCGATTACAGGAATCGCGGCGCCGTTCACCATCACCCTATGCATAAAAGCCATGCTTCCTTTATCCTGGCATAGCGGATTTCATGGAGCAAAGATGCGCCGTTGGCGCGCTCTTCTCACGGCCGCCGTCCAGCAAATATCGACGAAGTATTCAGCGACTGTTCGATCATGGCGAAAGGCCGCATGCATTCCGCGCTACGAGCTCGCACAGCATCTAATTGCAACCTCTTCGTCAGAGATTTTCATGCCTGTTGGTCCTTAAAGGAAGGTTCGTATTGAGACGAGGCTATGGTGCAGCAGCTTCTGTGAAGGGTTGTGGCAAAAACTCCGACTAGTCGATCCGCTTTGTGTCCACGTATCTCTTTTGACTGACAGCTCGATGCTCGTTTCATGCGGCTTAGACTCTTCCCAATCTCTCTGGATCCGCAATGACATTGCGCAAGCTGTGCAGGAATTTGCTCGCTTCGGCGCCATCGACCGCACGATGGTCAACAGAGAGCGTGCAGGTGAGCATTGTTGCCACCCTTATTTCGCCACCGCGATCTGCAACTACTTGCGGGGCCGCGCGGCCTATTGCCAGAATGGCACATTGAGGAGCGTTTATGATGGCGTCGAACTGTTCAATACCATAGCCCCCAAGATTGGATATGCAGAAGGACCCCCCGGACACCTCACTAAGTTTGAGCGCGTTGCGGCCTGCTCGCTCGACGAAATCCTTTACTGTTGTCGAGATTTCCGTCACCGACTTACTTTCGGCTCCGCGTACGACGGGTGTCGCGAGGCCACCTTCAACAGCGATCACTACCGAAATATCCGCGCTTTGAAATCGTTGAATGGCAGTATCTGTCAGCTGACAGTTAAGGGCAGGATTGTCGACCAACGACACAGCAACTGCCTTGATGAGACAATCATTAATCGAGATTTTTTTTGTTGGATCCCCATCGGTGTTGGCTGTCCGCCAACGCAGGAGGCAATCAACGTCGATGTTAGCAACAAGGCGAAAGTGAGGAATCGTCTGTGTTGCATGCGTCATCCGGGCGGAGATGGCTTTCCGCAACGGTGTTAGTGGAATCTCGGTAAAAGAGCGGGACATTAGTCTAGGATCGTCCCGATGACAGCGTTGATCCCGACAGTCGCACCTTCTGGTTCGACGATTGTGCTCAATATACCCGTCGCCGGCGCTTCGATCTCTACAGTGGCTTTGGCAGTCTCGACTTCGGCGATGATTTCGCCCTTACGGACATCATCTCCGACTTTTTTCAACCAGCGAACTAGTGTAGCTTCCTCAATACCCATGCCACTGGAGGGTACAATGACGTCGGTTGGCATCTTTGCTTCCATTCTTTTCAGAGTCC
>NZ_LBKA01000144.1:0-9608 GCF_028128955.1 Bradyrhizobium sp. CCBAU 11386
TGGTTGCTCGCCGCCCATCTGAGGCTCCTAACTCGCCGCTTGGCCAGACCCTGAAAACGTCTACGCTTTTTGAGTCAGGCTCTCAGGAGCGAGCTCCATGACCGCGCGATGTAACTCGGCCGGAATCGTGAGCGGACTTTCCGGGGGCTTGTTCGCCCACTGCCAAAAGCGATCGAATGCATCCATCACAGGTCCTCCCGCAGGCCCCGGAAGAACGGGTGCCGGACCTTTCCCTCCGCCGACTTCGCGCGATATTCGACCTCGGCCAGAAGCCTGGGTTCAACCCAGATGCCCTTGTGGCCGATGCGCTTGGCAAAGGGCTGGGTGCTTCGGATGAGGGGTTTTAGCCTTTTCTGCAGATCGGCGGCCGAGACCTTGTCGAAGCCGTGGTCGACTTTGCCGGCGTAGACCAGATCGTCGCCCTTGCGCCGGCCGACATAAAGCCCGTCCCACTTCGTCCCGTCGAGTGCGAAGCCGGCAATGGTTAGCGTTTCTCGCTGCGCGCAGGTCTTCTTGACCCAGTCGTTCGTGCGTCCGGTCGGATAGGCGCCACCCCGGACCTTTGAGACGACGCCCTCGAGGCCGACCTTGCAAGCGTGCGCAAACATCTCGCGGCCGTCTATCTCGAAGCTTTCGCTGAACTGGATGTCCGTGCCGGTTAGGATCTTCTTGAGTTCAGCTTTGCGCTGAAAGAGCGGCAGCTTCCGGATATCCCGGCCGTTCAGATAGAGCAGATCGAACGCCACAAGCGTGACGCTCGTCGACTTGCCCTTGAGCTCGTTCTGCAGGACCGAGAAGTCGGTGGTGCCGTCGGCGGCCGGTACCACGATCTCGCCGTCCACCACGGCCGAGTTCGCTTTGATCTGCCATGCGTCATGGCCGACCTTCTTGAAGCGATGCGTCCAATCATGGCCGCGCCGGGTAAAGATCTTCGCCGCCTCGTTGGCGAGGTGAACCTGGACACGGTAGCCGTCGAACTTGATTTCATGAATCCAGCGCTCTCCGGACGGCACCTTCTCGATCGAGGTGGCCAAGGCCGGTTCGATGAAGCCGGGGAAGGGCGCCTTAACGCCGATGGCCGCCGGTTTTTGACGCGCAAACGCCACTGAAGAACTCCACGCTACAGAAGACGAAGACGGAGCGCGGGCGAAAACAGGACCGGGCCCGGGTGGCTGGCGGGCAAGGTTACGAAGTGCAGTACGAGGCGAAGAAGACCGGAAAGTCGGCACCGGCGGTGAAAAAGGCCGTCAAAAAGGTCGGCAACGCGCGCAAGCGCGTGGAGAAACGGCTAGGACGCTGAGAGCGATACCCGTCGGTCCCTCGGTGCCGGCCTCCTGATGCTTATCTTCGCCGCAGTCTTCTGAAGAAACTGCTGCCAAACCAACTTGTGCAGAATTCGGCTGTGGATGGGCGTCGTCCCAGAACGCAGCTTCGTTCCTCGCCGGGTGAACCTCTTTATCGCATCGAGTGTTTTGGTAGCCCGCCTATCTGGGACAAGGGTTTGCGACCCTCCCGGCACACGCGGGTGAAATCGCGGCGTCTCCATTCTCCGCCACGCTGGCCAGGTTTTTTCTGTAAGTAGAGCCCCAAAGGGCCGCCGGCGGCGGCGTGGAAAATCGTTAACCAAGCCACCTATGGCTAGGCTGAAAATTTTTCAGGCCCCCCTTGAAACCAAAACCGGTTTTTATAATTTTCCAGTCGCCACCGCAGGGTGGTCCGGGCGCCTGATGGGCCCGGGAAACCAGAGACGGGCACCGGTCGTGTCCGGTGCCGCTCGTACCCATTTTGCTCTTTGGAGGATCTGGCTATGCGCAGTTACGACTTCTCTCCTCTTTGGCGTTCGACCATCGGTTTCGACCGCCTCTTCGACCTCGCGGAATCCGCCCAGCGCGCGACCGAGGACAACTATCCGCCCTACAACATCGAACGGCTCGGCGAAGACAGCTATCAAATCTCACTGGCGGTGGCCGGCTTCTCGCCCGACGAAATCTCGATCACGGCCGAGCAGAACGTCGTGACGATTGAAGGCAACAAGCCCGAAAAGGCCGAGCGCGAGTTCCTGTACCGCGGCATCTCGACCCGGCACTTCAAGCGGCAGTTCAACCTAGCCGACTACGTCCAGGTTAAGAACGCCTCGTTCGACAACGGGCTGCTGAAGATCGAACTGGTCCGGGAAATCCCCGAGGCCATGAAGCCGCGGCGGATCGCCATCAACGGCAGCAACGTCCATCAGATCGAAGCCAAGGCGGCTTGAGCGAATACCTGCGGCGGCCCGGCCTCGTCGTGTCGAGCTGCCGCCCACACTCGTCTTAGAATGGAGGAAAACATGCGGCCGACGACCGCCACCCACGACAACGTTTTCGACTTCCAGGCGCTGCTGCACCCCGGCACCGTCTTCGACAATCCCAAGGACGTGGTATCGCATCCGAACCTGACGCTGGCCGAGAAGCGGGCGATCCTTGCCTCCTGGGCTTCCGACGCTTCAGCGATCGCCTCATGTCCCGCGTTGCGGGCTCCGGAAGGACTAAAGGCGCCCGTAAGCATTGACGCCATCCTCGAGGCGTTATGTGAACTCGATGACGGCCCGCGAAACCCACCTGGTGGCACACCAAAGCGCCGGTTCTCGACGGCGCGGGCGCTGGCAGCTTGAGGAGGTACGCATGGACGATATCCAGTTACCTCGTCACGCGATCGACCGTCTGGAGCATCGCTGGGCGAACAGGCTGCAGCAGGACGCGAAGGCATGGAGCGGCGAGAGGGGCAATTCGGTACGGTTACGCCATGTGCAGTCCTACGGTCCGCGAGACATCCCTGTCACCGTCAGACGTTCTCGCCGTGCTGCGGATGCGCCTAGGTTCGAATAGAACCGCAAGACTTCGAAAGCGATGGATGACCCATACGATCTGGTGCTGGGCATGTTTGCTTTGGCGATCGCTGCCGTCATGCTGGTGGCGGGCGAACTCTACCTTGTGATGCGGCCCGATCCACCGCAAACGTACACGCCGCCGCCCTCGGTCGTAACGTCATCCATCAACGGGTACCGTGCGCCAAATTAGGTTTCAAATTTGGGTACGAAAACGCTGGCGATACGCGCTGTCGCATAGAGACGAGGAGGTGGACAATGGGAGGCACTGCATTTGTTCCGATGCTGTCGCTCGACGCCGGGTTGACGCACTATCTTGCGGAAATCCGCAGGTTTCCCATGTTGCAGCCGGACCAGGAGTCGGCCTATGCGAAGCGCTGGCGCGACCATGGCGACCGTGAAGCAGCATATCATCTTGTCACCAGCCATCTGCGGCTGGTCGCCAAGATCGCCATGCGATATCGGGGCTACGGGTTGCCGATTGCGGACATGATTTCTGAGGGAAACGTGGGCCTCATGCAGGCCGTGAAGCGCTTCGAGCCCGAGCGCGGCTTCCGGCTCGCGACCTATGCGATGTGGTGGATCAAGGCTTCGATACAGGAATACATCCTGCGTTCGTGGTCGCTGGTAAAAATGGGCACGAGCGCGGCCCAGAAGAAACTGTTCTTCAAACTTCGCAGGACAAAAGCGGAAATCTCGGCGCTGGAGGACGGCGAGCTCCGTCCTGATCACATCGCGATGATCGCCAAGAGGTTGGGCGTGCAGGAAAACGATGTTGTTGGCATGAACCGGCGCCTTGGCGGTGACGTGTCACTCAACACTCTGGTGCATGCAGACGAGGCCGGCGAAGTGCAGGACTGGCTCGTCGACCCGGCACCTAGTCCCGAAGCCCTGTACGCCGACCAAGAGGAGGCCAAACAGCGGCGTCGGGCGCTCGCCGGCGCCCTGGAAGTCCTCAACCCGCGCGAGCGCTGCATATTTGAAGCGCGGTTCCTGTCCGAACCGGCGGTCAGGCTCGAGGAGCTCGCGACACGATACGGCATTTCACGCGAGCGGGTGCGGCAGATCGAAATTCGCGCATTTGAAAAAGTTCGGGCCGCCGTTTGCGCCTGCCCAACGAGGGACCGCCATCTGGAACAGCGACCAGGGGCGCGGCCAAGCCCTGCTCCGGAGAGCTGCGCCAATAGACAACCGAAAACATGAAAGGAGTAAAAAATGGCACTACGCGATCTCGTTCCGTGGAAGGACAGCTCACGCAATGTGGCCGTGCAGCGCAACCAAACAGGCAATCCGTTTCTTGCACTCCATCGTGAGATGAACCGCATGTTCGACGAGGCATTCCGCAGCTTCGATATCAGTTCGTTCGGCTCGTCCGGGATGATAGGTTGGCCCAGCGTCGAACTCAACGAAACCGATAAGGAAGTCAAGGTTGTCGCTGAACTTCCCGGTCTCGACCAGAACGACGTTGCGCTCGAACTTTCGGACGGCGTGCTGACGATCAGTGGAGAAAAGAAGAGCGAAACCGAAGACAAGCAGCGTTTCTTCAGCGAGCGCTACTACGGACGTTTCGAGCGGCGCATTCCGGTCGATGACATCGACCAGGAAAAAGTCGCCGCGTTGTTCAAGAACGGTGTGCTCACCGTCACGCTGCCGAAATTGCCAACAGCTCAGCGGAAGGTGAAGCGGATTGCGATCAACGGCAAGTGAGGAAGGATCGGGCGCAAGCCCATGGTCCAGCCCGGGCCGATCTGCGCAGTCAGTTCGAGCTGAAGGCTTGACCGTCGATCCCGGCCTCCACCGGCCGCAGGGCAGGGCTCGCCACTTTTTCTGCCGGCCATTGCGCTGGCCCGGGAAGATTCGGCATGCTAGGCGGGAAGGGGCCAGTCCGGCCCGCATAGGGTGGCAACTGGGTCTGGCATCATGCTGGGCGCCGATCCTTCTAATCAGGAGGACATTCTGGGCAGGTGTCACCGATCGAGTTCAGCACGTCGTGAACCTCGGCTGCCGCGGCATCAGGGGAGACGCCTGCTGGCGGGTCTTCACGGGCGTTATCGATCGCTCGCTCCCATGCATGCGGATCGGCGCGGTCCTGCATCCAACCATGCTCCTCGCACTCGCGGATGGCGCCAGCGTTCTGAAGCACGTCAATCGCCCATCCGCGCATTGTCCGTATCGCCGGCCTTCGTTCACTTGTCATAAGCATGGAAATGGCTCCTAAACGGCGAATCGTTTTGTCCGTCATTCGTTCCGGCCGATAACACATGGCTGGGATTCGCAACGGCGGGAGCTCAAGGTTTAGTTCGAATTTTTGACGCACAGACACCCAGTCCCCGAACTTAGTCTTCCTGGCTTTTCGTTTGGGCGCGTGCGGCAAGTGCCGCACCGGGCTCTCGTGTTGGGGTGGACGGCCCCCTTCCGCCACACTG
Organism: Bradyrhizobium sp. CCBAU 11386; assembly: GCF_028128955.1. NCBI lineage: Bacteria > Pseudomonadati > Pseudomonadota > Alphaproteobacteria > Hyphomicrobiales > Nitrobacteraceae > Bradyrhizobium > Bradyrhizobium sp. CCBAU 11386. Next base: position 5,290 of record NZ_LBKA01000144.1, read on the forward strand.
CGTGGCAAGATGAGGTCGTCGCTGACCTCACACGAAGGAGCCGCCCGTGGAAACGATTGTTCGCATCGGTTTGGATACGTCAAAGTGTGTATTTCAGTTGCATGGCGTTGATGGGACCGAGCGGCCGGTTTTGCGGCGTAAATTGAGGCGCGGGCAGGTTTTGGAGTTCTTCAGGCGTTTGCCGCCCGCGCTTGTGGCTCTGGAGGCTTGCGGGGCATCGCACTATTGGGCGCGAGAGCTGCAATCGCTCGGGCATGAAGTGGCGATGATCCCGCCGCAATATGTCAAGCCGTATGTGCAGCGCGGGAAATCCGACGCTGCGGACGCGGAGGCGATTTGCGAGGCGGCAAGCCGGCCAAAACTGCGCAAGAACTTTGTGCCTATCAAAAGCCCCGAGCAGCAGGGCGCACAGATGCTCGCGCGCGTGCGCAACCAGTTCATCGGCAGGCGGACCCAACTCGCCAATTCGATCCGCGGCTACGCCGCGGAATTCGGCTTTACCGCACCCAAGGGGCTTTCGAGGCTTCAGCAACTGCTGATCGACATTCGGGTTGACGCGACAGTCCCCGACTTGGCGAAGGAGTTGGTGGAAGCTTTGGCAACGGAATTGGCGCGCATCGATGACCAGATCGCCAAGCTGGATAAGAAGCTCATGCAACTCCACCGGAGTAACGAGATGAGCCGACGACTGGCGACTATTCCGGGCGTTGGTCCGATCGGTGCGACGCTGCTATCGATCAAGGTCGTGGATGCGCGCGGGTTCAAGTCGGCAAGAAACTTTGCCGCCTGGCTTGGCCTGACACCAAAGAATCACTCTACGGCCGGAAAGAACCGGCTCGGCGTGATCACCCGTGCCGGGGACGGTATGTTGCGAACCGTTTTGGTGGCTGGCGCGACAGCTGTGATCGCCGATATACGCCGACGCGAGAACCGCTCCTGGCCGTGGCTGAAAGACATGATCGCACGCAAGCCGCCGAAGCTGGTGGCGATAGCGTTGGCGAACAAGCTGGCGCGGATCGCCTGGAAACTGATGGTCAGCGGCGAGCGGTACCGACCTGCAAGCAGCGTGACGCCGATGCCGACATAGACTTGAACGAAATCCAGAGCTTGGCGCCAGACCGGTAGGTTTGACGCTGGGGGCGGAACTTGCAGGACAGGAAGAGGTGGTACGTTCGGCGCAAGCCGGTCAGTGAAATGCTCCGCTCGGTTTACCGGCGGAAAATGCCGCTCTCGTGTTTGGATCTCACTGTCCGCGAAGCCCATCTTGGCCGGTGGTCGCAAGACCCGAAACAGGCCGGACATATGAGCGCAAGCGATCCGAGCATGCTGCCAAAGCCAATCCTTGCAAGTCGGGGGCCGTCCACATATGAACCGAGCCGCAAGACGTCTCGGCCGTCCGGCTTCGATCCCTCGCGCGATCATGAGTCGCTCGCCGGAGGCACTCGCGTTAGGGGCCGCCGTCATTTCATGCCGGCGCCGCTATCACTGCCCCGAACGCGGGTGCCTTGTTAACCGGTCTCGCGACTGCACTCGGTCGCGGGTCCCGCCGTCATTTCATGCCGGCGTCGCTATCACTGCCCCGCGCCGGGTGCCTTTGCCTTCGCTTCGCTCCGCGCTCTTCGGGCTTTCATTACTTTTGCGAAAGGAGGCTGCGCTGCCGCGAAAACCATTCTCAGAGAATTCGTGGCGTCACCGTCGCTGGAAGTGGCGGTATTGATCCTTCGCGCAAGAGCAGATCATGCGCCTCGCCGGGCAGAAACGAAAAACCGGACCTTTATGCAGTAGCTAGCTGCACAAAGGGCCGGCCTTATGTTGCCTTGCCGCGCTAGAGAAACGGCTGCAAAGGACATTTAAGATCCTTTGGACAGGTTCGCTTTGCGTCCGGGTTGCGGCGATCCGCAGGCGGCAATCTCTCAGTCGCGGATACGACTACTTCTTTTTCTTTGAAGTCTTCTTTGCCACCTTGTTGGTGGCTGCCTTGGCGGTCTTCTTTGCCTTCTTCGCTTTCTTGGCCATGTCGTCCTCTGTAAAAAACTGGCTCAGTGAACATGCGCACGCCGTGAATCGACATGCGCAACATTGAGACGATATCACAAATGCAAAATTGATACCAACGAGTGGTGAGATCGCTCTTGAGTCGCTCGCCGGGCTTTCATCCCTAACGCCAAGATGCCGCGCGACCGTGAATCCGCTTCTCAAAGAGCGCGTGGCGTCACCGTCACTGAGAGTGAGAGTGCGGGCCGGGTCTGCCGCGACGGGTTGAAGATCGGAGGAGAGGCTTCCGGTGCCCGTCGCGGAGAACCGCGATGTCCAGATACAGCGCCCGAGTTCGTGTCGGCAACAACCGCGCGAGCCTTTACACCGAAATCACCGGCAAGATCATCGCCGAGCTGGAGGCCGGCCGTATCCCGTGGGTGCAGCCATGGGGGACGGCGGCGATCAAGGCGCCGCTCGCGATGCCGCGCAACGCGTCGACGCAGCGCGGTTATTCCGGGATCAATGTGCTGATCCTGTGGGGTGCCGTTATCGAGCACGGCTTTTCCGGACAGAGCTGGCTCACCTTTCGCCAGGCGCTCGCGCTTGGCGGCAACGTCAGGAAGGGCGAACGGGGAACAACCGTCGTCTATGCCGATCGCTTCACCCCGGACGACGAACGTCGGCGCGCCGCGGAGGCCGGCGAGGAGCCTGGTGCCATCCCGTTTCTCAAGCGCTTTACCGTTTTTAACATCGACCAGTGCGATGGCGTGCCCAAGGAGACTGCCGCTTCAGTCGTCCCGCCGCCACCAGGCCAGATTGAGCCCCGAGCTGAGGCGTTGATTGCCGCCACCGGCGCGGATTTCCGTATCGGCGGAGCGCGCGCCTACTACAATACGACGGGCGATTTCGTGCAGGTGCCGCTACCGGCGGCCTATTTCGAACCGATCAATTGGCACCGAACTGCATTCCATGAACTCGGTCATTGGACCGGCCAGGCGTCCCGCCTCAACCGCGACCACTCGGGTTCGTTCGGCTCAAAATCGTACGCGCGCGAAGAGCTGGTCGCTGAAATGGCGGGTGCCTTCGTTTGTGCCTCGCTCGGCATCGTGCCGACCGTGCGTCACGCCGACTATATCGGTTCCTGGCTCGAGGTGCTGCGCGAGGATAATCGCGCCGTCGTGCGCGCCGCGAGTGCGGCATCGAAGGCCGCCGATTTCCTGCTCGCCTTTCTGCCGCCCGCGATCGAGTCCGTCGTCGAGGGCAACGAGGAGGCTGCGTGATGCATCAGCACGCTGTGCCAGGGGCAGTCCCGAGTTGGTGCTGCGCGTCAGAGAGTGAGAGGCGCGCCAGCTTGTCTGTGACGGGTAGGAGGTCGAGAGAGAGTCTTTCGGCCGCCCGTCGTGGAGAAATCGACATGGCAAGCGCCGTTCAGAAAATCAAACTCAGTCCCTCCCGCGATATTCCCTTCAACAAGCTAGTCTTGAGTCAGTCCAATGTCCGCCGCGTGAAGGCTGGCGTCTCGATCGAGCAACTGGCGGAGAGCATCGCTCAGCGCACGTTGTTACAAAGCCTGAGCGTTCGTGCGGTCGTCGATGCCGACGGTCAGGAGACTGGCATGTTCGAGGTACCGGCTGGTGGACGCCGCTACCGCGCGCTCGAACTGCTGATCAAGCAGAAGCGTATGGCGAGGGCGCAACCTGTCCCTTGCGTTATCAGGGATGGCGGCCTCGCCGAGGACGATTCCCTCGCGGAGAATGACGAGCGGGTCGGCCTGCACCCGCTGGATCAGTTCCGAGCGTTCAAGGTGTTGCATGACGGTGGCATGAGTGAAGAGGATATCGCCGCGCGGCACTTCGTCTCGCCAGCGATCGTCAAGCAGCGCCTGCGTCTGGCATCGGTGTCGCCGAAGTTGCACGACGTCTATGCCGAAGATGGCATGACGCTCGAGCAGTTGATGGCCTTTTCCGTCACGACCGACCAGGCGCGTCAGGAGCAGGTCTGGGATAATGTCAGCAGATCCGGCAACGACGAGCCATATCAGATCCGGCGGATGCTGACGGAGAATACCGTGCGCGCTTCCGACCGTCGCGCCCAGTTCGTCGGACTGGACGCTTACGAGCAGGCCGGCGGCACCGTTTTGCGGGACCTTTTCGAGCACGATGACGGCGGCTGGCTTCAAGATGTCCCCTTGCTCGACCGCCTCGTGACAGAAAGGCTCAAGGCCGAAGCCGAGACGATTGCCGCCGAGGGGTGGAAGTGGATTTCCGTGGCCGTCGATTTCCCCTACGGCCATACGACAGGCCTGCGCGAACTGGAGGGCAAACCTGCCGACCTCTCCCCTG
>NZ_LBKA01000145.1:0-9661 GCF_028128955.1 Bradyrhizobium sp. CCBAU 11386
TCGGGCCGTCACCCGGGCTGGGCCATTCCTCACGGAACGCCACCATCATAAGCGCTCGCGCTAATACAAGGGTGGGCAAAGGCGCTCTTGCGCCGTGCCCACCACTTACTAATCCACGACTGCGAAAGAAGAGGTGGGGACGCTTCGCTTTGCCCACCCTACTGCGCTGAGTGGGCCGGACGAATCGGATTGCGGCATGACTTTGCCGGAATCTGATAGCGCGGTCAGCGCTGCAAAATAAGGGCAAGACGCAAGCGCGGACAACGGGATGAGCGGCGAAAGCCGCCAATGATTTGCACTACTACCTTCCGCCTATACTAAGCGCGAAAAGGCGATGCTGTAATTTCGAACGATGGCTCGCAGACGAACTGCGCATCACGAGCGTAGCGCGCTCAGGCGCCTAACATGGCGTGCACAACAACACCGCGGAGGGAATACATGACCTTTGGAACGAAGGGCTTCTTGGCTGGCATCTCGATGGTTGCGATGCTGGCCACCGCTACATCAGGCGTTCGCGCCAACGACTCCCTGCTCAAGGCACAATCCGATTCGAACCAGTGGGCCGTTGCCGGCCACGACTACGGCAACACGCGCTTCAGCCCGCTGAAGCAGATCAACACCGAGAACGCCGGCAAGCTAACGCTCGCCTATTCGTTCTCGCTGGCCTCGCTCCGTTCGAACGAATCCTCGCCGATCGTCGTCGGCAACACGCTCTACGTTTCGAGCTCCTGGGGCCCGAAATACGTCTACGCGCTCGATGCCGCCACCGGCGTGCGCAAGTGGACCTACGAGCCCGATATTCCCGAGGACGTGCTGCAATACGCCTGCTGCGACGTGAACAACCGCGGCGTCTCCTATGCCGACGGCAAGATCTTCGTCGGCCGCCTCGACGGCAAGCTGACGGCGCTCGATGCCGCGACCGGCAAGGCACTGTGGACGACGAAGGTGGTCGATTACAAGCAGGGGTCGGTCATCACCTCGCCGCCGCTCGTCGTGCGCGACAAGGTCATCACCGGTTTCGGCGGCGGCGAGTACGGCGTGCGCGGTTCGCTCCAGGCCTTCGACATCAACACTGGCAAGCAGCTGTGGCAGACCTACACCGTTCCCTCGCCGGACGAGCCCGGCGGCGACACCTGGAAGGGTGACTCCGCCCAGCATGGCGGCGGCGCGGCCTGGCTGGTCGGCTCCTACGATCCGAAGAGCGACACGGTCTATTGGGGCACCAGCAATCCCGGCCCGTGGAACACTGCGGTGCGCTCGACCGGCGACGGCAATTTCGGCAAGCTGACCAACCTCTACACCGCCTCGACGGTGGCGTTCGATCCCAACACCGGCAAGATCAAGTGGCACATCCAGACCACGCCGGCCGATGCCTGGGACTATGACGGCGTCAACGAAGCTGTGCTCGCGGATCTGAAGATCGGCGGCAGCACCGTTCCGGCGCTGATGAAGGCGGATCGCAACGGCTACTTCTTCGTCGCCAATCGCGAGACCGGCAAGGTGCTTTCGGCGGAGAAATACGTGTTCTCCAACTGGGCCAAGAAGTGGGACGTCGCCACGATGCGCGCGGTCGAGGATCCCGACAAGCGTCCAGGGCCGAACCATCCCGCCAAGGACATCTGCCCGAACCTGATCGGCGGCAAGAACTGGCAGCCGATGTCGTTCAACCCGCAGACCGGCCTCGTCTACATCCCGTCCAACAATGTCTGCATGGACTGGTCGGTCTCCGATGTCGCCTATAAGCGCGGTGTGTTCTATCTCGGCGCCGAATTCCCGACCAAGGAAGGCCCCGGCGGCTTTCTCGGCGAGCTCGTGGCCTGGGATCCGGTCGCGCAGAAGAAGGTCTGGTCGATCAAGGAAGACCTGCCGTTCAACGGCGGCACGCTGACCACCGGCGGTGGCCTCGTGTTTGCCGGCAACATCCATGGCGATTTCCGCGCCATCGATGCGAAGTCCGGCAAGGTGTTGTGGAGCAAGAATCTCGGCTCCGGCATCGGCGCAGGTCCGGTGACCTACCAGGTCGACGGCAAGCAATATGTCGCCATCGTCGTCGGCCGCACGGCTGCGCTGCCTGCGTTCCTGGGCGAGGTAGGAAAGAAGATGACGGCCGCAGCCCCCGAGGGCGGTTCGCTCTTCGTGTTCTCCGTCCAGTGACCACTCGCGCGCGTATCCTCGAGGTGACGGGATACGCGCGCGCCTTTTCCAGACGGTAGATTGCAGCAGCGGCCGATGCCTGGTGCCGCAGTGCCTGGCTCGACAAAGCTCTGGCCCAACAACGCTACGGGAGACGAGGATGCGTCCGAATCATTCTGGCATCGGTGCGAGCCGAAATCGCGCCATCGCAGGCCTGTTCGCATGTGCCGCCGCGCTGATCGTTCCGGCGTCGCCGCTGCACGCAGGCGAGGCGCAGCCGCTCCGTCTCTGCGCCGATCCGACCAATCTTCCGTTCTCGAGCGACAGTCCGTCGCAGCCGGGCTTCTATGTCGAGATCGGGCAGGCCCTGGCGCAGGCGCTCGGCCGGCCGGTCGCCTACGACTGGTACAAATCCTATTTCGGCAAGCGCACCGTGCGCGTCACGCTGCTCGGCAAGCAATGCGACGCCATGATCGGGCTGCCGCGGTCCGAGGATTTCATGGGGCCGGCCGTGATCTTCTCCAACGCGTTCGCGAAGGAGGGCTATGCCCTCGTGGCCGCCAAGGGGCAGGCGCTCGATGGGGTCGACGGCCTCAAGGGCAAGCGCGTTGCCGTGCAGTTCGCCAGCACGCCGCAAAACCTGCTCGCGAGCCGCGACGACATCCAGAAGGTGACGGTGCTGTCGCCGGAGGAAGGCATGCAGGCGCTCGATCAGGGCAAGGCCGACGTCGCCTTCATCTGGGGGCCGGTCGCCGGCTGGCTGAACAAGACCAGCTACAATGATCGCTATCAGATCCAGCTCACCGAGGGCGATGGCCTGTCATGGGATGCGGCCATCGGCTTTGCCAAGACGTCCACCGAGCTGCGTGATCGCGTCGATGCCGTCCTGCCGCAGCTTCAGAGCACCATCGGTGCGCTCGCGGTAAAATATGGCCTGCCGACCGGCCAGCCGGCGCGCTTCGGGGCGACCCAGGCGATGCCGGCGGGAACGACGACCGGGACCGGGCCCGGCGTGACGCAGACCGCCAATGTGGTGGCGACCGAGACCAAGGGCGACGCGGCCGCGCCGGGCACAGAGGCCGTCGGCTCGGGCAAGGAGATCTTCAACGGAACCTGTGCGCACTGCCACGGTCCCGACGCGGTCCAGAGCGAGCGGAAGATCGACCTGCGGCTGCTGCGTCACCGCTACGGCGACGAGATGCGCGAGAAATTCTGGACGACCGTGCATGAGGGACGGCCGACCAAGGGCATGCCGGCCTGGAAAGAGGTCTTCACCGACGACCAGTTCGACCACATCTTTTCCTTCCTGCTGACGGTCCAGTCCGAATCGAACGACTGAACGATCTTGACCGAACGCGATCGGGAGGATGTGGTAGCGTCCGTCCGGCATCATCCCGGACGCCGGACGGCTATCGCATGGATGTGCCGCTTCCGCTGCCGCAGTCGATGCGCGTGCGGTGCAGTGTTGGGAAGGCGCCATGACCAGCTTCCTGATCATCGACGATCATCCGCTGTTTCGCGAGGCGCTCGGCAATGCGGTGCGGCTGGCCTTGCCGGAGGCGCGGATCTTCGAAGCGATGTCGATCGGGGATGCCTTGCATATCCTGTCGGCCGGGCAGGGCATCGACCTCGCGCTGCTCGACCTCTCGCTGCCGGATGCGACCGGCTTCTCCGGCTTTCTGCGCTTGCGCGAGGCCTATCCGCGCCTGCCCGTCGCCATCGTGTCGAGCGAGGAGGACCAGCACGTCGTCCGCGAGGCGCTGGCGCTGGGCGCCGCCGGCTATCTGCCCAAGTCGACGTCGAAGCGTGAGCTGGCGCAATCGATCGAGGGCGTGCTGAGCGGATCGGTGTCGGTGCCGAAGGATTTCGTGGCGACGCCGCAGCGGCGGCGGGCCGATGCCGGCAACGCGCTCGAGGTCAAGCTGCGCGAGCTCACGCCGCAGCAGCTTCGCGTGCTCGACCTCCTGCGTCGCGGCTATCCGAACCGGCAGATCGCCCAGGAGCTTCAGCTCGCCGAATCCACGGTGAAGGCGCATATCACCGAGATCCTGCGCAAGCTCGGCCTGTTCAGCCGCAACAAGGCGGTCATCGAGATCGGCAAGATGGAGCTGCCCGATCCGCGCAGCCGGCCTCATGCGCGGGTCGATCGCGGTAGGCCGCAATGACGCGCGGTGTCGTCCTTGACCTGGATCAAGCCGGCGCGGCCCTGCTGAGCCATTCTCAGCACGTTCAATTCAACGCCGGCCCCGGCGGCATCTTGGGCAAGGTCTTCAGAATGGCTCATACGTGATGCGATTTCTGATCGTCGAAGACCATCCGCTGTTTCGCGAGGCGCTCGAAGGCGCGCTCAGGATGGTGGCGCCCGCAGCCGATATTCTTCAGGCGACGTCGATTGACGGCGCGCTGGAGCAGGTCGCGGCGACCACCGAGCTCGACCTGATCCTGCTCGATCTGTCGATGCCGGGCACCACGGGTCTTTCGGGCATCATCCGCATCCGCAAGGCGTTTCCCAAAATTCCCGTCGTCATCGTCTCCGGGCATCAGGATCGGCAGATCATGTCCGGCGCAATGTCGCTCGGCGTGTCCGGCTACATCCTCAAATCGTCGTCCAAGCAGGATCTGGCACAGTCGATCGGCGAGGTGCTGCGCGGCTCGGTCTGTGTTCCCGCCGCCTATCGCGGACTGGTCCGCCCACAGCGCGCGTCCGGCCCCGCGCAGGATCTCCTGAAGCGCCTGCACGAGCTGACGCCGCAGCAATTGCGCGTGCTGGAAATGCTCAAGCGCGGCCTGCAAAACAAGCAGATCGCCTATGAGCTGAAGATTTCGGAGACCACGGTGAAGGTCCACGTCTCCGACATCCTGCGCAAGCTCAACGTGCTCAGCCGCACCAAGGCCATCGTCGAAATGTCCAGAATCGATTTCGCGACGCTGGCAGCCGGAGACACCGCGGCCAGGCGCGAGCGGGCACGGCCGGACCAGCAGTGAGGCGATTTTCTCCTGCTTTGCCCCTCCAGATTGAGGACGCTCCGTTGCTAATTTCGATTGTAAATCATTGCCTTGACGATACGTAATATACTACCGGTACTGTGCATGGGGTTGTTTTCGCCATTTTTATTGGAAGCCATGTGCGCTCGCTCCGCCGCAAGCGGGGCGGGGCGAAGACCATCCGCGCGGGTTAGCTCAGCAGGAACGACAGCAGCGCCCGCATCTCGGCGGGCTTGATCGGCTTCTTCAGCACTTCGAGGCCGTGGCGGCTCGCTTCCTTCGCGGCCTTCTCGGAGTAGTCGGCCGTGATGATCATGGCCGGCGTGTCGAGCTTCAGATGCTGGCGGACATCAGCGATGGCCGACAGGCCGCTCTCGCCGTGATCGAGGTGGAGATCGGCGATCACGGCATCGGGTGCGCCGCCGAGCTCGCTGAGGCGCAGCAGCGCGTCCGCGGCCGAGCGCGTGGTCGCGACGTCGCAGCCCCATCCTTCAAGCAGGGCGGCCATCGCCTCCGAGCCGTTCGGGTCGTTCTCGATCAGCAGGATCTTGGCGCCTTCGAGCCCGCTATAGTGCCGCTCGGCGAGCTTGACCTCGTGCACCTCGTCGCTGACCTCCGCGAGGTCGGCCGGCTCCATCTCCAGGGTGAAGGTCGATCCCCTGCCGACCTGCGACGACAGCCGCACCTCGTGCCCGAGCACGGTTGCGAACCGGCGGACGATGGAGAGGCCGAGCCCGAAGCCGGCCTGGTCGGTCGCGGTCGCCTCGCCGCGCTGGAATTCGCGGAAGATTGCCTGCTGCTGCGCCTGTGCAATTCCGGGCCCGGTGTCGGAGACCTGGATGCAGATGTGGTCGCCCCTCAGCCGGCATCCCATGACGACGCCGCCGCTGCGGGTATAGCGGATGGCATTGGCAAGCAGGTTCTGCAGGATCCGCCGCAGCATCATCGCATCCGACCTCACCGCGAGCGGCGAGGTGCGGATGCGCAGGGAAAGACCCTGCCGCGCCGCGACCGGCTCGAATTCGTTGCGGAGCTGTTGGAACAGGGGCGCCAGCGCAATCGCGCGCACGTCGGGCTTGAGCGCGCCGGCGTCGAGCTTTGCGATCTCCAGCAGCGACCGCAGCAGGTCCTCCAGCATCAGCAGCGAGCGGTCGGCCTGGTCGATGAGCAGGCCCGCCTCCTGCGATTCCATCATCTCGGTCAGCGCCGACAGCGTCAGGCGCGCTGCGTTCAGCGGCTGCAACAGGTCGTGGGTGACCGAGATCAGCACCGATGATTTCAGCGAGCTTGCGGCTTCGGCCTGCTGCTTGGCGCGGTAGAGTCCCTCATTGGCGCGCTCGACCGAATGCAGCGCCTCGCGCAACTGGTGAGTCCGGTCGCGAACCTTGTGGTCGAGCGCAATCGCGGTCTCGAACAGCGAGAAGGCGTTGAGCTGCTGGTCCATCGAGCGTTCGACCCGCGACATCAGCGCGGCATTGATCTTCTTCAGCTTCGCCGCCTCGCGCCGCAGCTGGTCGATCGCATCAGGGCCCTGCCACATGTCCGTCACGACGGGCGCCTTCCGATCGCGACGCCCGTGAAGGTCTGGTTCACATGCATGGAGCCGAACTGCTCGCCATAGGTGTGAAAGCCGACGACCCGGTTCTGCCGGTACAGTTCGGACATGTCGCGGGCGAGCTGATGCTGCTCGGCGTCGAGCCGGCGGAGCAGGCACTCGAAGCCGATATAGAGCGAGACCTCTCCGATCTGGTCGCGGATCTCGGTGAAGGTGTCGCGGGTCGAGCCGACCAGGCTGCGCGACGTCGCCGCCGTCAGCACCATGCCCTCGTCGATGGCGCAGAAGAAATGCAGGGAGCCGTCCGGTTCGACGCGCTGGATCGACCGCGCGTAATAGGCGCCGCCGACGCGCACCAGCACGGGGTGGGACGCGAAGGAGAACGGATCGAGCTTGGCGTCCAGGATCCCGACCATGCGCGAATATTCCTGGGCCGCAGGCTCCGCGTTCAGCTCCCTGACCGTTCGATTTTCGATGTCGGCTTCGGTCACCACCATCTTCTGCGGGCTCGGCTCGAAATTGTCGCACTTGAAAACCCGGAACGGCAGCGAGGTGTTCAACAGGATCAGGAGGGCGGCATTGGTGTGGGCCTTGCCGTCGCAGAACACCCAGGTCTTCTCGAAGCGCATCCCGTCGCCTGCGGACCCGCCGACGACAGGAATGTCGTCGAGCGAGGCATAGATCGCGGACATCACCGCCTCTTCGCGGCGGCACAGGCCGTCGATCAACACCAGGCCGAAGGGGTTGCCGCGATCGACTTGCGGGGTGACCCGCAACAGCTCGTGCCGGAGCTCGCCGCCGATCCTGCGGCCGTCCTCGACGCGGAAGCTGTCGAGATTGAGAATGGGACGCACCGCGGCAGAGAAGTCGGCACGGCTGAACGCCAGCGCCACGACGCTATTCTCGTCCCAGCCGTCGGGGGCGAGTTCGCCCGCGGTCGTGCAACCGCAAACCTGGGTCTCGTCGAATTGCCGGGTGATCTCGGCGATGAAGTGATGGGGGTCGTAGCTGGGCGAGAGGAAGACCAGGATCAGCGCCAGCTCGTCGGATGGGAGCTGGGCGGCGAGCTCGGCCACGGCTTCATCGACGCTCGCAGCCTTCGATTTGGCAACGGCAACGCCAGACGCACCGCCAAACCGAAAATCGGTTTGCCCCACTCCGTTTCTCCCTCGAGGACCAGCCTGGTCTGACGCCAAGTGCCTGATAAGTGCCTGACAAGTCTCCAAAGAGTAAGGCGTTTTCCGGCTAGCCGCAACACGGCGCCGCTCGGCCCGGCAAGGCTGGACGCGCCCCAGAGGGCGGAAACTTCTCTCCACCCGCGGTGCAGGCCGGACGGATTTACCGCCCCTTGACGTTTCTGCCTTAATTTTCCGCACGCGTTCGGAAAGGGCTGCTTCCGGGCCGCGTGATCGTTGCAAGAACATAGGGTGGGGGTTGGAATGTCCGGGCGTGTCGCGTCGCCGTCTAAGCGCACCATATTTCCGACCCTCAGGTTCCGCGCCAAAATCATCCTGGGCTTTGCCGCAGTGCTGGTGATCTCAGCCGGCAGCATGGCTTTCGCCTATTTCGGCTTCGAGCGGGTGTCGTCCGGGGTCGGGTCCTACCGCACCAGCGTTTCCGAGGCCGACCTCGCCCGCAACATCGACCGCGAGCTGCTCGCCTATCGTTCGTCCGCCCGGTACTTCGTCGTCACCGGCAAGGAGGATGATGCCAAGGCGGCGCTGGATGCCGAGGCCAGCCTCAAGAACGCGATCGACCAGGCGATCAAGGGCGCCAAGCGGCCGGCGCGGCAGGAGAGTCTCAACAAGCTCGCCAAGGAGTTCTCCAACTTCTCGGCGACGTTTGCAAAGATCCTGCAAGCCAAGCGCGACAGCGCGCTCCTGGTCCAGAACCAGCTTCAGCGCAACGCCAATCTCCTGAAGTACAAGCTCGACGACATCGGCAACAACGCCTCCGACGCGGAGGCGCAGGCGATCGAGTTCGGCACCAAGCAGGTCAACGCCCAGTTCCAGACCGCGAGTGCCGCCGCGAGTAATTTCATCCTCAACTCCGACCAGGCGGTGGCGACAAGCGCGCTGGCGCGACTGAAGTTCGTCGAGAACTCGCTGGGCGCGGTCTATTCCATGGACGACAAGATCGTCGCCGGCCTGAAGGATGCGAAGGCTCTGCTCGCGGCCTATCGCGACGCGCTGGAGAAGCTGATCGCCAACGCCAAGATGGTCGATGAGCTCGTGACCGAGATGAGCGGCTCGGCCGGCGCAATTCTTCAGGGCGCCACCGCCATGAAGGCGGACCTCGTCGCCGAACAGCAGCGGCTGGATTCCGAATCGGAGGCGACCATCGGGCAGACCGAGCAACTGGTCCTCATGCTCGCCGTTGGCGGCACGCTGCTCGGCGCGGTTCTCGCCTTCCTGCTCGGCACCGGCATCTCGCGTCCGATGATCGCGATGTGCAAGGCGATGCGCGAGCTCGCCTCGGGCAATTTCGACGTCGTGCTGCCGGGTCTCGGCCGCAAGGACGAGATCGGCGAGATGGCCGGCGCTGTCGAGGAGTTCAAGGTCCAGGCGGTTGCCAAGGCCGAGCGCGATGCCGCCGCGAGCGAAGCCCAGAACAAGGAACTGGCCACCGCCCGCCGCTCCGAGCTGATCCGCTTTGCCGACGATTTCGAGAGCGCCGTCGGCGCCATCGTCTCCAACGTCTCGGCCTCGGCCGGGGGGGGGGGGGGGGGGGGGGGGGGGGGGGGGGGGGGGGGGGGGGGGGGGGGGGGGGGGGGGGGGGGGGGGGGGGGGGGGGGGGGGGGGGGGGGGGGGGGGGGGGGGGGGGGGGGGGGGGGGGGGGGGGGGGGGGGGGGGGGGGGGGGGGGGGGGGGGGGGGGGGGGGGGGGGGGGGGGGGGGGGGGGGGGGGGGGGGGGGGGGGGGGGGGGGGGGGGGGGGGGGGGGACCGCGACGGAAGAGCTCTCGGCCTCGGTCGAGGAGATCGGTCGCCAG
>NZ_LBKA01000146.1:0-9712 GCF_028128955.1 Bradyrhizobium sp. CCBAU 11386
TCGGGCCGTCACCCGGGCTGGGCCATTCCTCACGGAACGCCACCATCATAAGCGCTCGCGCTAATACAAGGGTGGGCAAAGGCCGCGAAAGCGCCGTGCCCACCTTTTCTTTTTGAGTTCTCGACGAGTGATGGTGGGCACACTTCGCTTTGCCCACCCTACGAGTCCGCCTCTACTGCTTCTCGATCTTCGCGTTCGTGATCAGCTTCTCCCACAGCACCAGCTGCTCGTTCACGAAGGTGCCGAGCTGTTCCGGCGTGCCCGAGAAGGCATCCATGCCGAGGGTGGCGAGCTGCGCCTTGATCTCCGGCTTCTCGACGATCTTCCTGATCTCGGCGTTGAGCCGCGTCACGATCTCCTTCGGCATGCCGGCCGGACCGAAATAGCCCTGCCACGAGGAGATGTCGAAGTCGGGCACGCCGGCCTCCTGCATCGAGGGCAGGTTCGGCACCAGCGGAGAGCGGTCCTTGGTGGTGACGGCGAGCGAGCGCAGCGCGTTGCCGTTGACGTGCGGCAGGCCGGTCAGGATGTCCACGAACATCATCGAGACGCGGCCGCCCATGACGTCGTTGAGCGCCGGCGGCGAGCTCTTGTAGGGCACGTGCAGCAGGTCGAGCCCGGCATTGTGCGCGAAGGTCGCACCCGAGACGATCGCCGACGACGAGCCCGAGGCGTAGCTCAGCTTGCCCGGATTGGCCTTGCCGTAGGCGACCAGCTCGCCGACGGTCTTGGCCGGCACCTCGGGGTGAACGACCAGCATGAAGGGCAAATCGCCGGTGCGCGCGATCGGGGTGAAATCCTTGACCGGATCGTAAGTGAGGCTCTTGAGCAGGTAGGGATTGGCCGAATGCGTCGTGTTGGTCGTCACCAGCAGCGTGTAGCCGTCGGGGGCGGCGCGCGCGACAAAGGTCGCCGCGATCATGCCGTTGGCGCCGGCCTTGTTCTCGATCACGATGCCGACGCCGAGCGCCTGCGACAAATGCTGCGAGATCAGCCGCGTCGTGGTGTCGGTGCCGCTGCCGGCCGCAAAGGGCAGCACCAGCGTGATGTTGCGGCTGGGGTAGTTGTCGGCCTGTGCGGTGGTCGAGGCGGCAAGGCAGAGCACGGCCGTGCCGATGGTGCGCAGGTTTCGAATCAACGCTGAAAGCATGTGTGGTCGTTCCCTCTTTTTCGTTGGCGGGGAACCTAGCTTCTCTTTGCTGGAATCGGAAGGCGGGAGTTTGCCGCCAGGTCTCGTGCCCCGGACGCAGCGCAGCGCTTCTCCAGCGGTGCGCTGCAGAGCCGGGGCCCATGTCGCGGCAGACTGGGGTCCCGGCTCAGCGCAGCAACGCTAGATGGCGCTGCATCGCGTCCGGGACACGAGAGGGGAGCGTCCGCGGCGCGGAATTACTTCACCGCCGAGCCCCGGCGCGAGGCGATCACGACGCCGGCGAGCACCAGCGCGTAGCCGATCAGGTGAAACGGCTGGAGCTTTTCGCCGAGCAGCAGGATCGCCATCGCCGAGCCGAACACCGGCACCAGATGGAAGAACGGTGCGGCCCGGTTCGGTCCGATCAGCGCCACGCCGCGGTTGAAGAAGAGATAGGCGAGCGTCGAGGGGAAGATCAGGATGTAGCCGAGCGTCGCCAGCGTCACCCCATCGAATTGCATGACGTTGCCGCGCCAAGCCTCCCAGACGGCGGTGGGCAGCAGCATGATCGCGCCACAGCAGGTGGTGAAGGACAGGAAGGAGAGCTGATGGACCTTCGGCCGGCGCGGGATGAAGGCGGAGTAGAGTCCGAATGCCACCAGCGAGGACGCGAACATGATGTCGCCCCTGTTGAAGCTGATGCTCGCCAGCGCCGCGAGATCGCCGCGCAGGATGATGGTCAGCACGCCGAGAAGCGAGATGGCGATGCCGGCAAGCTGCGCCGCCGTCAGCCGCACGCCGAACAGCGCCAGCGACCACAGCGCCACGAACAGGGGACCTGCCGACTGGATCAGCAGCGCGTTCAGCGCCTCCGTGTATTGCAGCGCCCAGTACGAGATCGCGTTGTTGAAGGCGAAGCCGACCAGCGACAGGAACAGCATCAGGGGCAGGCTCTTGCGCAGAGCCGGCCAGTCGCGCTTCAGATGTGGCCAGGCGAACGGCAACAGGATGAGGAACACGCCGAACCAGCGGATCGTGGTCACCGTCAGCGGCGGCACATGCGCGCCGACATGGCGCGCGAGCACGATGTTGGCGGCCCAGAACAGCGAGCTCAGGCTGAGCAGCAGATAGGGCTGGTTGTTGAGCCAACTGGCCGGATTCGAGGCTGGTGGCGCGGGCGAAGCGATCGTCATTGGGGTCGGATGCAACTTGCGCCGGATTGCCGTCGTGACACAAGTCACGCGACCGCAATGCTACAATGCACGCATGACCTGAGGAGGTGCCATTGGCGGTCAATATGTTGAACATCGCTGCGCCCGGCGCGTGATCGTCGCGACGAGGCAGAAGGACGAAGAGCCGCCACGGCCTACTTCTTCCGCCCGGCGCGCGCATCCGGCATCGACGCATCGACAGCGGCGTGGCAGGCCGTCTGCAGCAGGCGGCAGACCTCCTCCGTCGACCGCTGCGGGCTCAGCGCTGCGAAGGTCGGATAGCTCGTCAGGACGAAGATCAGGTCGACGGCATCCTGCACGGCCCGCTTTGCGGCACGGCTCTCCGTGATGCGTGTCACCAGTCCCGTCACAAGCTCACGCCGCCGCTCGTTGCGCGCGACCAGCGCATTGCCGAATTCGGGGTCGGTTGCGATCGCCTGGTTGAGACCGCCGATCGCGGGGTCGTGCGCCCAGAAGGTACAGAAGATCGCGACGACGCGATCGAGCGCGGCGCGAGGGTCCGGCAACGCCATCGCCTCGGCCAGCTCGAACAGCCCGCCCTGCCGCGCGATGTCGTCGAACACGGCCTCCAGCAGTCCACGCCGCGATCCGAACTGGTTGTAGACGGTCAGCCGCGTGACGCCGGCCGCCTTCGCCACCACGTCGAGCGAGAAGTTCGCGATGCTCGCATCCTTCCGCAACAGGCGCGCACCGGCCGCGATGATGCGTTCGCGCGTCTCCGCGGCTGCGGAGGCGCGGACCGAGCTCACATAGCTGCGTTTCGGCATCGCCCTGCCATCGTCTTGACGCATTCAATATACATATTGTATATCCAATTTAGAAGCCGGTTTGGAGCTTGCCATGCAGACTGCCCTCGTGATCGCGCTGTCGCTTCATGTGTTGTCGTCTGTGTTCTGGGCCGGATCAAGCTTTGCGCTGGCGCGAACCGGAGCAGCCGGGGGCGAGCAGCTCGTCGGTCCGCAGCTCGGCGCGGCGACGATTGCGATCCTCACCGGCGGCTATCTCGGGCATCTCGCTCATTCCGGCAGTTTTGGCGCGGCCGAGCAGGTGCTCGCGCTTGGTGCGGTTTGCGCGCTGATCGCAGCCGGCATTCAGGCCGCGATCGGTCCCCGTGCGCTGCTGAGCTTGCGCCGTGGCACGCGCGAGGCGGCGGATGTGCGCTCGCGCATCGCGACCGCCCAGCGCGTGGCCGCCGCTCTGCTCGCCATCACCGCCCTCTGCATGGGCGCGGCGCGCTACGTCTAGGGTCTCATTCATCCAAGGTAACAGCTGACGGCAAAGCGCCGCAACGGCTTCGAGTCCGGCAGGCAATTTCGCAAGCAGAGCCTTGCAAGAGCGCGGCATCCCGCCGCTGAAGAAGGAAAAGCAATGTCCAGGATGATTCTGTTGAATCTGCCCGTGCGCGATCTCGCCGCATCGTCGGCGTTCTATGTGGCGCTCGGCGGCACGGTGAACCCTCAGTTTTCGGGCGAGAATTCGACCTCGCTCATGGTCACGGACGCGATCGGCGTGATGCTGCTGACCCACGACCACTATCGCCAATTCACCAAACGCCCGATCGGTGATCCGCGAGGCGACAGTCAGGTCCTGATCGCCCTCACGGTCGATGACCGCGACGCCGTCGATGCAACGCTGACTCGCGCGGTGGCGGCGGGCGGTCGCGCCGATCCCAACCCGGCTCAGGATCTCGGCTTCATGTATAACCGCCACATTGAAGATCCGGACGGCTATGTCTGGGAAATCGTATGGATGAACCCATCGGCGAGCACCTGAACGCAGAAGACTGCGCGACGAACTTGCAAGGCGAGTCTAACTCGCCTGCTTCCTCGACGCCGCGAACACGCCCGACAGCACCAGGGCAAAACCGATGAAGTGGAACGCCTGCGGGCGTTCGCCCAGGAAGACCATCGCCATGATCGAGCCGAACACCGGCACCACGTGGAAGAACGGTGCGGCGCGGTTGGCGCCGATCAGGCGCACCCCGCGATTGAAGCAGAGATAGGCGAGGGTGGAGGGGAACACCGCGACATAGAACAGCGTCAGCAGGTTCGGCCCGTCGAGCTTCATCACCGGGCGCGCGGACAATTCCCAGATCTCAAGCGGAATGAGGCAGGCGGCGCCGGCACCGAAGGTGAAGGCGAGGAACGACAGGCCATGCATCGCCGGCCGCTTCAGGCTCAGCACCGAATAGAGCGCGAAGATCAGCAGCGCGAGGAGGAAGATGAGGTCGCCCTTGTTGAACTCGATGTTCGACAGCGTGGTGAAATCGCCATGCAGCAGGATCGTCAGCACGCCGCACATCGACAGCAGCACGCCGAAGGCCTGTGCCGCAGTGAGCCGGATGCCGAGGATCGCCAGCGACCACAGCGCCACGAGCAGCGGCGCGGCCGACTGGAGCAGCAGCGTGTTGAGTGCCTGGGTATGCTCCAGCGCCCAGTATTGCAGCGTGTTGAAGGCACCGATGCCGGTGATCGAGAGCGTGACCATCAGGCCGAGCTTGCCGCGGATCGCGGGCCAGTCCTGCGCGAGATGTTTCCAGGCGAACGGCAGCACGAGGAGGAAGGCGAAGAACCAGCGCAGGAACGACAGCGTGACCGGCGGGATGTGGCCGGCGGCAAGCCGCCCGACGATGGCGTTGCCGGCCCAGCACAGCGCGGTGATGCTGAGCAGCAGATAGGGCTGGTTGGCGATCCAGTTGTGGCCGGGCGTCGCGGCGCTGGTGGTCTGGCCGGTGGCGGACATTGTGATTGTTATGGCCCCGCGTCGTGCACCGAGGTCCCGGCCCGGCGGCACCCGGGCCGGTTCAGACCCGGCCCGTTCAAAGACACGGAAATTCGCCTGATATCAATGGGGCACGACGCATCCTGTCCATGCACGGGAGCGGCAGCCGGAACCTCGCTCAACCCCTCAGCCCGGCGCGGATCGCAAACGGCTTCAACAGTTCGGCACAGGCAAGATAGACCACCACCAGAAGCGCGATGCCGGCCATCATCAGCGGCGGCGGCGCGACAAAGCCGAACCAGGTGCCGACCGGCGTGAACGGCACGACCATCGCGACCAGCAAGGCGATCAGCGACGAGGCCGACAGCACTGGATCGGGCCAGTTGCGCCACGGTCGGCCGTTGGTGCGGATGACGAAGATCACCAGGATCTGCGTCGCCATGGATTCGATGAACCAGGCGGTGCGGAACTCGCCGGGCGATGCGTGAAACAGCATGATGAGGGCGCCGAAGGTCAGGAAGTCGAACACCGAGGACAGCGGTCCCATGATCGCGGCGAAACGCGCCAGCCGCGTCATGCTCCAGACCTGCGGCTGCGCGGTGGCCGCGCGCGAGACCCGGTCGAAGGGAATGCCGAGCTCGGAGAGATCGTACAGCAGGTTGTTGAGCAGGATCTGCGTCGGCAGCATCGGCAGGAACGGCAGCACCATCGAGGCGATCGCCATCGACAGCATGTTGCCGAAATTCGAGCTCGCGCCCATGCGGACATATTTCATGATGTTGGCGAAGGTGCGCCGTCCTTCCTCGACGCCGTCGGCGACGACCTCGAGATCCGAAGCGAGCAGGATCATGTCGGCGGCGGCCTGCGCCACGCCGGTCGCGCCGTCGACCGACAATCCGACGTCGGCAACCTTCAGGGCCGGTGCGTCGTTGATGCCGTCGCCGAGGAAGCCGACCACTTCGCCGCCCGCCTGAAGCGCCTTCACGATGCGCGACTTCTGGTCCGGCGCGAGGCGGCCGAACGCGTCAGTGGAACGCACCTGCACGGCGAGCGCTTCGTCGCTGAGCCGTGCAATGTCGGCCCCTGACAGCACGCGCTCGGGATTCAGCCCGACCAGGCTCGCGAGCCGCTTCACCACCACGGGGTCGTCGCCCGAGAGGATCTTCAGGCCCACGCCGTTTGCCGCGAGCCGCGCGATTGCGGCTGCGGCCGTCGGCTTCGGCGGATCGGCGAAAGCACAAAAGCCCTCGAAGGCGAGATCGGTCTCGTCCTCCGTCTCGACCTCGCGCACCACGCCGCTCCACGCCCGCGAGGCGATCGCCACGGTGCGCAGGCCCTCGCTCGCGAGCTCACGCACGCGTGCCAGCGCCGCGCTGCGCGCGCTCTCGTCCATCGTGCACAATGCGAGCACGGCTTCCGGCGCGCCCTTGACGATGAGCAGCGGGCCTCCGGGGCCGGTGGCAAGCACTGATCCCAGCCGGCGCGAGAAGTCGAAGGCCTGCCGCCCGGCCAGGGTCCAGCCCTGCGCGGCGTCCGGCCGGCCGGCGACGAGGGCGGCATCGAGCGTGCCGCGGTCGCCGCCGAGCGATGCCGCGATGGCGCCGAGCTGCGCGGCGCGGGCATTGTCCTTGCCCTCGGCGTCGAGGCTCCCTGCGAGCGTGATCTCGGCCGAGGTCAGCGTGCCCGTCTTGTCCGTGCACAGGACGGTCATGGCGCCGAGATCGTGGATCGCGGCCAGCCGCTTCACGATCACCTTGCGGCCGGCCATCCGCAGTGCGCCGCGCGACAGCGTCACCGTGGTGATCATCGGCAGCAGCTCCGGCGTCAGCCCGACCGCGAGCGCGACCGCGAACAGCAGCGAATCGAGCACCTCGCGGCCAAACACGACGCGGACGGTGAGCACGACCAGCACCAGCGCGAGCGTGGCCCGCGCGATCACGAGGCCGAACTCGCGCAAATCGCGCTCGAAGGGGGAGGGAGCCTGCGTCTCGGCGAGCGCGGAGGCCGCAGCGCCGAACACGGTGTCGCGGCCGGTCCTGACGACGAGCGCGATCGCCTCGCCCGTCTGCGCCACGGCGCCGCGGAACAGTGCATTCGACGTGTCGTCGGGGTCGGTCGCGGCGCCGGCGCGCTTCTGCGCCGGATAGGGCTCGCCGGTGAGCGCGGCTTCTCCGGCCGTGAAGGCGGTGCTCTCCAGGATCAACGCATCCGCCGGGATGATGTCCCCGGCGCGGACGCGCAGGAGGTCGCCCGGAACGACGTGGTCGACGTCGATCTCGCGGAAGGCGCCGTCGCGCCTGACCTCGGCCTTGAGCGCCACCGAACGGCGGAGGATCTCGGCGGCGCGGACCGCATGGCCCTCCTGGATGGTGTCGAGCCCGATCGAGAGCACGAGAATCAGGACAATGATGAGCCCGCTGATGTCGTCGCCGGTCAGCATCGAGACGATGCCGGCGACCAGCAGGATCAGCGACAGCGGCTCCAGCAGCCGCCGCAGGATCGCACGCGCCGCCCCCTCGATGCGCGGCGGCGCGTCGCTGTTCGGCCCGAAACGGCCGAGGCGTGCGGCGGCCTCGGTCGTAGTCAGGCCCTGCAAGGAGCAGCCGAGCTCCGTGCAGAGCGCATCCGTCGGCAGGCGCCAGAACTGGCTCGCCTGGCTGTTCGGTGGCTGGGTCACGGCATATCCGACATGAAGGCTTCCAGGGCCGGGAAGGGTAAGCTGCGAAGGTGACAGCCATCCCTTGGCGCAATCGCGGGCCGGAACGGTTGATGCGTGTCAATTCCGCTGCCGCCGGGCCGCCAACCTTTCAGGATTTTAAGGGGATATCAAAGGCTTGGAGTGCCTTCCCGACCTCGAAAAAGCCCCGTTCTTGCTTGCCTAGAGAGGCTGCTTCCTTTATCCGGTTGGCTGCCTTGCGTGCGAGCGGCCCTGGGCCGCAGAGAGGGCTTGGCGCAGGCATGATCCCGGAAAAGTGGGCACCGGTTTTCCGCGAGGATCATGCCTCCTAGAGACAGATTGAATAGGGATTACCCGCGAATGGCCAATGTTGTCGTCGTCGGCGCCCAGTGGGGCGACGAAGGGAAGGGCAAGATCGTCGACTGGTTGTCGGAGCAGGCGGACATCGTCGTCCGTTTCCAGGGCGGCCATAACGCCGGCCACACGCTGGTGATCAACGGCCAGACCTACAAGCTCGCGCTGCTGCCCTCGGGCGTGCTGCGCGAGCACAAGCTGTCGGTGATCGGCAACGGCGTGGTGTTCGATCCCGCCGCCTTCCTCGACGAGGTCACCAAGCTGCGCGCGCAGGGCGTTGCCGTCTCCCCGGAAAATCTGCGCGTCGCCGAGAACGTCACCCTGATCCTGCCGCTGCACCGTGAGCTCGATGCCCTGCGCGAGTCCTCCAACGCGGCGACCGCGATCGGCACCACCCGCCGCGGCATTGGACCTGCCTATGAAGACAAGGTCGGCCGCCGCGCCATCCGCCTGATGGACCTCGCCGACCTCGACACCCTCCCGCACAAGATCGACCGGCTGCTGGCTCACCACAACGCCTTGCGCCGCGGCCTCAATCTGCCGGAGTTCGACGGCAAGGATATCCTGAAGGAATTGACCGCGCTGGCGCCGCAGCTGCTGCCCTATGCCGAGACGGTGTGGCGGCTGCTCGACATCAAGCGGCGCGAAGGCAAGCGCATGCTGTTCGAGGGCGCGCAAGGCGCGCTGCTCGACGTCGACCACGGCACCTATCCCTACGTCACCTCGTCCAACACGGTGGCGGCGCAGGCCGCGACCGGCTCGGGCCTCGGCCCCGGCGCGGTCGGCTACGTGCTCGGTCTGTGCAAGGCCTATACGACCCGCGTCGGCCAGGGCCCGTTCCCGACCGAGCAGGACAACGCGATCGGCCGCAAGATCGGCGAGCGTGGCCGCGAGTTCGGCACCAATACCGGGCGGCCCCGCCGCTGCGGCTGGTTCGACGCCGTGCTGGTCCGCCAGGCGGTCCGCACCTGCGGCATCAACGGTCTCGCGCTGACCAAGCTCGACATCCTCGACGGCTTCGATTCGATCGAGGTCTGCACCGGCTACAAGCTCGACGGCAAGGAGATCGACCACTTCCCGGCCGGCGAAGGCGCCCAGGCCCGGGTCGAGCCGATCTACGAGACCATCGAGGGCTGGAAGGAGCCGACCGCCAGTGCGCGCTCCTGGGCCGACCTGCCGGCCCAGGCCATCAAATATGTCCGCCGGATCGAGGAATTGGTGGGGTGCCCCGTCGCACTGCTTTCCACCAGCCCCGAACGCGAGGATACTATCCTGGTGCAAAATCCGTTTGAGGCTTAACGATATCTTACCGGGACGCGCGTATAGTTGAGTAGAAATGGCTGATTACTATCCGCTGATCGCCCGCGCTATTGCCGCCCTGGACCCCAACGCTCCCGGCGAAAGCCGTCGCGCGCTCTATGAGCGGGCGCGCACGGCGCTGATCGCACAGCTCCGCAGCGTGCAGCCGCCGCTCTCCGAATCCGAGATCACCCGCGAACGGCTGTCGCTGGAAGAGGCCGTCCGCAAGGTCGAATCGGAGGCCGCCCAGCGTGCCCGCGAGGCCTCGCGCCCCGGTGGCGGCACCCGCAGCAGCGGCAG
>NZ_LBKA01000147.1:0-10587 GCF_028128955.1 Bradyrhizobium sp. CCBAU 11386
TTCTATCCGCAAAACTTCCTCGGCTTCGTCCAGCTCGCTTGCCTGCTGATCCTGTTTCGACAATTTTGAGATAGGTTCTAGTTCGAAATGGACGGGCCTCGATGGAGGAGGTTGGCATGTTTCGTGGCTTTCTACAGCTGCTACAACTCGTGCCTTTCTATGCTATCGTGGAGTGTAGGGCAGGCGACGAGGTTGATCCATCGGATGCCGTTTGTGCCGTCGCGATTCGGCGACCCGTGCGTCGCGAAGATGCCGGGGCCGCGCCGGTCTCCTCCGTCAAGCCCGCACGGGCCATACAGCTCCACGCCGAGCCCTGCGTGCTTGTTGCCGATGTCGGTGCACAATGCCTTCGGGATCGGCGTCAATACTGCCGTGCGGACGGGCGAGCATCACGCGAGGGGTAGCGCTGCTTATCTCCGCCAGGCCGAGCTAGGGAAATCATAAGGCAGCAGGTACCGATCATTTTGCAGAATTTCTGCAATCTGCGGGGATTTCTGCTGTCTTTAGGTGTCGATGCGATCTTATGCTTCTGCCGCGCAGATCAGCTAGCGCTGATCACATAACACAATAGATAATCGATCTGATCAATCTGTTGTAACAGGAAATAAATCGAATGATCCCTAAGAAAGTTGAAGGGAACGGCAGCGGCAGCAGGGCGCCCGTCCGTAGTGACTGGGAACGCGCCGAGGCCAAAGCGCTCTATAGTCTGCCATTCGCCGACCTGATGTTTCAGGCACAAAGCGTTCATCGCGCGAACTTCGATCCAAACCACATCGAGACCGCGAGCTTGCTGAGCATTAAGACTGGCGGATGTCCCGAAGACTGCGGTTACTGCTCGCAGAGCGCGCATTACGATACCGGATTGAAAGCCACCCGCCTGATGGATCGCGCCGATGTCATCGCCACTGCGCAATGCGCCAAGGACGCTGGCGCGAGCCGTTTTTGCATGGCCGCGGCCTGGCGCAGTCCAAAGGACCGCGACCTCGATAGGGTCTGCGAAATGGTCAGCGCGGTCAAAGCTCTTGGCATGGAAACCTGTGTCACACTCGGCATGCTATCGCCTAAGCAGGCCACTCAACTAGCCGAGGCCGGGCTCGACTTCTACAATCATAACGTCGACACTTCACCAGAGTTCTACGGGAAGGTCATCAGCACGCGTACTCTTCAGGATCGCATCGACACTCTTGAGCATGTTCGCAAGGCCGGCATCAAGGTCTGCTGCGGCGGCATTCTCGGCATGGGCGAGCATGTGGAGGATCGCCTCGCCATGCTCGTGCTGTTGGCTAATCTCCCCAGCCATCCGGAAAGTGTTCCGATCAATCTATGGAACGAGGTCAAAGGCGTCCCTGTCAATGAGACAGCGGAGCGTCCGGATCCCATTGCACTGGTGCGCCTCGTCGCGACGGCCCGGATTATGATGCCGAAGAGCGTCGTACGGCTTTCCGCCGGACGGCAGTATATGACCGATGAGCTTCAATCGTTGTGCTTTCTGGCCGGCGCGAATTCGCTTTTCATTGGCGACGTGCTATTGACGACCAAAAATCCGCAGCGCGAGCGCGACACGAGTTTGCTCAACCGCCTCGGCATCAGCTCCCGGCTTGCCTGACAAAACACATCAACAAACGCAGTGCCGACAACCGTCACGTAACATGCATGGGGATAAGTCTCGTGCTGGAGTAGGAAGGCGCTCACCTGTTTGGCGGCGGAAGGTAGCGTCTCTCACCTCGGCCGCTCGGCAGCGGACGATCACTCGCACTGCTACTTGGCTTTCATCCGCTCCGTGAAGAGCTTTGTGAGACTTAATCGAATCGCTTGCGATAAAGACATAACCCGCCGGAGCGGCGTCGTAACAGAATTTTACACGATCAAACCGGGCGGCGGTCCGTTCAATGACCCGGCGCATGCTTGTCGGTGACGCGTCGACCTCAACGAATACGCGAAACTTCTCCTCTCAGGCCTTTGTCCACAATCGCGGCGGCGTTTCTCCCTTCGCGACATCAATTCCGCGTCCCATGGCTCGCCCTCCTATGATGAGAATCGGGTCAGACCGCCCCAGCAAAGCTCGGACACGCAGTATATGGCGGCGAGCCACCTAATCGGCAGATGCGGACATACGGTTTCTCTCCAGGCTCAAGCCGCGATCTTTGCCTCGTCAGGTCACACGAGAGCTCCATAGCGATAGTTCATCGGAAAGCCTATTGGCCATTGATACGGGGGCAGGAAAGCGCGCAAGCGGTCGGACGCCGACAACACAAGTCCGCAATGCTAGGTCTTTCGTGAACGGCAACCGTGTCCCGTTCAAACGGTCTCTTAAGCTAATAAGTTGAGACTAACGCTTCGCAGATTGGCCCCTGCGATACGCCGCCGATCAGAATTGCGGCGGTCATCAGCCGTCGCAGGCGGTCGACTTGGAACGGCGCGAGCGCCTTTAGCGATATCTCGCCTTGCTGTCCCGCCTGAAGCGTGACGCCTCCCACCTTTCCCTGCGAAGCCCGACCAAACGCCGGGAGCAAGACGGACGCTGTAGACGGCTGCGCGTTCCAAATTGTTGCGAACCTTCACCTTGAACGAGATTTCATCTGGTCCTCGCGGGGCTTTGAGGCGATTGGAAACTCCTTCGAGAGCGGCATGGCCAGCCGGCGATTGAAGTTCACGACCTTTGCTCGGCATTTAAACTGCGGGGAGTCTTGGTTTCCGCGCAATTTATCTAATTTCACTCGGTTTTTAGCGTTTTTGTACTCGAGCAGCCCTCTACGATTGAAAGACACGAGGGAGGAAAAGCATGATTGTTCTTGCGGCTGCGTTTGGCTAGTCGCACTCAACGCAACGGTCTCGGCCCAAACCAAGGACACGCTTGTTGCAGCGTTCGCCGTCAAGGCAACCCTCATCGGTCAAACAAAGTCCTCGGCTGGTGTCGATGGATACTTCTACAGCCAAACGCTTGAACATCTGGTCCGCTATGGACCCGATCTGAAGCCGGTTAATTGGCTCGCGGAATCTTTAGAGTGTCGAGCGGACGGCAGAGAAGCCGATCATCGATATACATATTCGCAGAGTTAAATCCTGCAGGCCGAAGCTGTCGCTTTGCAGCAATTGAAGCCTTGCGCAATTCGGGGCGGTTCCGGGAGTAACAAATGAAAACAAGCCACGCGGCCCATAACAGCGACTACGTCGCAGCTTTGTATGCCCTGAAAGAAGCTGATCGGCTGCGCAGCCTCAAGCCGCGCGCGGGGATTGATTTTGCATCGAACGATTATCTCGCGCTCGCCACCGCGCCGCGTATAAAGAATGCTATCTCAACCGCGCTAGAGGCAGGCACCCCTATCGGTGCTGGTGGGTCGCGGCTTCTTCGCGGTAATTGCGAGGAGCACGAAGGACTCGAAGCTGAAGCGGCTAAGTTTTTTGGAGCGGAGACCGCCCTCTTCTTTGGCGGCGGTTATGTTGCAAATTTCGCCGTCCTAACAACCTTGCCGCAGCGGGGTGATTTGCTCGTTCTTGACTCCCTTGTGCACGCAAGTATTCATGAAGGTGCGCGAGCCGGTCGAGCCGATTTCCGGATCAACGTGCATAACGATCCAGAGTCCGTCGAAAGCACGATTTCTGAGTGGCGGGCGAAAGGCGGCGTCGGACGCGTCTGGATCGTCGTCGAAAGTCTCTACAGCATGGATGGCGATTTCGCGCCACTGAAGGATCTAGCGGTGATCGCCGAACGGCACGACGCGTTCCTCATTATTGACGAGGCTCATGCCACTGGCGTTTACGGTGAACACGGACGAGGACTCACTGCGCCCTACGAGAGGCGCGAGAATGTTCTAGTTGTTCACACCTGTGGCAAGGCCCTGGGCGCTGCTGGCGCACTTGTTACGACCACACGAGTGCTGCGCGACTTCCTGGTAAATCGCTGCCGCCCATTCATCTTCGCCACTGCGCCTTCACCATTGATGGCCGTCGCCGTGCGGGAGGCACTCTTGATTCTACGGGAGGAACCTGAGCGGCAAACGCGTCTGGCCAACCTGGTCGCCCTTACGCATCAGGAGATCCGCGCACGCGGTCTTCGAAGTCCTTCCGACTCGCAGATTGTACCCTACATCGTGGGGGACAATGCCCGTGCAATGCGGCTGGCCTCTGCATTGCAGGCTCGCGGCTTCGATATCCGCGGAATCCGGCCGCCAACCGTGCCAGAGGGCACCGCACGCCTGCGGATTTCAATCACACTCAATGTCGGGGAGGACAACATCCGATCGATGCTTGATACTCTCAAAGAGGTGACGACGGGTTGGTCTCAGTGAGTCAGCGCATCGTGGCGACGGGTACTAATACCGGAATCGGAGAAACGGCCGTTTCTGCTGGCCTCGCCAATCTCCTCGGCGGGAACTATTGGAGACCGGTTCAGGCTGGCCTCAAAGGAAAGACAGATATTCAACCCGTCGCACGGCTGGGAAGGCTCCCGCCTGATTACATCGCGCCGGAACTCTACCGTCTCAAGCACCTGTCTCGCCAAAATTGTCGCCGTGCTTTGGTTGGCAGGAATGATTTCAAGCCATGACGCCAAAGACGAAGTCGCCGATCTGGCATCCGTTCACGCAACACGCGCTTCAGGACAAGATGACGAAGATTCTGCGTGGCGATGGTGCTTACCTCTACACCGCGGATGGAGTTCGCATCATCGACGCAATCTCATCGTGGTGGGTCGTGACGCATGGTCATTGCCATCCACGAATTGTGAGCGCGATTCAAGATCAGGCAGCCAGGCTCAACCAAATCATCTTTGCCGGCTACACTCATGATCCGGCTGAGGAAGTTGCGACGCAACTCTTGCAACTGACGCCGGCCGGGCTTGATCATGTCTTCTTCTCCGACAGTGGTTCCACGAGTGTGGAAGTAGCCCTCAAAATGGCACTCGGCTATTGGCACAACATCGGCAAGCATCGAACGCGCATTGTCGTAATGCAACACTCCTATCACGGCGACACGATTGGAGCGATGTCGGTCGGTGCCCGCGGCGTATTCAACGCGGCGTACGGGCCCCTATTGTTCAACGTTAGCACAATCCCGTTCCCGGCGACGGGCCATGAGCAGGTGACTCTCGATGCGCTCGAGTCTACTTGCCGAAATGAAAGGCCGGCCGCCTTTATAGTCGAGCCGCTGATATTGGGGGCGGGTGGAATGCTGATGTACCCAGCCTGGGTTCTAAGAGAAATGAAGCGGATTTGCGAAACCTCAGGCGTTCTGTTCATTGCCGACGAGGTCATGACGGGCTGGGGCCGCACCGGAACACTATTCGCTTGTGAGCAGGCCAATGTCACGCCGGATATCGCCTGCTATTCCAAGGGGCTCACCGGTGGGGCGCTTCCGCTCGCTGTGACACTCTGCCGCGCGGACATCTTCGATGCGCATTATTCGAAGGATCGCACGCGTACTTTCTTTCATTCGAGTTCATACACCGCCAACCCAATAGCTTGCGCCGCTGCAAAGGCTAACCTGGATCTCTGGCGGGACCAAAGCACTCTCCGGCGCGTAGGCTTGATCGCTACGCTCCAAGAGCAAGCACTAGAGCCATTCCGTACGGACGCGCGCTTTGCAAACGTTCGTCGGACCGGGACAATCACGGCACTCGATCTGAAGACCACCGATTCGGGCTATCTGGCGAGCATCGGTCCAAAGCTTGGAGCAATCTTCAAGGACCGGAGCCTACTGCTGCGGCCGCTCGGCAATACAATTTACGTGATGCCGCCCTATTGCGTCACGGCGGCGGACTTGGCCGAAATCTACGGCGCCATCAGTGACGCCGCCGATGTTGGGTAGCCGATCTTTTGTCGGCTGATTGTCTGCGACAGCGTCACCTTCGTAATCTGCGCGACGAACTTCTGCGCTAGAATGAGAAATTTGTCTGAAATGTGCGAATCTTAGCAAGAGTGGGCCGATTTTCCTACCGGCGTTCGAGGTAAAGCGTTTGTTGCTAGCGCGTGCCGGTCGAGTTCGACAGGGGGCGAAATGAGCAGACGTGGCAACAAGGTGGCCGGATGACAAAGGCGGCACTCGATCGAGCCTCGGGATGCTCAGCGCGAGCGCGGGCCCATCGAACTGAAATGGCGCAGCTCTGTCCTAACGGCAGCAGGGCGGCCTCATTGGTTGTAGCTTAACGATGCCCTCGCATGCCGGCGTGTCCTGCACGCAAACGACCTCGCTGGCGTTTATGTGGAATGGGAGCAGGCGAGCGAAAAATAAACTGAGGATGCCTCTGTAGCGCCGCGCGCACTCACGATGCAGACATTTGGAGAGTACAGGATGGGATTGTTGGACGGTAAGGTGGCGATCATCACCGGGGCAGGTGGCGGGCTCGGTGAGGCTTATGCAACGCTGTTCGCCAAAGAGGGCGCGGCCGTCGTCGTCAATGACCTCGGCAGCTCGGTCGATGGGTCCGGCGCTAGCGGTGCGGCTGAAAAGGTAGTGGCCAAGATCATAGCAGCCGGTGGACGCGCAGTGGCCAATGGCGATGACGTGTCCACGGTAGCCGGTGGCGAAAATATCCTTAGGACTGCGATCGATGCTTTCGGCAAGGTCGATATCCTGATCTGCAACGCCGGCATCTTGCGCGACCGGACATTTGCCAAGACCTCGGAGGAGGATTGGGATCTCGTCGTCAAGGTTCATCTGAAGGGGACCTACTGTTGCGCGCTACCGGTTTGGAATTGGCTCAAAGATAACCGTCGGCCGGGCGTGATCATTATGACGTCCTCAACATCAGGCCTTTTCGGCAATTTCGGTCAAGCTAACTACGGAGCCGCCAAGGCGGGTATCTATGGCTTGGTACGAGTTCTCTCCATTGAAGGTCGCAAATACGGCATTCGTGTAATGGGCTTGGCACCAAACGCCGTCACTCGTATGTGGGCGGACGTGCCGGGCACCCAGGATGGCGAGTCCTATCCAATTCTGCGTCCCGAGAACGTCGCTCCTGGAGTCCTCTTCATGGCCTCCGAGTTGGCAGCTGACCATTCGGGGAAGGTCCTCGCCGTATCGGGGGAAGAGATCGCAGAAGTTAGGATGCTGATGACTGACGGCTTCCATCCCAAGGGACATTACACGGCGCAGGACGTCGCGGCGCGTGCATCTTCCGTGTTCTTTCCGTCAGACCTGAAGCGGGTCCCCTCTAAGGATTAGCTGTAGCTTAATCGGCGCCGGTTGAGTCGGTACTGACGTCGCTGGCGCCGCATTCGACCATTCGCCTATTGGTGCTGCAGAGCAGAAGTAATACGCGGCCAGTCGTCGCGAAAAGTGCGTTCGTCATCGAAGCCGGCGACCTTTTTCACCATCAAGATCATGGTCCGCGGGTACCGCCCGTCGTTGGCTCTAAACGCGGTTTAGCTGCGGTCGATCACAAGGGGGCGCCGTATGACACGACCGTCGTTTGCCCAGCGATGCCGCCGAAATCGAAAGGCCTGTCAAAACACGCTACGAAATCCTCCGCAGGGCAATTGGTGAGGAGTTTTAATTCGCCAGGATGTCGGGGGCACCTCGTCTTGATCCGACCCGGGCAGATCGCATTCGAGACGAGCCAATAGCGCGCAATCCCACGCAGAGCACCGTGTAGTATCGCGTCGGCTCGCAAACATCTCGCCAATCCCACTCCGCTTTGACCGAATGAAGATCTCACCAGCTATCCGCCGATCTTTCTGAGCTACTAAAAGGCGTGCTGCAATGCCGACGCTAATTTCTTTGCACAGGATTCGCGGGAGTTATTTGCGTTCAATTTCACGAACCGGCAACCTCGCCGAGCCTATCCGCTCGATGTATTTGGCAAAATTTGCAGGCTCTGCATGGTCCGTCCTGCGAAGACATGAGCGGATGCGGCATCTTCCTTAGCAATCGCCTGGGCAGCGCGCGACTTCCCAGTGCCGGACTTGCTGATGAGCAACGCATTCTCGCCGGCGGCAATGACTTAAGCGTATGCAGCTGGAAGCAGGCCCGGCGGATCGTCCAAGTCGTCCTGCAGGATCAGAGAAAGTCCTTCAAGGACAGGTTGATTCGTGCTTCGCGCCTGCAAGCCACGTCTGCAGCGTGTTGCGGTACAGACTAGATGCTACTGTCGCAGGTGGCGCTCGATTTCTGGCACGGTCATCGACATAGGCTGGTCATCTCCGTTGGTTTGAAGGCGCGCCGATCAGAACGTGGGAGCGCTGTGGCGTTCGTATCGCTGGTTTCGGCGCCCCGGTGCGGCGGTCGATGCGGGCTAAGCGCCCAACGATTGGCACGCCGGTCGTCGCGCCGAGCTCTTTGTCACGGTCGGCATTTCCGGCGCGATCCAATCCCGTGGCGTGCATGAAAGACTCGAAGGTGATCGTCGCGATACAAGGACGAGATGCGCCGAGCTCGCGCGGGCGTCGGTGGAGAATCTTGAGCTATTGCCCCGGCGGATTCTCGATGCGTGGCGCTTTCACGACCGCGATATGCCAGTCCTCCTTTCGTGCGGGCGATCGCGGTAGGCCGTATTCACCGGGCGCCCGGTACGGTCATAGGACCTCGTCGCTGAAAACCGAGCAAACCTCACAGTTGAGGTTGCGCGCAGGAAAAGTGCTCGAAGCAAGGATAAACGCAGAACTTCGCGCGATGAGGGCCGAAATTGGCGAAATGCCGCGCGATGCTCGGATAGCGTAAGGCCGCAATAACCAAAAATAAAAAGAGAGGGATGACGCGCGCCAAGGTTCTCCTTGTCGATCCTGGGTTGTCCATTCTCGCCATTTTTCCCGATGCCGGGAGCAGCGAACTCGCTCTGTTCTCGCCCGGGGCTTGGGGCACACAGTTACTGGTTTTCGTAATCGAATCTTGGGGGATATATGAAAGCATCTACTCTGTCTTTGGTAGCGCTGGTTAGCCTCACTGTCTCAACACAGGCGGCTGATCTGAGCGACAATCTTAAAGCCCCGGCGCCGCCGCCGCCGGACACCCTGACCTGGAAGGGTATAACTCTCTTCGGCCAGATCGATATCGGTTACGGCTATAATTCTATCGGCACTCCGCTCGGTGGCTATCCGTTTGGCTTAAACTCCAACGTCCTTGCTTCTCCGGCTGGAACTAGGCCAATTTCATCTCTCAACATCGGCGGCTTGGGTTTCAACTTTATTGGATTGAAGCTCGAAGAGCCGATCTTCGGTGACTGGAAGGTGATCGGCCAGCTTGATACTGGCTTCAATCCTCTGACCGGCAGGCTCTCCGATGCTTGCGCGACGATCATCCAGAACAATGGTAAGCCCGGCTATCAGCAAGGCATATTCGCCAACTCCGCCCGGTGCGGTCAGGCTTTCAATGGACAAGTATTTGCGGGTGTTCGCAACCCGACTTATGGTACGCTTACAATCGGTCGCCAATCTCCGCTCGATCTTACCCTGATGTACGGCTACGACCCGACGGGAACATCCGCTTTCTCGCAAATCGGCTGGTCTAGCGGATGGGGCGGCGCGGCGGGTGTCGCCGACGCCAACAAGTGGAATAACTCGGTGAAATACGCCAATGGATATGGACCCATCCACGGAGCGGTCATGTATGCCCAAGGCGAACAAGACTCAGGCCTTCATGGAAATTCCTATGCAGCCAATATTGGAGCCAATTGGAACGGCTTTTACGTAGACGCAGTTTATACGGCGCTTCGAGATGCGGTGTCGACCTTCGGGTATGGCGTCGGCGGATGCGGCGTAACTGGAACTCCGAGTTGTAATACTCTCGGCGGCACCGCGCAGAACACTGAAGCGTACACGCTCATGGGCAAGTACACTTTCAATCTTGCGGACGCTTTCAAGGGAGCAGGTGCCGACGGCAAGGTGACACTTTACACGGGGTATCAGCATGAGGATTTCTCGAATCCGTCCAATCCGGTTTCAGTTGGTGATACGGTCAACGGCGGCTATGTGATTGGGCTAATCAGCAACACGTCCTATACTTATGGGGGTAAGGTCCGGAATATTGGATGGATCGGGGCGAAATATGAGACTGGCCCTTGGACTATGACGGCGGCTTGGTATTATGGCCAACAAAATTTCTACAAAGGTTCTTCCCCCACCTTAATGCCTTGCTCAGACACTAGCTCCTCGCATTGCTTGGGCCACTGGCAGACGGCGTCCACCACTGTAGACTATGCGTTCAACAAGTACTTCGATGTCTACGCCGGTGTGATGTGGTCAGAGCTTAGAGGCGGTCTCGCCTTCGGCTTTACTACGGCAACAGCTGGTTACCCCACCACCCCGCAGGCCACGTCATTCGTGACAGGAATGCGCTTCACCTTCTAGGTAGGCCAGTTTGCTGGTTGCAAAGCGGCACGTGCAAGAAGGTGTTTCCTCTGCACTCAGCCCTATTCAGGGGAGCGCTCCGGCGCTCCCTGAGTTTTTCAGTCGCGGACAATGGCTGAATGCGAGGTAACCGTACGCATCGTCGCTGACCATGCGCGAGTGCCAGTTTCCTCCGCCATAAGGCCGCTCGGTCGCCATGACGTGGGATCAGACGCTGCAGAGGATCCGGCGAGGCTTAATCCGGTCCAAAAGGGCTTGGCCGTGCTCGACTGTAAGCGTAGCGCCGAGGCCCTTTGGATTGTTTGTG
>NZ_LBKA01000148.1:0-10611 GCF_028128955.1 Bradyrhizobium sp. CCBAU 11386
CTCCCATTGCTCGTCCGTCAGCCGAATCATCTTTCCTTTATAGCCGATCGACGCTGATCTTCAATTTTGAGATAGGTTCTAGACTAATCAGAACGCGCGCGCTGATATCCATGATGGCCCGGAGCACAAACGCTCCAATCAGAGGCCGATACATTGAAGCAAGACCGCCGCCGCCAATTCGACGAATCTTCTCGCAATGCACGGCCGGACCATAAATTAAGGTCAATCCTCAACCCGCCTCGCAAAGTACACAAGGCGGCCTCCGCCGGAGCCATAGTAGCTTGTCACGAATTGTATGAGGGCCAGCAGCGTCATTTACGAATGCGGACGTATAGGCGCGAATCCTCGGACCCGAACCCAACCACCGACGCCTTTTGCAGCAGTCCTTGCAACCATGTTCGCCGTTGCAGCTGGATGGGCGGCAATTCGAGAACCCACCTTCTGAAGTCGCAGCCCAGCGGTAACGTCAGCAACTTTCTTCGACTGCCTCGGCAACGTTCTTCGGCTGCCAGACGAGATAGAATGAAGAGACTCGCGATTACGCCGAAAAGACCGAGAAAAGCCGTTTTGCACTCATTCACCCGATCAACTGAGAGCCTCGCCGCACACCTGCGAAACCTTAGCGCCGCCGCCGAGACAGAGGCGTTTTCTTAATCTTGGCGAAGCACTACGTCTATAATTTCTCGGACTGAAGCGGGACAAGCGAGCGGTATCGCGTACCGCTCGCCGGCTCGCCAAAATGTTTGCGCTTAGTTATTGAGCTCCGGGCAGACTGGGATGTTACAATCACTGCGTTTGCCGAGGATGGGGTGGCAGTGGGGCGGCATCACATCGTGACCTCCCGAAGCCGCACATGCTTCTTCAAGGGTCAATTCGTTCACGCCATAGGCTGACATATCGCTTTCCATGTTTTCTCCTTTCACATCGTTGCCGGTCAGCAACTGCTGCCGACGATACCGCAGGAACGCAAGCCTCGGGCCAACCGCGCGCAGAGCAGCAAAAACGAGCATTTGCACGTCATTCGGAGTCTTGACAGGGAATGTGCAGCGGGCCGCTTGAACATCGCGTTGCGAACACGACTAATCGAGCAGTTGGGAACACGACATGCGCGAAGAAGGCAGCGAGCATCACCGGGATGCGGATCGGGCGAAACTGCTACACCATTGTTAATTTCGCGCCTCAATGCACTATGCCCCGTCCAAGGAGTTCCTCGAAGCCGACAGGAAAGCCTGCCGGCTCATGGTCGATCTGCTTGCGCTGGCGCACGAGCGCGGCTGCGAGGCCGAAGTCGCCGGTCAGCCCGCCCCCGACCTGGATGCCGGCCAACTGCCCGACCTCAACCGGCTGCGCGCCCACTTCGCGCCCGATCCTGCCTGCGTGCCGCACGTCATGGTGCAGCTCGCCCCGCTCGCCAGCTATGAGTTTCTCATCGGCGCCAGCCAGATCGGAGACGCCGCACCAACGCGGCCAACACCGTCGACACCGCGCGCCTCAATCTGTTGCTCAACGAGCTGCGGCTGCCGGCCATCAATTCTGTGGCCACAGTTCGGCGAACAGTCCGACAAGGAAGGTTGGCCGGCGGCCCGCTTCCTCGCCGTCGTCGCCGAGCACGCGATCGCCGAACGCGGCCGCCGTGGCATCGAGCTCCATCTCGTCGAGGCGAGGCTGCCGGCCGGAAGACCTTCGATAGCTTCGACTTCGAGGCCGTGCCGATGATTTCCAAAGCGCAGGTGACCACGCTTGCCGCTGGCGACGGCTGGGTCGGCAAGGGCGCCAATTTGCTGCTGTTCGCGCCGCCCTGGCGGTGGCCAGAGCCACTTGGCGACAGCGATTGGCTTGGCTCTCATCGAGAACGGTTGGCGGATCCTGTTCACCCGCACCACCGATCTCGTGCAGAAGCTCCAGGTGGCGCGGCGCGAGCTCAACCTCGAGGCTGCCATCAATCGCCTCGATCGCTTCGACCTCCTGATCCTCGATGACCTCGCCTACGTCACCAAGGATCAGGCCGAGACAAGCGTGCTGTTCGAACTCATCAGCGCACGCTACGAACGGCGCTCGATGCTGATCACCGCCAATCAGCCCTTCGGCGAATGGACGCTCGCCGCCATCGATCGCCTCGTTCACCACGCCACCATCATCGAAATGAACGTCGCGAGCTATCGAAGGCGCACCGCGCTCGAGCGAAAACGCGGTCCAGGTCGGCCACCGTCGCACGCGACGTCAAAAACACTCGTTGATTGACGGCTTCCCAGCCAGATCGTCGCGCTACCAAAACCCTCCCGAAGTCACAAATGATTCTTCAGGAGATAGTTCGGTTACACCATAGGCTGACACATCGGTCTTCATTTTTGAGTCCTTTCAGTGATGCCGGATCGACCGGCCCTACGGCCGCGCAAAAAGGGACTCAAGAGTTGCGGCAACTGTGAAGTGAGAACCCAAGCCCCCCATTCTGCCTCGTTCAGCGGCCTGATTGACAGCTGTCCGACTATCTGCATCTGTCAGTGAGCGCGCCCCGCTCAGCCTCCAGCTTGGCAGTCAAAGCTGCCGCTATAGGTGCGCTCGATCGGATGGGCTCTAACTCCATGCGACCAAGACCCGCTTCCTAGAGTTGCGGTTCAAAACGCACAGCTGCGGCAGCATCCCGCGACAGCTAGGACCACATTCTCTTTTTTGGCTTCAAGATTTAGGCAAGAGGCCGCCAGCGGCGATGGATGCTGCTAGGCCCGCCAACACTTCCACAATCGCCCAAAACCAGCCTCCCGAAGTTGCCGATGCCTCTTGAGGAGTTAGTTCGGTTACGCCATAGGCTGACATATCGGTCTTCATCGTTGTCTCCTTTTCTGTGTGAGGAGCAGCTATCAAAGACCGTGCCAACTACGCCAAGAAAAAAGCTGTTCGATAGCTTAATGGAATGCGCTCGCTTCGGCCCTCCACTCCGAGCAAGTTCTGCGCGTCGCCATGGAGGGCGGCGGACATCACGACCGGCCTCGAGTTCACTCACTGTTGTGTAGTTTAGTTGAGCGTAGCAAACCAGGAAAGGTGATGGAGCCTGCCATCGCGCCCGCTTTTCGTTTTTGCGATCTATTTGTCTTGCCTGGTTCGGTGACTCGGCTCTGTCTGCCGGTCGGCACGTGCAGCTGCCATGTGCTGTGGAGCCGCATCAACAACAAATAGGCGTCGCGTTTGCGACGAGAATGCTATGACTTTGACATGCGACGTAATGTTCGCGCGGCCTGCAGTGAAGTGGACCCTTTGCTGAGGACCACCGGGTCCGGTTCTTAAGTGGAGCTGCTGCCGTTCGTTCTTCCGCCGCATCTGGTGGCGGCGAGCCGCTGTTGGAGTTGCTTCAACCGAGCTGGGACAATGGTCCGGTCGTTCCGGGCTCACCCGCGGCCTCCTTCTGTGATGGTATCAAACATAGCTGCTTCCATAATGCGGACCACCATCAGTCCTAACGTGATGCAGCTGTGCCCTTGCCCCGCATTCAACATCTTTTAGCGCGTCGACGGTCTATACTTTAGGCGCACCATCTATTGCACGCATCTGCTGGTTGATATTTCATCCGAACCCAAAAGGGGCCGCGGGCGCTTTCACTGCGAATAGTTTTCACAATCTTTGCTTTGCTTGCGGCCAATTTCACATTCGTTGTCATACCAGTTCAGGCCGGCGACAGCCCCCCTAGCAGGCTAGAGAGTATCACCAGGTCTGCCCGCGAGATGATGCCCTCGATGCCGTTCGTCCCGCGACCGTCAATGCCCGGCTTATCGCTTTCCGATCTCTCCGATCCGACCGGCTGTTCGTTTGCTGTGGCGCCGCAACGGTAGCAATCGTGCCCCGACGCTGCGAAAATGGGAAAGAGCCTCGGTGTTCGTTCAGTTCGGCCACATGGCCTTCGAGCATCATGCCACTATGTTGCACGGCAAGAGCCGCTAAGCTGTTGATGCGTCGTGTTCATAGGCCGTGGCGCTCACGTTGTTCGCAGTTATTTCACCCAATTCGTTGCTATTTCGCAGTGTTCTCAAGATGGTGTAAGGTTGGGGTCATTCGCGGCATTTCGGTTTACGTTTCTGACCAAATTGTCAGGAGATGAATATGTCCGACCGTATCCAAAGCGCCAGCGCCTCGCACGCTGAGTTCATGCGAGCCGCGAATGACGAACTAGCCAAGTTCGAGCGCAGCGAGCGGGAGTTTCGAAAGAAGGACCGCGACGAACGGGCCAAAAGATTGCAGTTGCCGGTGGAAACGTACGACGCAGAAGATTGGCGCATTCGGAAATTATCAAGCTCGCTTCATCGAACCTGAGGCCACGCCAACTGGGAGGTGACATGAAACATGCCTCAAGATGCCCAATCAAGAGGCTCTGGGTTCATGCACGTACTCATGAGCATCAACCTGGGATTCAGTCTTTCCCCATCACGCCAAACGGTGTCGCCAGCTCGTTAGACCCTTCAAGCTCCGAGATTCGGCGCGCCCCGGCTCTTAACGTTCATCAACCGCCTTCGTTTTGAGGGAGAAGAGCACCAAACAATTCAGACTGTCCGACTTCACTGCCAGGGTTTGGTGTGCTTGGTAGCCAAGATCACCTTCCCCGCTAGAGAAGCCGCAATACAGAAGAGGCTTTGGAGGCGAGCCAGTCCCTCAAATTAGGAGCCGCGTCACGGAAGAAAACACGCATTGCCGTTGGCATGCCTTTGGAACGATGCTGCCGGTCGCTTTTTTTTTGCGACAGGAGCCGCTTTCAATCGGACGTGGCTCTGATTCCACAGCACCGCCCAGTTCGGGGCTGGCTTGAGGCGCGCCGATGACGCGCTTAAGCGCGGCGCGCTGACCACACCCCTATTCGGACTTTTGCGAAGGAAAGGTGCCGGTGCGGAGTGCTGCGAGCAGTGAACCGTCGTCAGCAAACAGGTTCCAAATCATGATCCCGGCGAGTGCATGGGCGCGCGCGTACATCGCCTTGCGCGCAATGGAAAGCGGATCGTCGTAGCTGATCCATATTCGCCGTTCGGCATCATAGAACCACGGCACCTGGGCTTCGTCGCTCCAATACCGGCGAAAGCCCTGCTCTTCCGGTTGCCGGGCAACGAGATCGCGATAATCGACGCCGTCACTCCCTCCCCACTCCTCGCTTGCTGTCGCCCCCTTTTGAAAGAGCCCGCCGTTCTCGGGCGGAACGTCCGCAACCGCTCTGCCATAGAAGGCGACCCCGAGCGTCACCTTGGCCGGCGGCACGCCGGCCCGGATCAAGGCCTTCACACTCGCATCGACATTGAGATCGGGATTTGGATCGCCGGCGCAGGCAAACAGCGGGGCATTGAAGGCAGCAAGGGCCGAGCCCGCGTGATAATCGTAGGCCATCAGATGAAACCGGTCGACCAGCCGGGCGAGAGCGGCTGCCTGTAGATTGACGATTTTGTCGGGCGCGGCCGACACGGCAATGGTGAGCTCCAGCTCCCTGCGCTCCGATGCGGAAAGCTTAGCGAGCTTTCGGCGGAGTTCCGCGATCAGGAGCGTGAAATTCGTACGGTCCTCGAGGCGCGCGAGATTCCCTGGAGGCCCTCCCGAGACGGGAAACTCCCAATCGACGTCCACACCATCGAACAGACCGGGATACGGCCGAAAGAACGCCTCGATGACCGATTGCGCGAACCGCGCGCGCGAAATCGGCGTGGCAGCGGCGGCCGAAAAATATTTCGATCCGCTCCATCCGCCCAATGCAATCAGGATCCGAAGCTTCGGATTGCTCCGCTTCAGTTCGGCAAGTTGGGCGAAATTGCCGCCGACCGGGCCCGACCGTGAGGTTCCGTCGCAGGCTCCTGTGTCGAGGCAACGATCCGCAAGTTCAGCGGATCCTTCCGCAGAAACGGCGCCGAATGCGTATATCAGGTGGGTCAGCTCGCGAGCCGGGATTGTCTTGATGCTTGGACCGCCCGCCCGGGCCTTCCACGGGGCGACATAGCCG
This sequence comes from Bradyrhizobium sp. CCBAU 11386, assembly GCF_028128955.1. Taxonomy (NCBI): domain Bacteria; kingdom Pseudomonadati; phylum Pseudomonadota; class Alphaproteobacteria; order Hyphomicrobiales; family Nitrobacteraceae; genus Bradyrhizobium; species Bradyrhizobium sp. CCBAU 11386. The sequence goes on from NZ_LBKA01000148.1 coordinate 5,963, forward strand.
ACGACCACGGGGTTGAAGGCCGGCGCGGTCCGCCCCTGCTGCGTCAGCGCGTATCCGCTCACGAGCGTGGAAAACCCACCCACAGCGAAGGTTCGACGATCAACTGCCACGGCTTACGACCTTCTCTCTGTTAGATTGTACCTACACCAACCGATAACTCGATCACCTCCAAGACATGAGCCTTCTCACTGCCGCGCGCTTGTCGAGCCGCTCCCGCGCCATACGACCCCATTAACCGCCGATTTCGAGCGCTCGCTTCAACTTTGATTGCGCCGCCAAGTCTGCTTGTATCCCGGCTCGAGGCTGATTGGGCTTGCGGCCACACACGATTTGGGCGTCCGCAAGGGATCTCGACTTCCGCTGGCCAGCGCAATGTTGAGCGCGCGAGCGCGCACCCTGATCGCGAGGTCTCGAAACGTGTCTTGAACTTCGCGCAACGGCGCAGTGACAATCCGCGCGATCGACTAGTCTCATTCCGGATTCCCTGCTTCGTTGACATACCGTCAATCAACGTCTTTGACGCCCTATGACATTCACTGCGCCTGGACAGACGAGCGGCTCTCCACCTGCAACTACGATACCTGTCAAATCGGTGCCCAAAATTGCTTCGCCCGCGAACAGTCGCAGTCAGGGCAATTATGCTTCAAAGCGGAGCCGGCCCTTTCAGCGATTCAGTGTTCGGGACTCGCAATGCCGATCCTCGATGCAATTGGCACATTCCCGAAAATGCCACGGATTGAGCATCGAAGAAACCCGGCAAGTCGCGTCTGGGCCATGAGGAGCAAGTCCTTCGAGAATTAATCAAACGCGTGGGGCAGAGCGCCCACTCCGGAAACGTGCGGCGCGCTAACGATGTCTGCAAAACAACATTGCTGGCTCCGTGACAAGTCCAGCACGCATTTCCGGTTGCAGCTGTTCCGACATGACTTCGTCGCTCCCAATTCCCCGGTTCCTCACGTCCGCGACCCATGATGTTCGACCGAAAGGCCGCAGCGCTCGCAGTTAAGTTGTTGAATAAAATGCAGGACGGCTTTTCGGTGCCTCTTCCCACGCACTTGGCACGACTCTTGAGTGTCGTCGGGTCACGGCGGCGGGAGCTGCCTACCGGCATTAGTGATTGATCCTCTCACTAAGAGGGAGACAATTAATGAAGACTGAGATGTCAGCATACTGTGTGACAGAATTGCTGAAGAAGCATCTGCACTTCGGGAAGCAGGTCTTGGCCGTTCATAGGAGCCGTTGGCGGACTCCGCAGGGTGGCAACTCCTCTAGCTAGCTATGTCTGCGAGCGTCCGGCCTTTTACGCAAGGCGCACAGCCAGGCCTGAAGAGCACAAGTAATGAAAACGCCGTGACCGAGTGCGGATTGGCAGCTTCCATGGAAACTGTTGATCACAAAGCATGAACTGGCGGCGTTCGGCCAAAGGACGGCGTTCAGGCAATCACCAGCTTTGGCAATCAACGAGTTAAGTCATGGATTGTGTGGATTTTCTTCGGACAAACATAGCGAAAAAGCAGTTGCCGACCTACGTCTATGGCTATCCTTCCAAGCGCGCTTATCGGGCTTTTCCGCAGCCACTCCGCATAACTGATGTCGTTGAGCAGGCCAGGCGTTCCAAGCAAATCAACATCTATATCCATATCCCGTTCTGCCGCTATCGCTGCACCTACTGCACCCTCTTTCTTACAACGCGCCAAACAGCAGCGACGAGGGAGTCTTATGTTGTTCGGCTGGCAGAGCACATCGCGCGATATGGAGAATACTTCGGAGATAGAGAGGTTGTAAGCATCTACTTCGGCGGTGGCACGCCAACCCTGTTGACTCAACATCAATTCAGCGACCTTTTTACCGCCCTCGACGCTGCATTTCCAAAGCGAAGCCGGAAATGTGAGATTACGGTCGAGAGCGCGCCAGACAGTTTCGACAACGCCCTTCTGGAATGCCTAAAGGGGCATGGCGTCAACCGAATGAGCATGGGCATCCAAAGCATGGTAGCCCGCGAGCTTGCGCACACTGGTAGACCATATTCGATCGAGACTGCAGAAGCCGGAATCAAAGCACTGACGGAATGTTTTTCCCACGTCAATCTTGATCTGATCTACGGCCTGCGTGGTCAAACCCGTGACTCCTGGAACTTTTCGCTTGGCCGCGCGCTCGACTACGAGCCGCAGACAGTCTCCCTTTACCCCGTTGTTGTTCGTCCGATGACAAACATCATGACCTCGAAGGCGCACGACCCCGAATTATTCTTTTCTGATGCGGAAAAGTATGAGGTCTACGACCAGAATGTTGCTCTGATGGCAGCCAAAGGTTACCGCCAGGAATCCTTTACGCGTTTCACCAAGATCGCCGGCGGCCGAGCCTACCGGCAGGAGAACTCGGATTTCGAGGGAACGCCCCTGTTAGGATTAGGAGCTGGCGCCAGAAGCTATTTCAGGCAATATCACTTTGGCTCGGACTATGCAGTCGATTCGAGTGCGGCTTCGTCGATCATCAACGCTTTCTCGGCTCGCTCCTTCGATCCTGAGGCGATAGCATCGCACGGGATCAAACTGACGCCGGACGATCTCGCGCGTCGCTACGTCCTGCTTGGCCTCACGTTGTCAGCCCTGAGCAGAAAGAACTACGCTTCAGTATTCGGACGCGAACTGACCGCCGATTTCAGCGAAGAGCTCAAGGCGCTCGAATCTCTGCAGCTCGTCGACCTGTCCGACGGTGATACTTATCGACTGACTCACTCGGGATTCACATATTCGAGCATTGTGGCGAGGATGTTTTACTCGGGCACGATAGTGGCTCTGGAAGAGCAATATCAGGCAGCGTGAGGTGCAGTATGCAAGAGGTCGAGAAGCATTCACCACTCTGGTGGGACTCGGGCTACGCCGAACCCAACGTATCGTGTATGGGTGGTCCCAGTCCCGAAATCTTCGAGATAGCACCAGCTCTCCGCACGAAGAGCGTGGTTGTGGAGCTGGGTTGCGGGGAAGGCCGCAATGCCCTCTATTTGGCTCATTTTGATCATCAGGTGATCGCGACCGACATCTCCGAAACCGCTATCTCCAAGCTGAACCGCCTCGCAGGTGATCTTGGCGTGAACATAACGAGTGGGGTCGCTCGTGTGGAAGACTTCCAGCCGCCTGCTTACCTGGACGTCTTTATAGCGCATTGCGTACTGCATTTCACCGAACGGGGAGTCTGGAAGCCGCTCGTCACGACCTTAATAAATCGAACGCGCCTCGGGGGATTTCATTGCTTCACGAACACGCTCGATCAACCAGACCATCCTATTTCGAAGGAGTCTTTGGCATCTGGTCACAAGAAATCGTTCCAGCGCGGCGAGCTGGAGGCCATCTATACAGAAGCGGGCTGGGAGATCTTGCGCTCTGATCATTACATCAAATGGGACTCGCACCCTGGCATCCCAATCCATTCACACTGCATCGAGAAAGTTGTGGTTCGTAGACCAATTGGATCTGAGGATCTTCCGCGAATGAGAGCCGAGCTCATCAAGGAAGCCGGAATAATTCCTTCCAAACAGTTCAATTCATTGAAACTTGGCACACCACGCGATGCCATTATCGAAATACTCGGCTCGCCGCCAGCCAGCCATCTGGTGACGACTGAACGAAAAACAGTTGGCGGCAACAATCGAGAGGCCATAACGGACGGCTACGTACGTGAGGATATGATCTATGGTGATCACGGCCTTCAGTTCGTCAATGGAACGCTTACCGGCAAATATCGATACTTCACGCCTCCGGTGCGCTTGAGCATTCGAGATGAGTAATGCTCGAACGTTTTCTCATTGGCGCCATGACCGCCCGAAATTCGTTGCAGACCACGTCACCACCATCACCAAGGTCGCGAGGGACATCCGAGACCAAGATTGGCTGTAAGACGCCGCGAATGATTTCGCGCGCCCGGTTCAGAAGCCGCGCATCGGTCGGGAACATCACGTTCTTGGACTGCACCGTGGTGTCGACCATGACGCGGCTGAGGTCGGACGGCTTGATCGCCTCGGTCTTGGTGGCGACCGAGAGGCCCCCCTGCAGCAACGCTTGCAGCTTCTCCTCGCCCCCGCGCTGGCGCCAGCGCGTCAGCGGAAGAGCGATCGAACATCAGCCGGGGCTGGAAGAACTCCTCACCACAGAAGAACTGGTAGGAGGGTTTCTCCAGCCGCACTCACACAACACCTCATTGGACAGGTCGCAGGTGCTTGAGGATGGCAAGTCCTGCCATCAGCCGCGTCGGCAGCGGCGGCCGGTCCGGCTTGTCCTCGCAGACCGCGCCGAACCGCTCCTCGAGGAACGACCAGTCGATCGTCCGCGAAAGCTTCACAAGGGCGTGGTTTATGTCGATGATCGCGTCCAGCCGCGAGCGCAGAAGATCGGCCTGTCCGCTGTCCGAGTTCCTTGGGTCGCATCGTCCCTTCCGATGCGAACACGGAATCACGACCCGCGATTCGACGAATCGCAGAAATGAAATTACAAGCTTTCGGACCTTCAAACCCAAAAACTCCTGCAATCTCAAACCTCGCTATGCTCCAACGGTCGACTCCCGCTCAACCGCTTGGGAGGTTCTTCATGGTCGACTCATGCTTGGGTCACGGTGGCCAGCTCGCAAGTGGCTCGTTCATAATGCGATTGCAG
>NZ_LBKA01000149.1:0-11199 GCF_028128955.1 Bradyrhizobium sp. CCBAU 11386
AAACTAACAGTCCCTTGTCCTGCCTCGCGGGTGGAGGAATTTGACTGACCACACCCGGAGGAATTTGAAGTGACCCGCGGGGCATATATCCGCCAAGATACCAAGAAGCGCGTCCGTTTGGCCTAGACATCAATCCGCGCAACCAGGCCTTCGTTGTCGGGCTGTTCGTACGAGGTGGGCTTCAGGTGGTCGCTGACAGCATCATGGCTTCTGGATGCAACCACCACTCCGTCACCACGTGTCTACGAAGGCGACCTTCTTTCCTGCCCGGGGCACCGGAAGCGGAGCCGCTTCAAGGCCCATAATGATCCACTGCCGGGTATCGGCCGGATCGATTACATCATCAAACTCGAACACGGTTGCGCCATTCACGGCCGACGCCCAGTCATAGGCGCGTGCCACAAGCTCTTCGTAGCGGGCCTTGCGCTCGCTGATGTTCTCGATGGCGGCCAATTCCGCGCGCCGCTCCAACTTAACGCGGCCCTCAAGGCCCATATCCGCGAACTCCCCCGTAGGCCAGGACACCACAAATGACGGAACATGGAAGCCGCCGCCCGTCATGGCGAGCGCACCGAGTCCGTAGGCTTTGCGCAAGACGACCCCGAACATCGGCACGGTGACGTTCGCGCCGGTTACATAAAGCCGTCCGCAATGCCGGACGGTAGCAGTCCTTTCAGCCTCTGGTCCGACCATGTTGCCGGGCACATCGAGCATCGAGAGAATGGGGATGTCGAACGCGTCGCACAGCTGCATGAAGCGCGCCGCCTTGTCGGCGGCATCTGAATCCACGGCGCCGCCAGTCGGCGAGGTGCAGTTGTTGGCGATGACGCCCACAGTTCGGCCTTGCACCCGAATGAACGCCGTTACCATTGCTAGACCAAATCGCCGACGAAGCTCGAGCATCGAACCCTCGTCCGCAATCGTGGCGATGATCTTCCGGATATCGTACGGAGACCTTCTGTTTTGCGGAATCATGTGGCGGAGGGACCGTTGGTCTGGGGCAGTCCAATTGGTCACGGGCCCCTGGAAGTATGATAAGTATCGCTTGGCGACCGCTACGGCTTCAGCCTCATCTTCGACGACAACGTCGATCACTCCGTTGGGCTCCTGGACATCGACAGGACCAACCTCTTCTGGAGTGTAGCGCCCGAGCCCGCCGCCTTCGATCATGGCCGGACCGCCGATACCGATAGTGGAATCTCGGGTCGCAATAATTATGTCGCACAGCGCCAGAAGAAGCGCATTTCCGGCGAAACAGCGACCCGACGTGATGCCCACGAGTGGGACTAAGCCCGAGAGTTTGCCGAGATGGCGCCACGTGCCAAATTTGAGGCCGCCCGTATAGGCTGGCGGTGGAGGCGGATCGCCAGGATAGCCCGCGGCTCGACCGCCGCCACCTTCAGTGAAGAACACGACAGGGAGCCGCTGCTGCTCGGCGACTTCGAGCATACGGTCGGTCTTGTCGTGTCCCTTCCCGCCCTGAGTGCCAGCGAACACCGTGTAATCGTAAGAGAGGGCGACGCAGCGGGATCGTTGGGGTCCGAAGAGAGCCCCGTTCACTCGACCGATTCCCATGACCATGCCATCGCCCGGAGCTTTTCGGAGTCGGGCTTCCAACTGATCTCGCGATTCGTTATGTTGGCGTGCCGTTGTTACGAGCGGGCCATACTCCAGGAAAGTGCCTCGGTCGCAGAGATCCTCGATGTTCTCACGTGCCGTACGTTTCCCCGATAGCTTTCGCTTCGCTGTTGCCTCGGCTCGCGCGTCATCGCGAGTAAGCGCATGGAAATGTTGAACTCTCGCGAGGTCGGGGCCGATGAAATCAAGATCGATGCTCGTCTCGGCTACCAGTTCGGCTCCGGCGACCTCTGCCGGTTCCAAAAAGAGCAGCGGAGCGCCTTCCTGGATCGCGGTCCCACGCGTCACCACGATCTCACGCACGATACCGGATGTACTCGCCGTGATGGCATACTCCATCTTCAGCGCCTCAAGTACCGCGACTGTCTGACCTTGCCGGACCTCGTCTCCAACCTGCACGTGCACGACGACGACAGTTCCCTGCATCGGAGCGGCGACCGCCTCGCAGCCGGGGGGACCCGCGAGCATTACTTTCCGCGATTTACGTGGTGATGACGTCCTCGTCTCAGTCCGACCGGGTCGCACGGCGAGGACCGCGAGTGGATCATCCAGATCAACGTCGGCTCCGGCAACAAGCGTCTCCTCGCCTGCGGCGGAGAAGTATCGCGGCCGCTCAGCATTTTGAGCAATCAGCTCTTTAATGTGCTCGTCGATGTAACGGGTGTGAAGATGCTCAACGCTGAGGGCGGTGCTCTTCAGGAGGGCTTGTAGAAAGGAAAGGTTGACGGAAACTCCATCGATGCGGAATTCGCTCAACGCACGCCTGGCCCGCGCGATGGCTATCGTGAGATCTGGGCCATGCGCAACAACCTTCGCCAGAAGGCTGTCATATCGGACGCTCGTCTCGTATCCAGCGTAACCGAAGCCGTCTACCCGAACGCCCGGCCCAGCCGGCGGCTCGTATACATCGATGATACCGCCAGTAGGAACGCTTGTTCCATCGGTTGTCATCCGCTCCATGTTGACCCGCGCCTGGATGGCGAATCCGCTCGGGCTGGGCACCTTCTCCTGTATCAACTGGAGGTCGGCCAATGTCGCGCCATCAGCGATCTTCAGTTGTGCGGCGACCAGATCGAGCCCCAAAACCTCCTCGGTCACGGTGTGTTCGACCTGAATCCGAGGGTTCGCTTCAATAAAGACGAACTTTTTGGATCCGGGCCGCGCGTCAACCAGGAACTCCATTGTACAAAGCCCGCGGTATTTCGCGTGCTTGGCGATCCGCACCGATGCGCCAAGAATTTGCTCGCGGACCTCTGGCTGGAGCCCGAATGCGGGTGCAATCTCCATCACCTTCTGGCGTTGGCGCTGGAGGCTGCATTCGCGGTCCCACAAGTGCGCGACGCCGCCTCGCCCATCTCCGATGATCTGCACCTCGATGTGACGCGCGCGGGGGAAGAACTCCTCGACGTAGAGATCGCCTGATCCGAAAGCCTGGACAGCCTCAGAGCTGCAACGTTCAAAGGCACTGCAGAGATCTTCGATCGACGACACCGGTCGCATGCCACGCCCGCCACCGCCAGCGACGGCTTTGAGCATGACAGCAAGCCCGGGTCCCAGAGACTCGAAGAATTCTCGAGCCTCTGGGTAAGTCACGGCGCGGTTCACGCCGGGCAAGAGCGGCGCGTCGCAGGCTTCTGCAGCGCGGCGCGCGGCAGCTTTGTCGCCAAATAGCGAGAGCGTGGCCGCCGTCGGCCCGACGAAGGTCACTCCTGCCTTTTCGCACGCAGCCGCGAAGGCCGGGTTCTCGCTGAGAAAGCCATATCCGGGATGAACGGAATCACAACCGTTCTGGAGTGCCACGTCGAGCATGCGCTTCCAATCCAGATAGGCTGCCGCTCCCTCGCTTCCGAGACCGGCAGATCCGTCCGCCACTTTGACGTGCAAGGACTTACAATCGTCATCGGCAAACACCGCGAAGGTTTCGATCCCAAGGTCGGCGGCAGTTCGCGCGATGCGGATCGCAATTTCGGCGCGATTGGCGATAAAAAGCTTCTTCATGGAGTTCCAGCCTCGTTCGTCGCGAGTTGAGCGGCGTCGACCGCCGTGTGCTTCAGTTTCAGACCCACGTTGTCGACCTGCGCGTACAGCGAAAGCCGCTCAGCTCGAGAAGAACCGCACTGGTCGCCGAACGAGAGCCGCATCCTCCACCTCAGGCGCCGCGCACTGAACACGGTCCGGCCGCTGCGCAGGCGGGGATGCTCCAAAGCGGTTGCTAAGCTTTGCGCTTGATGTTCATTCCCAGTCAGATTTATCTCGCAAGCAGGTCGATTACGTTTGGCTAAGGGTTGACTTCAATCGGGCGACCCGCTGGTCACGCAGCTGCGTCCGGCGGACCTTACCGGCATCATCACGGAGGGGCTCATCGACGAACTCGATGGTGCGCGGATGTTTATAGGTTACAAGCCGCTCGGCCAGATGCGCTAGGAGCATCCCTTCAGTCAGACCCGGGCGGGCCTGGACGATGGCGTGGACGGATGAGCCCATGTCCTCGTGCGGAAGGCCAACGACAGCGCTTGATAGCACCAAGGGGTGCTCGTCGATCGCCGCCTCGACCTCGGCTGGATAAACGTTAGCCCCTCCAACTAGGATCATGTCGGTGCGCCGATCTGCGAGGTAGAGGTAGCCATCAGCGTCAAAGTAGCCGATGTCGCCGAGACTCTCCCATCCGCCCGGGAGGGCGCGGGCCGTCGCGCCAAGATAGCGATACGCGGCCTGGGCGTCGCTCGATCGCCGCATGTAGATCTCACCCACCTCGCCCGGCGGCAGTACATTGCCGTCGGCGTCGACGGCTTTCATGTCGCCCACCATCACGCGACCGACAGAGCCGCGGTGACTAAGCCACTCACTACCGGTGATCATGGTATAAGCAATGTTCTCACTGCCGCTGTACATCTCCATGACCGCCTCGGGCCCCAGCCAGCCGATGAAGGCCTCCTTCAGCCATGGCGGACAGGGCGCAGCCAAGTGCCAGAGCGTCTTTAGCGTTGAGATGTCGTATCGGGTTCGCACCTCTTCCGCCAGCCGCCAGATCCGGCTCATCATGGTGGGCACCAGATAGATCCAAGTTGCACTGCGACGCTGCACCTCAGCCAGCACTGCCTCGGCATCAAAGCGCGGCATCAGGACCAAGTGGGCGCCGTCCAGAAGTGCCTGCATAGCGAAAACGAAAGGGCCACCGTGATAGAGCGGCCCAGGAATGAGCGCCGTCTCGGTCGGGCTCAAGCGCCAGACTGTCGCGTTCTTGGGTTCGGCCGACGTCTCACCCCGCGAGCCGGAGAGGACCAGCTTAGGTCGACCGGTCGACCCACCGGAGGTCAGAGCATACGCAACCGGAGAGACACGCGACTCAACTGGCCGATCATCGTCGGACAGCGAAAGCAAGTCATCGACCGTAACGCGTTGTCGGTCCATCTCCATACCGGCTAGTGCAATTACCACCGAGGGCGCAGCAAGATCGACGATGGCGCGTAGTTCGGCTTTCGGCAGCCGAAATGACACCGGTTGCGGTGTCGCCCCGAGCTTCCAAACACCCCAACACGCCTCGATGAAGTCGACTCCGTTGCGTAACCCGATGGTGACGAGGTCCCCGGGCTTGACCCCCAACTTCTCCAGGGCACGAGCGACGCGATTGGTCCGCGCCTCCAGCTGACCGTAGGTGAGCGTAGTCTCCCCGCAGGTGACCGCTGGGGCATCCGGCATCGCCTGGGCGCGGCGGAACAACTTCTCGCCCAAGGGAATCATGACTTCTGGCATTTTCCGTTACAAATCGCTCTCGTTTCGCTTACGTTCGACGTTCTCGTAACGGAGTCTCGCCGAAGAAATTCGCCGAAATTCCCGATTATTGCGCAGGCTTTCTGCGAGTGAGTACGTTCAGAGGCAACACAGGAGGAGCCTCTAAGCGGTTTCTCCTCCTGCGAGAACTTGGGCACCCCACCGAAGATAAACCGGAATTTGCACGATTACGGTGCCTTGGGTAGGGTATTGCAGCGGCAGAAGCCTTCGGTGCGCGCGGCAGCAGCACGCACCAACGCTTTCGGCTTGGCAAAGACGTTCTCGGTCGGATTGAGGTTGGGCTGTAGACCGGAAGATAGAGGAGCTTTGCACGGCAGCCTCGATCGCCGCGCGCGCCCCCGCGCCCTTATGGTTGCCGAAATTGACGGGGCGTGGCCCCCTGACGGCGTCGCTGTGCCAAAGTTACGTCGATGATCATCACTCGAATGGAGGCGTCCAGGTCGGAACTTAACGTAATCGGGTTGGATCTGGCGAAGTGCAAGAGCAACTGCCGCGTTGGCGCCATCTGCTCAGACCTTCAAGCGAGGTCGCGATTTTACGGCATGCTCGGCCTCATGGCGCTGCAACGCTCCTGGGGCAGCAAGCAGAAGCTCGGCAGACATCTCGGATGGGCGCACGAACCTTGCGTCGCCTGCTGATCATCGGAGCCCGCGCCACCGTGCGCTGGGCCAGGCGAAAGGGATCGATGACGGATCCTTCTCTCGCGGATGCTGGAGCGCAAGCCGCCCTTCGCCAGCAAGACGGCACGCATCGTCTGGGCGTTGATGGGCACGGGCGGCATTTACCGGTCAATGACGGCCTCAGCGAGATGCTCCGAGCGCCCATGAGCGAATTGCAAGAGGAGTTGTCCGAGCTTGATACCCGCATTGCGGCCTATGACCGGCGGATAAGGGAAATCTTCCGTACGAATGAGCAGTGCCAGCGGCTCGGCAAAATCGAAGGCGTCGGACCTGTCACGGCAACAGCCTTGATCGCAGCCGTGGGCGATAGAAGCTGTTTCAAGAACGGCCGCCAGTTCGCGGCTTGGCTTGGCCTGGTGCCGAAGCAGCGATCCAGTGGAGGACGGGTCCGCTTGTTCGGCATCAGCAAACGCGGCGATCGATACCTGCGGACGCTGATGATTCGCGGAGCTCGCGCCGCTTTAAGCCGGGCCACTGGCAAGCAGGATCCGCGAAGCCTCTGGCTCGGCAAACTCCGGCAACGGCGCCATTCCAATGTCGCGGCCGTGGCTCTTACCAACAAGAATGCGCGGATCGTGTGGGCTATGCTCACAGGCGACGCAGCTTATGAGCCGGCGCTGTCGGTGAAGGCGGCCTGAAGCGAAACGGCAATCGAGGAAAGGAGGTCTTACCCGGCAATTGCAACAAATGGCAGCAGATGGCGAAACGGTCACCCCGTCGCTTCCAGAACCTGATGTGTGGACCGGCACGGCTTGCGCCGATGTCTCGGGGCCGTTGAGGTGGAAGCGGGCGAAAACCATCCAGGCTCGCGGCGAAGACGTTGTCCAGCCGCATCAAGAAGCCGGATATACGTCTGCAGTTGTGACCGTCGATCCTGATCAAGCCGGCCGTTGCAATCGGGCGGGGTCCATATACGTCCACACATGTCCATGATCAGGAGTCGCCAGGCTTCAGAGACGGCAGCAGGATCCGCTCGGGATAGGTGCGGGAGCATTCCCCGTGGATCAGCCCGTCGAACAGGCAGGGAGCCGGGAGCCGGCCGTAACGCAGTGCGCAGAGGAAGGTCATCGTGCGCCAGTGGCCATTTGGTGCGAACCCGTGAAGGCGAGCTCTTTCGGTGCCAATCCCCGCAACAGAGCCATATTGCTCTTCACCAGGTTTCCTCGACGAAGTCGAGGCGCTGAGGATCAAGGCCGGCCCGCCACGATCGCCAGCGTCGCCGTCGGCGGGCCACATCAACGCGGCCCTTGTTCAAAAGCGAACAACGTATTTTTAGAACCGCAGCCCCTCCCGGCGCATGAACAGCCACAACTCGTACTTCAGCGCGTGCAGCTCAAGTGCCGGGTCTGCCTGATCCGCTCCTTGATAAACTCGCCGTGCGGATCCATTACAGACTTACTCTGTCACCGGGCTTGACAGAGCCGGTCGCACGATAACGCTGCGACCACTTCACCATCGAGGAGACGGCCACGCCAAAACGCAAGGCCGGCAGAGCGGCAACTCTCACCCTTCGATACTGCCGCGACCACCCGCTTCCGCAGGTCGTTGGAAAGGGGGCCGACAATCGATGCTGGCCTCAATGCCAGCATCTGAATCATATTCGCCGCGACCGGGATCCCTCCTGATTCAGTAAATTCGTGAACCGCTCTAGGAGTTCGAATGTCCGGATCGTCGATCCTACCATCGTTCGGGCGCTTCAGCACGCAGCCGCGCGAAAACGTATGGCCGCGCCACTGCAAGCATAATGAGGGGTGGTTTGAACAGTTTGCACAAATTATCTGGCATGTCGGGGCTCTGGTAGCTGCCAAGATGGAGATCCGCGCGCGCCCATCCTCCTGAAGAGGCCTGCCAAGGCCATTTTTCGCCGGAGCTTTTCAGAAGGCCGATCGATTGTCAGGCCATCCTTTCTTTCGCTCGTCGCAGCTCTCGTCCGATGAAGTCTCCGCCGGGGCTTGTTCCTTATGCCGTTATCGAAATGGCTCTCCGTTCGTGACGCAGCAGCGCCACAAGTACAGGCCATCTTCGGGCCAAGGCGACGATAGCGACGTTGGGGAGGGAGCGAGAATGACCACGCAGCCAGACTCCGGATCGCCTCGGCCAGTTTGATTTGCCGGGATCCGCCACAAGGTCTGCCGCCAGAGGTAGAAGAAATCTGTGACGACGATCGCGCAGGCTTGTGGCGCGCGGCGACGCGCTCGAGCCTTTGACTGCTCACGGTTTCTCGATCTGCTAGAGCGCCGCCATCCGCTCGAGCGTTGCCGTTGCCACTTCTGAGCTTCCCGAAACATGCAGCTCGTTGAACTTGCTACTGCCGTGTACCGGCAGCCAGGCAGTGCGATGCCATTATGCCGCGATCGGATTGCGCGAACTTGTTGTTGGCGGCATAGCCAAGCACCTGCAGCATGCCGCGATAACCATCGAGGTGCCGGACCGCGCATTCGCCCAAGCGAACCGTCTTCGAAGCGCTAAGTCACTTCCGCTGACCGTCGCGGCCAAACGTTCGGTCATCCGTGGCATAGGCTTATCAATAGGCCATCTGTGTCGATCCGGAGCCCGGGGTGAGGATCCGCAAAGTGATTCGTCGGCAAGCGGCCGTTCGGCCTTCTTGATCTCGCTGAACACGTAGTCGGCCATGATCTCGACGCCGAAGCCGACCTTGCCATCCATTGCGGCATCAGCTGGCGCTCGAGCTCGGCATGATCGCGGGCGCAGATTTTCGGCTTCCGATGATCGCGCGCTGATGCCGCGCAGTATTCCAATCTGATCGCGCGTATGTGAAGCCCTGATCGGCAGCCTGTGGTCAAGCGGCGACCGAAGAGATCCCGTCTGGTCTCACTCGACGGAGCGAAGCTAATTGGACGCGTACCCCCAACAGTGCCGTAGCAGCCGATGCGCGGCGGCGATCAGGGGAAGATTCCGCATTGCCGCATGTAAGCTGTTCCCGACACACTATTGTTGCTTCATCTATTTTGCTCTCTAGCCACGGAGCGGGGGAAGCCGGTCACGCAACTGGTGGGCGTTTCGAGCGCGCCGATGTTGCGCTCGGTCCTCGACCGAGCGCTTGCAAAGGCATCAGGCAGTCATCAGGCGTGGTCAAGGCCGCCACAGGCGAAGGCGGTGGCGTCCCGCGCCAGCCTTGAGCACGGTCGATCACCGGTCTACTTCACACCGCCGTTCCTTCATCCAGCAGTGGCGCGCTTTCCGGTGATGTGACGATCACGTTGCTTTGTGCCGGGTTATCCCAAGAGCCAAACAGCAGTGCGCTTGCTTGCTCGCTGCGCCACAATTTGAGACAACGTCGAAGAGTTCGGAGTACTTCGCCCGGGTAGACCCCGGGGTTTTCTGCCTGATGCTTGGACGGGAGTTCGCTGCTGGCCCGCCATGGCTCGGCCTCGAACTTCGCGCAGCTGTGCGTAGCGCTGACGAGCTCCCGGCGTCTTGGTAGATCCGCGCACGATTGCGACGCCCCGCGCGACCAAACCGCTTCAGTGTGTCACGTACCGTCGTCGGCCCGATGCCGACGCGCTCGCCAACTACGCGCGTCGAGAGCCTAACCTCAAGGCTCAGCGTCAAAATCTCGCGCAGGGCGCCAGATAACCCTCATCGTCGGCAATCCTTCCAGCTGCTTCCAGCCGGAGAAATGGTCCAACGAAGGGGCCTCGCACTAAACTGCGCGCGATCATTTCGGAACCCTGCGCACCATCAAACGGTGCGCACCATCATCTCGGAATCGGTTTAGATTGCCTCCTGTCGTAGAGCAGCGGGACGTGGGCTTATTTGGCGGCGGCGATCTGGGCCAGACGCGCTTCCGTCGGGAACGCCTCCTCAATGATACGGGCCGAGCCCGGCGCCTAGATCACGCCATGCGCGTTCTTGAAGGCATACCTTTGGACGGCGCGCGGCGATCACCCGGAACTTCGCCCGCACCACCCGCAGACGCACCGACACGTAGCAGCCGATCGGTACCCTCTGGTGCCAGCATGCTTAACCAGCGCTTCCGGCTCGATGACAGTTTCGATCCGTTCCAGATGGGGTGCAAAGCCCTTGCGCCGACGCGGTGCACGCTTGCCAACCGCTTGCTCACGACCCTTGCTCACCTGGGCCTTGATCCATGTTACCGTCATCGACTAATAGTCGATGCTTAACTATCGCTGATTCTGGTCAGCTAGAGCCTGCGGTTTTGCAACTCAATCAGTCTAGGCTGCGCAGAATCCACCATCGATGATGTGCGAGGCGCCGGTCATGTAAGATGCCTTTTCTGAGCACATCCACACTACCGCCTCTGCGATCTCCTCTGGCAGGCCGAGCCGGTTCATCGGTACCGCGGCCATCAAATCATCGCGGATCTTCATGGTCCAGTGCTCGGTCATCGGCGTGTCGATGAACCCGGGACTAACGCAGTTTAGCCGAATCTTGTCCTTGGCGTATTCCAACGCGGCTGTCTTGGTTAGCCCTATCACACCGTGCTTGGCCGCGACGTAATGCGTCACGGTCGGCATTCCGACAACCCCTGCGATGGAAGCGGTGTTGACGATAGCGCCGCCGAAGCCTTGCTTCAGCATCTGCGCGATCTCGTGCTTCATACACAGGAACACGCCGGTCAGATTAACGGCGAGCATGCCATCGAAGTTCTCGCGGCTAATCTCGTGGGTGCGCTGACCGACCGAACCCCCTGCACGGCTGCTGATGCCGGCACTGTTGAAGGCACAGTCGATCCGGCCGAACACGGCGACCGTGCGCGCCACCATTGCCACGACGTCGGCCTCGTTCGCGACATCGCCGCCCAGCGCGACCGCTTGTCCGCCCGCCGCGTTGATCAGCGCCACCGTGGCGGCGGCGCGCTCTGGTGCCTTCCCGGCGACCGCGACGCGCGCACCTTCCTTGCTCATCGCAACTGCAGCCGCGCGTCCGATGCCCGATGCCCCTCCAGTCACAAGCGCTACCTTGCCGTCGAGAATGCCCGCCATCGTGCTTTACCTTACTTTTCTCGCTGCCAGTCACAAAAGGAGTGAAGGCGATTGAACAGTCATCCGCGCTAAGTGTACAATGACGTCGGCTGGCATCTTTGCTTCCATTCTTTTCAGAGTCT
>NZ_LBKA01000150.1:0-11571 GCF_028128955.1 Bradyrhizobium sp. CCBAU 11386
AAACGACGCGAAGTGCGGCTTCTCGTGCCACTCGGTGGTGCAGAACCGCGACTACGTTTCCTCGGACTACGGAAAGAGGTGAGAATCGGATAGTGTTGACGGAGGGTCGTAACGACTGCGCCGAATAATGGCGCATGTCCGCACCTGGCCTGTTCGAGACATGCATGTCCGATCTGACAGTGTCCGGTTATCCGGTCAGACCGGAAGACCTCCCCTCAGGGGCAAACCGACGCGATTGACCCTTGGCTGAAGTGGTCGAAGACTTGCGGCTAGCTATAGTCAAAATTGTTCGATTGCTACCAAGGCGGAATTACTTGAGTGTGATGAGCTGGCGATCGACCAAGCGTTTGAGCAAGGCCGCCCCGCCGCACTGTTTTGCGATGGACCCGGGATCAAATGCTCCGTCGCTGACAAAATACCCTGTCGTGTAATACGACGTGCAGCTCCAAAGAAACGGACTGTTGATTTGATTTCTCCGATATCCAAATCCGTTCCACCTTTCCAGTACAAACAGAATTCGGCTAATGCTCCAGTCCTGGTTCTGCGTGACCCCTTCCAGCTGGAGCGCATCCATAGCGCTTTCTTCCCAGGTAAACGGCGGCTTCCCCGTGATCGGTCTTCCGACGGGGACATGCACCGTTAGGGCGGTAAGAGGATCATCATTGTGTAGGTGCGTCTCGAAATTGTTACCCGTCGCTACATAGTGCAGCACACCAACAACAAACCACGGTATGCCTGTTTTTCCTTCAATGTCTGAATATCGAGCTTTGCCTTCAAGAATCTTATCAACGATGCCGTCTACTTTCTGGTTTCCGCCAGTAAGACTCACGCTCTTGAACATCCGATCGTATTCGGGTGCCAGAGAGAGGAAATTTACAGCGTTTGTCGGAGTTGGAATTCGTTCCTTGCGCGCTATCAGTCGATCGAGGTCGTCCTTGGCAAATTTGACTGGCGAGACCCCGTTGATCAGCTGCCACGACCATGTTGTCAATTCCTGAGGGAGATCCTTTTCCGTGGATGTCAGGATTTCTTTAGCGATCTTCACATATTCAAGTGAGATTTTGTCTTTATCGATTGCTGTCTGCTGTGCCTGCTGAATTTGCGCGGCCTTCTCTTTGTCATGTTCAATTGTTGTCTGAATTATCCAGCCGCCCACCCCGATGATGATCGGAATTGCCGCCGTCGCAAAGATTTTCGCGATCTGCTCGGCCTTATTGAGGAACGGAGAAGAGGCGTTACCGGTCTCAGCCTTGTCCGTGGTTTGTGTCATGTTCGCCTCGCGTCGTGCATTTGCACGGGCCATCTCTAGGTATAACTAAAATATGCGACAGGTAGTGCCAGACTTCAATGCACCTTAAGCGCGTAGCATGGAAGAGCGGCAACTGGCCCGCTGCTGCCGACTTGCGGCGCTGCATCAAGTCGGCAGCTATCCGGGGCAGACCTGCCGTGGTGCTAACGCATTCGGGAAGGCAGGCCGTGACCCGATGTATGGTCCGGCCGCGCGTTGCAAGAGGTTTCGTCAACCTGGCAGATGCGGTCTTGCATCAATGTATCCGGCGTCTGATTGGAGCGTATGCTCCGGGCCATCATGGATATCAGCGCGCATGCGAGCTGATTAGCGGACAGGCCTCGAACGGGCCATTCGGGTCACCAGTGTTCGCATGCGCCGGGAAGACCGATCCTCCATTGTCGTCTCATCCTCTCGCAGACCTCGGCAGGTAAGGGACGCCAAAACGAAATCGATCTGGTGTGACCCGGACAATGATAATAGCGTCTTTGCTATTGTGCCAGAGCGCGAGGATCAGAGCGACCCTCTGCACCATCACACAGCGCCAGGTTGAGGAGGAATGCAATGAACGATGTGACGACACGGCCGAACAGTCTGCCTTGGCCGCCGATCATCTATTTGGCGGCGATCGCCGTCAGCGTCTTGTTGAATGTATTCTATCCGCTCCCATGGTTCGGGCAGCCGCTGTCAAGTATCCTCGTTGTGCTCGGCTGGCTGATGATAGTGGCATGCGTCGCCCTAAACATTTCAGCCATCCGCGCAATGCGCCGGGCGGGAACGACTGTGAGGCCGGATCGCGGTACGGATCACCTCGTCATGGACGGCCCCTTCTCCATTACGCGCAATCCGCTCTACGTCGCCGGCACGTTGCTTGTACTGGGGATTGGACTGGTCTCGGGCATTGCGTGGTTTTTGCTCCTCGCGATCCTCGCCGCATTCACAGTGCAAAAGCTCGCCATCGAGCGGGAGGAAAGGCATCTACACGCGCGATTCGGGGAGACCTATCTGGATTATGCCCGTCGCGTGCGGCGATGGATTTAGTTAGCCCATGTCGATGGAGGTGCTCGAAGCGCTTGCTTGCATCGCGGAGATCGAGCGCAAGATCGACAACCTGTTTCGCCATCGACCGGTAACGGAGCGAAAGAGGATTGACGGCGCTGGTTCGTTCGCATGCACAACGGGATCTGCGCGGCGTGACCGATGCCAAGGTGATTGAAGGTGACCTCGGCTCTCGCACTTAATTGGAAATCTTTGGCACTTTTCTGTGGTCAGCCCGTTCATCATGGGTTCAGTGCAAATGACAAAGCTGACCTGGTCGCAACGCTTGCAGGAAATCCTGACGACGTTGTAGGCGCAGAGCCACTTTCCAAAGGGAACAAGTTCATGATTAGTCGGCGTCTCGTACTTGGAATGATCGCGGCAGCTACCACGATCGACGCGTCTCGCATCGCGTTCGCGAAGGAGAAGCGCCATCTGAATGGAAAAGACCTGCTTGGCGAAAACATCAAAAAGAATGGCAAGCACAAGATCCATACGACTGGAAAAAAAGTCGATGTGTTTGCCGAAGTGAACAACGGCAAGGTTACCGCTGTTACCGCCGCCGGAATGCAAGTGAAGAAAGTGAAATCTCGTCAAAAGCTGGCTGAGACGACACCTGGGATAACACTTGCCAGCATGCAGCTCGCACACGCCGACGTCTACTACTACGGCTATTGGGTTTATGACGATCTTACCGATACCTACATTTGGTTCCCGGCCGACTACGTGATCGTAGATTCGTCCTGGGTCGAGTATGTAGCTTAGGCTGCGGGAGCGATCGGGCAAGCAATCAAGCGTCGGCCCGACCTGCATTGCGAGCCGCGAGTTATCCGCGGCTCGCAAAAGAACACCGCTGAGACTTGTCTGACCAGGTGTCATCGGGTGAACCAATGTGGCCTCGCGCCGCGTTCGACGGCTCTTGTCTTGCGCACGTGTATCCGTACGCGAGGCCTCATAGAAAAAGGCCACGGCCAGGAAACGTCCGGAAGCAGGCGCGTTACCGCATCAAGGCAGCAACCCTCTTGAGGGAGAAACCTATGCGAACCCAGATTTTCGCAATCATGGTTGTTGCCGGAAGCGGAATCGCTTTTTCCGCAACCGCGCAACAACAGCCCGGACCGCAGCAGGCCGCACCTAGCCCGCAAACCAGCGAACAGATGCACCAGGATTCGGACAAGGGACTTAAGGCGGACGAGCAGGCCGGCGAGCAGATGCAGCGCGAAGCAGACAAAGGAATCAAGACCCGCAATTCAGGGGAGTCCGGATACGTGGGCAATCAAGACAAATCGGGTGCTTCTGCCCATCCTCCGGGCCGGCCGGAAACCGACCAGACCACGGGGTCAACCATGGGACACAAGTCCCGCTAACCATCGTTCGCGTTCGAAGCGGCTCCGCCCGAGTTTCAGTGGCGGAGCACCTTCGCGTTCCCCGGCCCCGACCGGGGCAATGACCCGCCGCCGGCTCCTAAAGACCTGAAAAGTTTCAATTTGCTTCGCGCATCCTCGACATTTCCGGTGTTGGTCCTTCGCGGACCCGAACCGCGGATCCGGTGATGTCCGCTCACAGTGGCGGAGCAGACCATCTACCATGGACGCGCCGACTTCCGAGTTTGACCCAATGTATGGTCCGGCCGCGCGTTGCAAGAGGTTTCGTCAACCTGGCAGATGCGGTCTTGCATCAATGTATCCGGCCTCTGCTTGGAGCGTGCGGTGCTCCGGGGCCATCATGGATATCAGCGCGCATGCGAGCTGATTAGCGGACAGGCCTCGACCGGGCCATTTGGGTCACCAGTGTTCGCATGCGCCGGGAAGACCGATCCTCCATCGTCGTCTCATCCTCTCGCAGACCTCGGCGGGTAAGGGATGTTGGTTACGTCATCGATCGCACCTCACTTCGCGCTGTTCCTTTGTTCGTGCCTGGCGGTCGTTCCTTCGTCCCGGCCTGGGCGCGCAGATGCGCCGCGCGTAAGGGCCGTCAAGGCCGGCCGTCGTGCTGTCCTGGCGTCTTGCGCTACCGCTGCCAGGCTGCGCCTTGACGGCCCCGAGCACGGCGCAAAGATCAGGCAGGTCGGGACGCCATCTCCGCCGTCTTAACGCATTCGAAGCCCCGTCCCTTGTTGAGAACCGCCCACGCGATCCGGGCGAGCTTGTTGGCGAGCGCAATCGCCAGCACGTTGTGGTGCAATCGTTTCTTGGCGGCCTCGATCCAAGACTTGAGGCCATAGCGCTCCCAACACTTGACCTTGACCAGCACGATCCACGCGGCTTGCACAAACAGCGCGCGCAGGTAGCGATTGCCGCGCCTTGATATCTTGCCGAGGATCGTGCGGTCGCCGGTCGAGATCTGCTTCGGCACCAGTCCAAGCCAGGCGCCGAAGTCGCGGCCTTTCGAGAGCTCGTCTCCAGTGCCGATCGCGGGCCACCATTGCGCTCGAGATGATCGGGCCAATGCCAGGCACCGTCATCAGTCGCTCGCAACCTTTGTCTTGACGAGCCCACGCTTCGATCTCGCTGGAGAGCCCTCAATGCGCGCGTCCAGGTGGCGCCAGTCCGCCGTCAGGTCTTCGACGATGCGCAACATGCGAGGCGAGAGCACATCGGTGCGTGTTGCCAAGATACCCGGCAACTCGGACCGCAGGGAACGCAGCCCTTGCCGCACGGCGATGCCGCGCTCCAGCAGGAACGCGCGGATCTGATTGATGACGCCGGTACGCTGACCGACCAATCGATCGCGGACGCGGTGCAGCGCCTGAAGGTCGAGCTGATCGGCGGTCTTGGTCGCGACGAACTTCATGGTCGGGCGCTGGACAGCCTCGGCGATGGCTTCCGCATCTCGGAAGTCATTCTTCTGTCCCTTCGAATAGGGGCGCACGTATTTCGCGGGCATCAGGCGGGCGTCGTGGCCAAGCATTTGGAGCTTGCGACTGAGATGATGCGCCCCGACGCAGGCCTCCATACCGATCAAGCACGGCGGCAGGTTGGCGAACCGCGTTTCCACCTGGCCGCGTGACCACTTCTGCCGCAGCACGATGGCACCGCGGTGATCATGACCCACGAGGTGGAACGAGTTCTTGCCGATATCAATGCCGATCACGGCGATCGCTGCGTTGAGTTTCTGAGACATGGCGTGCTCCTTGTCTTTGAGCGCCCCTTGCCAGCTTCTCGTACTGGCAGGGCCGGGGCACGGCCGGACCATTCCATTAACGGACATCGGCGAGCAGACCACAATCGGCAGGATAGCAGCGAAGCTCTGGATTATTTTTGCTGAGAGCAATAAGCTGCAGCTTGAAATCCCCGGAACTGTTGTCTTCGAATAAGGCGTCAGAGCAATTCGCAGGGGAGGGACGAATGAGCATAGTGCTGCGACCCGGCGCGCCGTCGGATGCCACCGTTTGCGGCAAAATCTGCTTCGAGGCGTTCAGGGCGATTGACGACGAGCACAACTTCCCGTGGGATTTTCCGTCGGCGGAGGTGGCCACGCAGGTGTTGATGATGCTGCTGTCCAACCCGGGGTTCTACTCGGTGGTCGCCGAAAAGGACGGAAATGTTGTCGGCAGCAACTTTCTCGACGAACGCGGCTCGATTGCCGGACTCGGGCCGATCACAGTTGATCCGACCTCACAGAACGCGACGATCGGGCGCCGATTGATGCAGGCTGCGCTCGACCGCGCGAGCGATCGGCGTGCGGCCGGGGTGAGGCTGCTGCAATCCACATTTCACAATCGTTCTTTGTGTTTGTACGCCAAGCTCGGCTTTGACACCCGGGAGACGATCTCGAAAATGAACGGCGCGCCGCTGGGCGTCAGATTGCCGGGGTACGACGTGCGTCCGGCCCGTGCTGCCGATCTCGCGGCCTGCAACTTGTTATGCCAGCGGGTTCACGGTCACGATCGTGGCGGCGAACTCGATGATGCGATTAAAGCGGGGACGGCGCGGGTCGTTGAGCATCTCGGCCAGATCACCGCCTACGCGACAGATGTCGGATTCTTCGCCCATGCCGTCGCCGAGAGCAACGAAGGTCTGAAGGCCCTGATCGGATCTGCTCCGGGCTTTCCCGCGGCGGCTTTTTGGTGCCGACCCGCAATAGCGAACTATTCCGCTGGTGTCTGCAAAATGGCCTCCGACTCGTGCACCAGATGACTCTAATGACGACCGGCCTCTACAACGAGCCTAAGGGCTTCTATCTGCCCTCGGTGCTTTATTGAGCAAGGAGCCTCGGCGCCGCGCATCAGGGCCGAGCTTCTGTCCATGGCCCTAGCCGAACAGCACGTTAGCCGTGAGATGGTCAGCTCCTGAACGTGGACCGGAAATTGCTCACCTCGCTCTTGATCAACGCTTTTGACCCGAACCGGTCATTGGGTGGCCGTCCCGAATGCGTGCGCAAAGGGTGGAAACTTGCCGTATGGGGCGCCTGTCGGAACGACGCGATCGCGGCAAGGAGCGGACATGGTCCCGCATATGCGCTGAGGCTTGGTCACGGCAGCGCCGGATCACTCCGCGGGGCCGTTGAATGGAAATCGCTACGAAGCGGGCGACCTTACCCGCCGCGCTTGAGTACCTTGATGATGGCTCAAACCCACAGAATCACCACAGGACGGTGGTCGTCGAGCAAGTTTTGAGCAGCCTATTAATGTGCGACTTGGGAAGCTACCGACATCAATTCCTCGGGATTCGGTGCCCTGAACGTATTGAAGCCCCCCTTCAGAACTTCAGTGAAGCTCCAGCGTACGATGCCCTCCCGGTCGATTAGGAACTGACCGACAAGCTGCCCCTGGTCGGAAGCCATCATCTGGTGATCGGATTCCGTAATCTCATATCCTTCCTTCTTGTTGAGAAACTCGCTGTATGCCATCACGCCCACAGGCTCAGGCAACTCGCCCGGGAGATGGATCCGTATCGCCATGATCGTGTCCATCCCGACCTCGCGCAAGCCGAAAGCACGGTGCGAGGCCCGCTCCGGGTCGGACGCCGCAAGAAGATCGGGTGCCGGGTGGTACCGGAAATAGAGCCGCGCCCGTTCGACCGGCGTATTGACCACCGCCAGGCATTCGACGCCTTTCTCATGCAGGGCCGAGTTGAGTTGCGTCATCGCCGCGATATGGCGCCGGCAGAACGGACAGTGAAGGCCTCGAAACAAACCGATCAATAACGGGTTACGGCCTCGAAAATCATCGAGCGCGATCTTGCCGTCGCGCGAGATCGCATCGAGGACAATATTCGGGGCCTGGTCGCCCGGCTGCAGCGGACGGTCGACGTTACTCGTGGGCATGGACACCTCCTCGCCCCGGATCAGTCAAGAAAAGGCAGCACGTCGTATGGCCAATTCGCAGGCCTGCTTGCGGACCCTGTCACGGCGCGAAGCGCCAACTGAGTGCACTGTCAGCGTAGTTCGGTCACGGTAATTCGAAGCCGAAGCAGGCGGCGCGGCCGTTGGGAGACTGAGCGCGAGGGCGTGAACTGGAAAACGGTGTGAGCCCGAGCTCGTCAGGTCCGCTCACGGGCACAAACAGACCTCGCGCGTGAACGCGTTGAGGTCCGGAAATGGCACAAAGCGTCAGTTTGCGAGGTACAAGGCCATGTCCGGAGCTGGGGGTAAAGCCGACCTGCCGGTTCAATGCCGGGACTTCTCACTTTGACCCTTAGCGGACTCCATTCCTTCTGAGCGGTAGATGGAATGAACGCGGCGTCTCAAGGTGCTACCGGCGTCTCGCGGCTCGAGCCCCGCCACGTGCGATGCTTCGCCTCGGTATTATTGGCGTCTCAGAGAAGCACCGGTGTGGAAATTCGTTCGAAGGCCGACGCAGCGCAACCAGTTGCCGTCGCGCCTCGCATGCCAAATCCTCGGCCGCCGCGCCTCTTCCGTGGCACATGCCATGGGCCGTCAGGCTCAGTTTTGCGGCAGTCCAGCCTTCCTCAGCCCGTCGAACAGGTGCTCGGCGTCCTCCGGGTTCTTGTAGGCGGCGGTGCGCTTCCATCGGTCGATTGTAAATCCGGGCTCGATGCGCCGCACTTCATCGGCCTCGGTGCGGGCCTCAGCAAGCTGTCCGGTCTGGGCATAGGCAGCGGCCAGCCAGAGATGGCCGATACGAAAATTGGGCATGCGCCACGCGCATTCCCGGAGCGGCGGCACCGATTCCGGATAGCGCTTGAGCATATAAAGCGCGAGGCCGGCATAGCCCAGCCTGCTTGCGTTCTGGAACGGTTCAAGCCGCAGATTAGCCTGGAGAATTTCGATCGCGCGTGCCGGCTGTCCCGCAAACACCAGGCAGAGACCGTGGCCGGAATCGAAAAAATTGGGATTGAGCGACGACGCCAGCTGATATTCCGCAATCGCCGCTTCGTACTGCCTTTGAAACAGCAGCACCCAGGCAAGCTGGGCGTGTGCCTCGGGCAGATTGCCATCAAGCTGGACGGCTTTTCGGGCGAACTCGTGGGCGCGATCGAGGCCGGCCTGCAGCAGATAATCACCATCGCGCGGTTCGAGGTAGGTGGCGACGTGCGACCGCGCGAGCATGGCATAGGCGCGCGCATAATTCGGGTCTATCGACAGCGACTTTCAAGCAGACGCCGCGCCTCGTAGGTCGAGGCGACAGCGCTTTCGGTGTGTCCCGACCAGTAGGTTTGCGCACCGCGCAGGTAATAGTCATAGGCTTCCCAGGCCGCCGGCGGTTTAAGCAAGGTACGCTCAGCCTCGGCCATGTTCAGATAACCGGCAATCACAGTGACGATCGCGCGGGTGACCTCATCCTGGACGGCGAAGACGTCGCTCACCTCGCGGTCATAGCGTTCGGCCCAGCGATGGGCCCCGGAAACCGCGTCGATCAGCTGCGCGCTGATGCGGATGCGATCGCCGGCGCGCCGGACACTGCCTTCCAGCACATAGCGGACGCTCAGTTGGCGGCCGACATCGCGAACATCGAGCGCCTTGCCCTTGAACTGGAACGTCGAGTTGCGCGCGATCACGGCGAGTTCGGAGAACCTCGACAGCTCGGTTATGATGTCCTCGGTAATACCGTCGCTGAAATATTCCTGCTGCTGGTCACCACTCAGGTTTGAGAACGGCAATACGGCGATGGAGGGCGGATCGGCTCTCCGCTGCTCGACACCGGCCCTGGTACCGGTGGCGAGAGGCGTCGCCGCGTCCGCCGCCGTGGCAGCATTCGCCGGATGCTGCGAGACGGCAATCGAAAAGCGGTATCCCCGGCGCGGTACGGTTTTGATGATCTTCTGGTCAGTATCGGCGATGGCCTGACGCACTTCGCTGATGCAGCGCGCCAGCGACTCGTCGGTCACGATGACGTTCGGCCAGACCGCCTCGATCAGCTCGTCCTTGGTCACCAGCCGCCCGGCGTTCTCGACCAGGCAGCGCAGCACCTCGAAGCTCTTGGGACGCAAATCGACGTCGCGATCGGCGGACCGCAGACATCCTTGTGCAAGATCCAGCGTATAGTCACCGAACTGAAACGTCATAAGCGCCGCGTCTTCTTTTTGCCGCTGCCGGACCTACCCATTGATGAGCGCCGCATGCCTTAGTTTCATTCAATTTCAGGGAAATTGCACGGTTCGTTCAAGACGGGAGGTCATGTTTACCGCACAATCTGCCGTAGTTCCATCGAGCGAGTTGGAAGTCCTCAAGCACAGAGCAGGGTACCAGGATGATCACCAAGCGACACTTCTCATTGGGCCTGTGTGCAACTGGCCTGGCATCGATAGTGCCGGGCGCCTGGCAAACTGCGCGATCGCAAGCCGGCGCCAGGGGCGCGAGGATCATCGTGGGTTTCGGACCGGGCGGTGCGCTCGATGTCGTGGCAAGGCTGCTCGCCACCGCGATGAAGGACTATGCCTCCCCGTTCATTGTCGAAAATCGGCCCGGCGCGAGCGAACGCATCGCGCTCGAGGCCGTGAAATCCAGCGCCGCTGATGGATCGACCCTGCTGCTGACAGGGTCCTCCTCGATGGCCATCGTTCCGCATGTCTACAAAAAGCTCAATTTCGATCCGTTGCAGGATTTCACGCCCGTCACGCCCGTTTGCAGCTTCCCGTTTACGCTCGCGGTGGGGCCGATGGTGCCCGCCCAGGTGAAGACGCTGGCCGATTTCATCGCGTGGGGCCGCGCCAACCCGAAGCAGGCAACATACGGCACGATCGGGGCTGGTTCGCTGCATCATTTCATCGGTGCCGCATTGGCGCGCGCCGCGGGATTCGAGTTTGTTCACGTACCCTATCAAGGTCTGGCTGCGGTCCAGGACTTGCTGGCAGGCCGGATTGCGGCGACGATATTCCCGTTGGGTACCACGCTTCCCTATGTCCGGTCTGGAGAGCTTCGGGCGCTCATGACCACCGGGACGCAGCGAAGTCCGTCCCTTCCTGACGTGCCGACGGTCAGGGAACTCGGATATCCCGACATGGAGGATGACGATTGGTTCGGCATCTTCGCTCCGGCAAAAATGCCTGCGGAAGCCGTCGATTCCCTCAACAGCGCGATCCGCGCCGCGCTCAGGACTGACGATGTCAAAGTCGGCATGGCGAAATTGTCCCTCGATCCAACCGGAGATTCGCCGCAAGGATTCGCCCGGCTGGTCAAAGCCGAATTTGACCGGTGGGGGCCGATCGTGGAGGCATCCGGATTCAGGGCGGAGAACTGAGATGCGAACGCCCCATCAGATTCTCGGGCCGTTTTTCCCAGTGTCGTCAAGACCTGCGACGCAAGGCGACCTGACGATCGTCGAAGGCGTCGAGGGGCGCGCGAAGGGCGAGATTGTCGAGGTGAGCGGCCGCGTGCTCGATCTCCGCCGCGAGCCAGTTCGTGGGGCGAAGCTGACGATCTGGCAGGCCAACACGTTTGGCCGGTACGTGCATCCAAATGATTCCAACCCCGCGCCGCTGGATCCAAACTTCGAAGGTTTTGCCACCATTCGATCCGGCAGCGATGGCGCGTACCGGATCAAGACAGTGAAGCCCGGACCATATCCGGTGGGGCCCGACTGGATGCGAGCTCCCCACATTCATTTCGAGGTCGAAGGTCAATTCGAACGGCTGGTTACGCAGATGTATTTTCCGGGCGAACCGCTGAACGCGTCCGATCGGTTATTGATGTCTGTGCCCGAGCCCGATCTGCTGATCGCCAAACCTCTTTGGCAGGGGAACGGTCACCATCGCATGCTGGAATTCGATATTGTCCTTGCGCGTGGCTGAATACGATCGCTTGTGGGTACCGCTTCTTAATATTCCTGCCCGGCGATGTCC
>NZ_LBKA01000151.1:0-12005 GCF_028128955.1 Bradyrhizobium sp. CCBAU 11386
CCTTTTGTCCCTCTTCCTGCTCTCACTCTGGCCAACGCTCAACTGTCCAGTTCAGCCCAGTTCGGCTTATTAACGATCGACTACCCTGGCTATATCACGTGCACAGCGGCAGGAAGTCGCAGTGGATCACCGTCTCCAATTAACGGCCAGTCGCGAGGAGCGGGTTCATCAGGCGCGAATAAAGCTCAGGATCATGAGTCGAGGCGATATCACATGGCTCTGGGCCCGCGCTGCCCGATCGTGTCCCATGGCGTGGTGTAGCTGACGGCAGGTCACCGCCGATTTTCCGGCGGGTCGGAAGGCATCAGCCTGCCACGGCGGGCAAGCGGACGATGGGATCATCGCTCAACGGCGCGATGGTTTCCAGCGTCATGTAGCGGGCCCGCTGAACCGCCCACTCGTCGTTCCGCTCGAGCAGGATCGCGCCGACCAGGCGAACGATGGCGTCTTCATTTGGGAAGATGCCAACCACCTCGGTCCGCCGCTTGATCTCGCCGTTGAGGCGTTCGATCGGATTGGTCGAATGCAGCTTGGCACGGTGCTGAGGCGGGAAGCTCATATAGGCGAGCACGTCTGGCTCGGCCTCATCCATGAAGGCGGCGAGCTTTGGCAGTTTGGGACGGAGCTGGTCGGCGACCTTGCGCCACTGAGCCCTGGCCGCTTCGGCATCGTCCTGGGCAAAGGCGGTGGCGATGAAGGCGGAGACGACGCGTCTTCCGCTCTTGCCGGCATGGGCCAGGACGTTGCGCATGAAGTGGACGCGGCAGCGCTGCCAGGCGGTGTTGAGCACCTTGCTGACGGCGGCCTTGATGCCCTCATGCGCATCGGAGATCACGAGCTTGACGCCACGAAGCCCGCGCCGAGCGAGCTTGCGCAAGAACGCGGTCCAGAACGTCTCGGCCTCCGAGGGACCGATGTCCATGCCGAGAACTTCACGCCGGCCGTCGCTATTGACGCCGACCGCGATGATCACCGCGACCGAGACGATCCGGCCATTCTGGCGCACCTTCACGTAGGTGGCGTCGATCCACAGATACAGCCAGTCGATCGGGCGGGCGAGGAAGGCCTTCACCTTGTCGTCGATCTCGGCACACAGTCGGCTCACCTGGCTCTTGTAGATGCCAGTCATGCCCATGGCCTGGACCAGATCATCGACGGATCGGGTCGAGACGCCCTGCACATAGGCTTCCTGCACCACCGCGGTGAGCGCCTTTTCGGCCATCCGACGCGGCTCCAGGAAGCCCGGGAAGTAGCTTCCTTTGCGCAGCTTGGGAATGCGCAGTTCGACCGCGCCGGCGCGCGTCTCCCAGGTCCGGTCACGGTAGCCGTTACGCTGGGCAAGGCGCTCGGCATTCTTCTCGCCGTAGGCCGCTCCGGTCAGCCCGGCGACCTCCAGCTCCATCAATCGCTGGGCGGCAAAGCCAATCATCTCGCGAAGCAGATCGGCGTCTGGGGCCTTCTCCACGAGCGCGCGAAGGTTCATCATCTCGTCGGTCATCGGTGGTTCCTCGAATCAGGTTGGTGTCAGCAACCCGACCCTACCGGCGAACTGCCGGTGACCACCGCAAAGCCGTCCGCCCGCTACGGCGCTATCTGAGGGCGCGCGTGCGGACGGCTTCGCTCTACCGAGCTACACCATCACTGGGGACACGACCCGCTGCCCCGTTTTCCGAGGTGCAGCCAACGCCATCGACTCCGATCGGTTCGATGCGACAGCATCGGGTCTGCGAACTAACGCGCGTCACCGGTAACTACCGCATAAGAGTGCTGTCAATTGTCACTACCAGATCTGGGTGTTTGGGGAAGCAGTACTTGCATCGTAAGGTTACGGAGAGGGTCCGATGCACATATGCGTGTTCCCATCAAGCTTCGAGACGCGCAATGCAATGGAAAACATGAACCTCAGCTCCCAATCCTTTGCTGACGCATGCGCGCGACAGCCGACCGTCACCGATCAAAAACTCACCAAATTTAGAGCACTGGTCCCGAGACGTTCAGGTTTCCAGATGAGACGATTCATGAAGCCAATAGCGCGGGTCGCAGCAGCAATAAAGCGCGCTCGGGCACTCTCCGATCTCGACCGGTGCTGCGCAATATGGTGGCTCTATCGCCTCCATTTCGGCATCAACCGCGACGTGATGTTGGGCCTTGCCGCGGTCACGATCGCCCACGAGAGATCCCGCTGCGGCATTTAGGCCTCGTGACATGGCCACCTTTCATGCGAGCGCTGGCACTGCCCCTCCAAACCTGCCATCAGGTTGCGCGTTGGCTGGCGGACAAAAAATCTCAGCCTAACGTCAAACATCTCAAGTCTCCCCCAGCCCACTAAGGTCGCAATCACATCTAGTACCGGCGGACTGCCTGGGGGGCACAAATGGCGCCTGGAAATACGGTGAGCAGACCGCACAAGCCGAACTAGTGCTCGCCGTTCGCCGCGTCAGCAGGCTGAGATTTGTTGCGTGTATGATGCTGCTCATGCAGTCCAGCATCGTTGAATTGACCGGCCCGAATAACTGAGCGGAGAGCGCTAAAATCGGACCGTTTGATTTGTAAAGTCTGCCAATCGGTAGCAGGGACGCGACGCTCGCATTTCACCAGATGATCTTAAGCGAAAAGGAATATGCCGCGCCCGAGACCGCAAAGGCCGTGGAAAGTGGTCGAGTAGCTCATCAAGCAAGTCTGGCGAGCGCATTGCGATGGATTAATCCTCACGCAAGAGGCCGCCCGTGGGCAGGCTGCGTCTCTGTCGATCGAAGTCTCCGTGAGCCATACGTCCCTGCGGACGGCCAGCCGTTCAACCGCGCGCCGCCCGGGAAATATGCCCTCGGCACCTATCCACAGCGGTTTGTGCTCGCCCCCGGGACGCTACGCGATGATACGACACCTCAGTTTCCAGCTCGCGTTATCCATAGTCACATATCAATCTTCCGGAGCTATTCGGATTTAGGTGACGAGGTGAACGGGCGCTTTGCCGGTGCCAGCACTTGGATGACGTCAAGGCCGTGCTTGGGACTGCTGCTGCGAGCTTCGATAACTCGTTGTAATGTTAAGGCGCCGCCGGGGTCCTTGTTGCGGCGATCACCGGCTTGAACACCATCGGTCTTGCGGTGGTTACGTAAGAAGCCTTTCGTCCGTACAAGCTGTATCGCCGGGGTGGCCAACGCGCTCTCGGTGGGTTGGTGGTGCCGGCTCAAGTGCGGGGAAATCGGACAACTACGCTAATCACAAGCCGTAACGTGCCTGTGGACGCGTTGATTGCGGGTGCCATGCAGACGATGGCAGGTCCACTACAAGAGGAGGTAGGTGCCAAAGTGGACGCGGGGTCCTAGCGTCCTCCTGTTCCTCTGCCGATCATCGAGCCAGAAGCGAACATCGAGAAGATCATACGGACAAAACCTTACGATGTGCGGAATCAGGGTGGCTGCGCATGCACACCTCGATGACGAGCTCCGGCGTTCCGATTTGGGCGCCGAAGAAGGCGACGAATGGTGGGGCACGTGCCTACGGAAAATCAATCAGGCAAGAAGCAGTCTATGGAACGTCAACTGGTCGACGCGGTCACGGCGATCAATCGGCTTGCAGGTTCGGATCCGGAGAGAGTTGCGCTGAGGCACGGCGCAGACGAACTCACATATGAGGCGCTACGATCAAGATCAGATGCCCTTGCAAGGACCTTACGAGAGCAGGGTGCTCGCGGCGCGGTTGTTGGCTATTGGGGAGGGCGGGACCTCGGCTGGGCGACGGCGGTCATCGCAATTTTGAAAGCTGGATCAACGTACCTACCTCTCGATCCATCGCTGCCGGCTTCCCGTACATCATTCATGATCGAGCAGAGCCGCTGCGCTTTGTTGATGGGCCGAGACCGGCCGGATCTCAGCCTATTCCAGAAGAGCAGCAAAGCAGCTCCTCAATTCGTAGCTATAGAGGCGGCACTGCGCCGGGTGCAGACCTCGTCTGTTGTGCCATCCCCGAACGTGGATGGACATGCCTATATTCTGTTTACGTCTGGTTCGACGGGCCAGCCTAAGGGTGCAATGATCGAGCGCGACGGCCTAAACAATCATTTGGCGGCAAAGATCGATGCCCTAAGTCTCACTCGGACGGATTGCGTCGCGCAAACGGCATCGCACTGCTTTGACATCTCGCTTTGGCAGCTTCTTTCTGGGCTTTGCGTCGGAGCCTCTACATCAATCTTCGATGATGCGACACTGAGATCGCCCTCATCGCTCCTTCAAGCAATTCAACGATGCGGCGCTACGGTCGTCCAATTCGTTCCGTCGATACTGGCAGTGTTTGTTGAATATCTGCAATCGCTTGCCGCGGCAGAGCGAGCCATGGACGGCTTGCGGATTATTTCTACGGTCGGAGAACCTCTAACGCCCGGATTGGCGCGTGCGTGGCTTGCCTTGTATCCCCGCGTTTCCATTCTCAATCACTACGGACCGACCGAGTGCGCCGACGGCGTGACGCATCATCTGGTTTCTGTGCCGCCTGCGCCGGCTGAGCCTTATGTGCCGATCGGCAGGCCAATTCAAAACGTTGAGGTTTATGTAGCGGACGGACCACGGCTCTGCAATGTAGGAGAAGTCGGCGAAATCTGTGTTAGCGGCGTCGGTGTCGCTGCCGGTTACGTCAATGACCATGTCCGCACCAAGGATGCGTTTGGGCCAAACCCGTTCTCAAACGACCTGTCCTTACGGCGCCTATACCGGACAGGTGATCTTGGGCGCGTTCGTTCCGACGGGCTTCTGGAATGTCTCGGTCGACGGGATCGTCAGGTCAAAATTCGCGGGCACAGAATCGAGCTGGGAGAAATCGAAGCTCGTTTGTCCGCTCATCCCTTGGTTCATGGCGCCGTCGCAGTCGCCTCTGTCTGCGCAGGTGTAAAGCTTAC
This sequence comes from Bradyrhizobium sp. CCBAU 11386, assembly GCF_028128955.1. Taxonomy (NCBI): domain Bacteria; kingdom Pseudomonadati; phylum Pseudomonadota; class Alphaproteobacteria; order Hyphomicrobiales; family Nitrobacteraceae; genus Bradyrhizobium; species Bradyrhizobium sp. CCBAU 11386. The sequence goes on from NZ_LBKA01000151.1 coordinate 4,895, forward strand.
GGCGCGAGATATAGCTGGGTCGGAGGCGCAAACCGAATCGCGGCGGTTGGTTGCGTATGTGTCGGCTCCAGCTGAACTGGCGGAAAGCGACCTTCAGAATTTTCTTGCTGAGGCACTCCCCAGCTACATGCTTCCGGAAAGAATCATCCACGTCAGTGGTATTCCACTGACCAGGAACGGAAAGGTCGACTTTGCAGCATTGCCTGACCCGGGGAGTGTTCGGCCGTTATTGTCAACGCCCTTCATGGAGCCGCAATCAGACCTCGAAGTCCGGCTACGTCAAATCTGGTCCGGCATTTTGCGTATCGAGAACATAGGTGTGAATGACCAATTCATAAGCCTTGGCGGCGACTCGCTCCGCGCAATGCTTATATTGGGACAGTTGCAGACCTTGCTAGGAGTGAGAGCGGACTTCAGACTGGTCCTGAATGGCACAATTCGATCTCTTGCCGCTTCGATCGAGGGTCGCACTGAGCTCAATCCATGCACAGCGTTGACATGCCGAAAGCTAAACCGATCACCTCTGACGCACCTCCAGGAGCACCTTTGGTTTTTGGCGCAGCGCGATCCATCTGCCAGGAACTACATCATTCAAGGCGGGCTGCGCATTAAGGGAAACATCAATTTAGCTCGGTTCAATCGCGCCTGGACCGAGGTCATTCATTCCCACCAGGCACTTTCGGCGCGCTTTATCGACAAAGACGGTCCGGTTCAATGCTTTGATGCTCCGCCATGCACCAATTTTGAATTGATCGATGCATCTCATCTCACCTCCTCCGAGGCTGAGGAGCTCATCGCCCAGTTTCGGCGAACGGAGCTGAAAGACAATTTCGATCTCGGACAGGGCCACTTGTTTCGCGCGCGCATGGTCCGGCTTGGTCCTGACAATCATCTCATATTGATCACCGCTCACGAAATCATCCTCGATGCCTGGTCGATTTCTGTTCTGCTCAGAGATCTTCGGCAGAGATATTTAGATCCCGTGGCGCCTTGGCCAGAGAACCGTGCGTCACTCTCGGGCTACGCGGCGTGGGAAAAACAACACGTTTCTCCAGAGGCGCTGGAGAACCAACGTCACTATTGGCGTCGTCAGATTGGTGATGATCCGCCGGTACTTTCACTTGGAAAGGCGCGCCCGCAAACAAATTCATACCGCGGCGGCTCGCATCCAGTGCTGCTTGGCAGCGATCTCTCCAGTCGCGTAAGAGAATTCGCGCGCCGAAATGGCTGCACCACCTCGACAACACTGCTGGCGTGCTTCCAGCTGCTGCTACGAATGTATAGCGGTCAGGACGATATTGTCGTCGGCATGCCGCACGCTGTACGGGATCAACCTGGCAGCGTCGACATCATTGGCTTTTTCCTGAATATGCTACCGATCCGTGCCGCGATCGATGCGGGTCAGTCCTTTGCTGCTCATGTCAGGCGCATCCAGGACCTGGTCAGCGATGCCATCGCAAATTCGGCCTATCCATTCGGATGGATGGTCAGGGATACAAGGTTATGTCGCGAACCGGGTCGATCACCGATCTTCCAGGTCATGTTCAACATGTACTCCGAAGCCGCCGAACCCGTTGGTCGGGACGAGTTGGCTTTGACATTCCGCGAGTATGACACCGGATATGTCAAATTCGACTTAACACTGTACGCGCAAGATCACGGCGACGAGATTGCGCTCCAGCTCGCGTATGCGGAAGACATAATCTCGAGTGATCTGGCTGTCCGCATGGCCAACAATCTGCGGTGTCTGATTGCCGCCTGCGTTGATAAAGCGCTTGGGCCCATTGAGGAACTGAGCTGCCTTAGCGCCTCAGACCTCACTATACTGGATTCGCTGGATGGGTCGATCCAGCGATATGAATCCGAATGTCCGCTTGTTGAAACCTTCGAGCAGATCAGCGTCTCTAATTGCGGCAAAGTAGCATATTTTGGCGAGTTCGGGGAGGTCACGTTTGGTCAGCTGCGTGAGCGCGTAGCAGCTATCCGCTCGTTACTGCGGGAGATGAAGGTGGGGGCTGGCGATCTGGTCGCCATGCTTGTTGACAGGTCGCCGGACGTTGCCGCTGTCATGCTTGCGGCGCGGGGCTTGGATGCTGTTGTTGTGCCGATAGCGCCGGATTATCCGCGTGATCGGATCCAACATATCCTGCGAGATAGTCAGGCAAAGCTCTTGGTTCACGCGAATGTCACGGAGCCAGACTTTGAGATGCCTTCGATTTGTCTGCTGACCTTAGAATCGTGCAGTGTCTCGAGGGATGATTTCGCGCCCAGCGCCACACCGTCAGATCACCGAATTGCGAACCTCATATACACGTCCTCCTCAACAGGCCGGGCAAAGGGGGTTCTTATACCGGAAGCGGCATTTCTCAACCGGCTGAACTGGATGTGGCGGTGCTTTCCCTTCGATGGCACCGACGTCATGGTTGTCCAGAAGTCCGCTTCCCTTGTTGCGTCCGCTTGGGAGTATTTTGGCGGGCTTCTGAGAGGTGTGCCCACGCTGATCCTCACCCAAGGGCAGGTGCTAGATCCGGATCTGTTGTTGTGCAGTTTGGCAAAACATCGCGTGACACGCTTTTTTGCCTCTCCGCCAGTCCTGTCCGGTCTCATTGGGTCCCAGAAACGGCAACCGCAAAGGACCGCCTTGAGATTGGTCACAAGCAGCGCCGAACCGATGCCTTCCTCGTTGCCCGCCGGTTGGCGTGCGTCTTTTCCGGGCGTGCCGTTGTGGAACTTCTATGGTGCGACGGAATGTGCGTCCAATGCAGCCGTGCACGAAACGTCGGATGCCGATGACAACTCGACGCTTGTGCCGGTGGGGCGGCCAATCGACAACGTCAAACTCTACGTGCTCGATTCACGATTGAAGAGAGTGCCTGTTGGGGCCCCCGGCGAACTGTGCATCGCGGGCCGCTGTCTGAGCGCTGGGTATTGGCAGGATCAAGATCGGACTGACCGCTGTTTCGTACCGAATCCGTATGATGGCGGACAATATAACGTGCTTTATCGAAGTGGGGACATCGCACGCATCTCAACCAGCGGCCTTCTCGAGATTTGCGGCCGAACGGACAACCAGATCAAGGTGAGGGGCTTTCGCATCGAGCCGGAGGAGGTCGAATTTGCCCTTGAGTCTCATCCGGCAATCGCAAAGGCCGCGGTCTTCGCAGAAGGCATCGATGATGATCGCCGCTTGACTGCGAGCGTGGTGCCCGCACGCGAGAATCTAAGCTCTGGAGAGATTCTCGCCCACCTGCGCAACAGATTGCCATCTCCCATGGTTCCCACAGCCTTCAGGTTGGTTGACGGTGTTCCCCTGACGACAAGCGGAAAGATAGACCGTGCTCGCCTATCCTCCGTTCCTTATCGCGAGATAAAAACTAGTCCATCTGCTGAGCCCCGCACCAGGAACGAGCGAGTTATTGCTCGGATCTGGGAGGATCTATTAGGCGTCAAGGGCGTGGGAATCGACAGCAGTTTCTTTGATATCGGCGGCGATTCGCTTCTGAGCGTACGTTGCGTCACGCTGGCGCGCAAAGCCGGGCTGAATCTCACCGTCAACCAACTTTATCGAACACCGACCATCAGGGAGTTGGCGGCCGGGGAAGCGGAGGCGGCACCCCACAACATCGCTTCCGCGGACGGCTTACTGCCTGTGCCCCCCGTAATATCGTTTTGGAATTCTCTTGTCGGCTTTGACGAGCATTTTAACATCGGCGATCTGTTCTTCTTGCGCGGCGGCATCCTGAACATCCAGACCCTGGACCGCGCTCTCGCCCATGTCATCGAGAGGCACGAAGGCCTCAGGCTCCGCGTTGCCCGAACCCAAGACGGACTACGGCTGGGGATTGGGTCTTGTCCGGCCGAGCGCATCTTGGAGGAGATCGATCTCGTCCCGATGACCGGCCCAGACCAGCGCAAGACAATCGAGAGCGTCTCGGCAAGACGTCAACACATGTTTCGGTTTGATGGCCACACGCCTCTTGTTCACGTCGTGGCCTTCCGTACTTCGGAAAGCGGCGATTACTATCTGCTGGTGTTGATACATCATTTCGTAGCGGATGGGATGGGCTATCGGCTATTTCTGGAAGCATTGGACGGCGCATACCACGCTCTTGCTGCAGGCCACGATGTGAATGGTCCCGAGACCGTACAAAGACTCTCTCCCTGGTTGAAGCGCCTCGAGCACTACGCAAACAGCGAAGCACCAGACGAACTCAAACACTGGGAGGACATCGAATACGACCAATTCAACTTGCGTGTCAGCGACGCGTCATCGCGCGGCACGAGTGTTGCCGAAGGAAGCCCGAGAGAGCTTCACGATGCAAGTGTCGGAGGTCGTCGGGAGGCTGCGAACGGCCGTTCGCTTTGGGTAGATCAGGCCAAGTACCATCTTGAGATCGACGGGGAAGCAACAGCGGCTCTCCTCAGTATTGGAGCCAGATCAGCGCATTGTCAGGACTTTGATGTGTTTCTTGCCGCCCTGTCCGGTGCGTTTGGCGCCCTGTTCGGAAACTATTCGCTCTGGATTGATAGCCTGACCTCGACACGAGGTCGGCTGTTCGACGATTTTGATTCATCTCAGATCATTGGCCTTGTCAGCGAGCTGGTTCCGCTTCCCTTGAAAGTCACCGGAAGGGAGTCGCGTTCCGACCGTGCTCGTTTAATATACCGGCAGCGCAATGCGCTGCCGCGTGGGGGAATAGGCTTTCGGGCCTTGAAATTCCTAAACCGAGATCCCGCCGTGCGGTGTCGGCTCGATCGCCTGCCAGTGCCCAGAATTGGGGTGAATTATCGCGCCGGTTTGCAGCGTCATTTCCCACGCCGTTTTCTGGACACAGACCCGTATCCACTCGGGATCGGCGAACACATGCATCAAGCGGCGGCGATCCATCTCTTTTGGTTCGAGGTCGGATATAAATCGGGCCGTCTACAGATTGACACCACGTATGATCCGAGCATGGTCGATTATGAGGTGACCCGCCATCTTTGCACGGTCCTGCAACAGGAGCTGTTGCAGACAATCAATGAAATTCGGAAGATCTCGGGACACCTTCATTCATGAATGAGCCCGATGCGGAATTCGCCGCCGAGGCCGATCACGATGTGATGCCGAACAAGAACGCGCGCATCGATCTATCAGACCCCGGTCTGTTCAGACTTATCTTACGGCTCGCCATTCCGTCTGTTGTTGGCCTGTCGATCAATGCGTTGCAGCAGGTTGTCAACGCAATCTTTGTTGGCGCACTCGGCGCGCAGGCGATCGCAGCTGTCAGCATGACCTTGCCGATCGTGGTCCTGCTCGCGGCGGTCGGACAGGGGATAGGTGTTGGAGCAGCGTCGTTCATATCTCGTCATCTTGGTGCTGGTGAGCACCTGGAGGCGAGTCGAGGCGCCAGTACCGCTCTCGCGCTGGCCGCGCCAATCGGCATCACCGTCACAGTCGCTCTGTTTCTAAACATGCGAGAGATCTTCCTAGTGCTCGGCGCAACTCCAACCATCATGCCCCTGGCGCTCGACTACGCGACCACACTTTTGTTCGGATGCACCTTGATGCTTATGAACATCGTCAACGGCTTCATCGTCCGAGCCGAAGGCAACACACGATTCAGCATGTGGACGATGATGACCGCCTTCATCCTGAACGCTGTGCTTGATCCGGTGCTCATATCCGTGCTGGACCTTGGGGTGCGAGGCGCCGCTATTGCAACGCTTGTGTCTCAGACTGCGGCTATTAGCCTCTATATCGCGTATTTTACTAAGCGAGACGGAATGGTCCTCGTCAGGATATCTCACATCTCGTTGCGAGCGGATCGCATCAAACAGATCGCTTTCGTGGGGGCGCCAGCGACCATGACCAGCATCTTATCTGCTATTGCCGTTATGCTCTTGTACGCAGCAGCTGCGCCCTTCGGCGAAGAGTCCATCGCCGCCGTGGGAATAGCCGTACGACTCTTAACGATTGGCGCACTGCTTATCAGCGGTTTCTGTATGGGTTCTCAAGCTATCCTGGGTTTTGGCTGGGGCGCACGCGATTTTTCTCGTGTACTGAGGGCTGCAAAGGTCATGCTCTCTATCACGGTTGCGCTTTCCTTTGCGTATTCCGCGACCGTTATGGTTTTTGTCCGTCCTTTAGTCAGGCTGTTCAGCGATAGCGATAGCGTCAGGGAAATTGCCGTTTCTGCTTGCACCGTCTTCCATCTCTTTTTTGGACTGTATGGTATTGAGACTGTCGTCACGGCGATGCTTCAATCGCTCGGGAGAGCGCGTCTCAGCGCGGTTGTGTGTTTCGCGAGGCACTATCTCTTCATTTCGGCTGTACTGTTGTTTCCGGTGATATCGGGTTTCAATGGACTGCTGGCTAGTCAAGCAATCGCAGAGTTGGGTGCCGGAATGATCGCGCTGCTCGTCATGTTGCGCCAGTTCGCTGAGCTCAGGCGAGGAGGACCAGCACATTCAGCCAGGAAGCGAGAGCGCTCCTTGACTTGATCAGGCATCATCCCGACCAAATGATACATTCCTGGCGGGCGAAACAGCCAGCCGTCATCCGTTCCGGGCTGTGTGGTTGCCGAAGCCGTTACCCTCGTAGGCGAGGACGAAGTGGTTGGTTCCTTGGGATGATTAAGGGAAGAGTTCTGCGGCCAGAAGATTCGCGTTATGTGCGGTCATTGCGGGAGGTGTGAAGCCGTGCTGTGGGAGAAATTCTCGCTGCTGCGGGTAGAGGGGGCGCTGTCATAGGAGACGGATCTTAGAACATAAATCAGGATACGGGGATCGTTTCCTTGACGCGACCGCATTCCTGCAACAAGGCTTTGACCTGCTCGGCATGACATGGCGGAAGGAGTGGAGGGCCGGCGAATGATCTTTGCTCGATTCACGCAGCTGCTGCTCGTAGGTTTGCGGCTTGATCCTTGGAGCTAGTTGATATTCCTTCGCTAGCTCGTCCGCGTAGGCAGCCCGTGTAAAATGTGGCATCCATAAGCGTTTCAAATGCGGCCGCGACCCCCGATCCAGGCGCGCGTACCGGCCATGAGCTTACCGACATAAATGAGCCATGATCACCGAATGCGCCAGCGTCGGCGAGAAGCGGGAGAAGGTATCGACCATCGTGAGCAAA
>NZ_LBKA01000152.1:0-12086 GCF_028128955.1 Bradyrhizobium sp. CCBAU 11386
CCGTGTAAAATCTGTCCCATAGCGCTTCCCTCGAATCGTGCGATAAGGATGCACCATCAAAGTCTGGGACTAAACACCTAGATCGTGTGTGCTTCGCGACTTTCTATCGCGTGACGCAGGCCAGGTTTCCGGCAGCAGACCGCCTGCGGCAGCGACGACCTGCACCACCACACATCGTCCATGCAATGGCAGTCCCTACACGAGAAGAAGTGGCGCGCCTCTCCACCTAAATGTCCCGTTGACTACGCGATGTCAAGAATCCGACTAGTTGCGGCAGCCTTCCAAACGCCGGCTTGTGGCAAACTCGTGTTTTCTCTCTCTGGATAAATCGGCAAGCAAGGGGATGGCGACTGGCACATCAATTGCTACGATGAGAATTGCCGCAGCGAACGCTGTCGCAGCGGCTCGCCCCACAGGAGGTCTTGATGACGAATCTCGATCTAACTGATCGGCTGGTCCGGTTTTCGACCGGGAATTCGCAGCCAATGAACTGTATGAAATTGCAGTTATCCCGAACGAGCTGACCAAGTTGGTGGCGCTCGGGCTGTAGTCGGCGCCAACCTGTGAACGGGTTGCAGGACAACCTTCACTCTCGCGGTGCGGCTCCCGGCTGATTCTGAGCTTCTAAGGCGGACGGTAGACGGTCTGGAGAAATTGCGATGAGTGCGGATGAAGTGCGCGAGAAGTACCAACTCAACTTTCTTGTCAACGAGGCCAACGTTCATGTCTGAGAGTTCTACGTCCATGTCCGAGAGAGTTCCGCGAGCAGTCGGAGTGCTAGGGACGGGAGTCATCGGCAGTGGGTGGGCCGCACGGTTCATCCTCAATGGAATCGACGTGAAGGTTTATGGCCGGTCGCCTGGTGCGCTCGAGCGCGTGCAGGAGCGCCTGACCAAGGCGCGCCGGGCCTACCGCCGGTTAACACAGGTCACGCTGCCGACAGAAGGATCCCTGACGGTGGTGAAGTCGGCCGCAGACGCGGTGCATGGCGTGGAGCTCGTGCAAGAGTCCGCGCCGGAGCGCCTCGAGCTCAAGCAGCAGCTGCTCGCGGAGGTTAGCCGGGCGACGGCCCCTGGAACATTGATCTGCTCGTCGACCTCGGGGTTGACACCGTCGCTGCTGCAGGCGGAGATGGAGCACCCCGAGCGCCTGCTGGTCGCGCATCCGTTCAACCCCGTGTACTTGGTGCCGCTCGTTGAACTCTGCGCTGGACAGTGCAAGGCGCAGGAGCACCTGACACGGGCGGCAGAGATCTATCGGGCAGTCGGCATGCACCCGCTCGTCGTGCGCAATGAGGTGGATGGGTTCATTGCGAACCGATTGCAGACGGCGGCGTGGCGTGAAGCGCTGTGGCTGGTACACGACGATTTAGCCACAGTACAGGAGATCGATGACGCGGTCCGTTACTCCTTCGGGCTGCGTCGGCCGATCTTGGGGCCTATTTTGACCTACTTCGTCGGCACTGGTCAAACCAGCATGCGTGCCTACTTCGAGAAATGGGGGGCCGGTCGGAGGTCGTCTTCGAGGCTCGAGGAGGTGCCTGAGTTTACGGATGCCTTTCTAGATAAACTCACCGAGCAGTCGAACGCACAATCGTCGGCGGAAAACATGACCCTTTTGGAGTACGAACAGAAGCTCGACGACGGCCTTGTGGCCGTGCTGCGGGCGCTGCGCTCACAGAACTACGGCGCGGGCGAGACGCTCGCGCGTTGGGAACAGAGGCTGCGCGACCGCGTTCCGCACTGATTGCTCCGATCCGCTGCAGACGCCAACGCGAGGGACACCGCCGGACAGAAGACGTCGATGAGTAGCTTACCTTCTGCTCCTCGGCAACGCTACTGCCACCCATTGCTTTGGTACCGACGGCTAGACTTCTCAAAAGACGGCAGCCGAATCAAGCTTGTCCTGTCCTCACGAGCTTCACGGCGGTATGTGTGCCTAGATGCGTAGACAGTTCTCGGCGCCGGCGACGAGGGATAGGCCCGCCGGACAAAATCGCGCGACGCGAACTCGCTGTCTCGATGAGGATCGTGGCCGGGAAGCCTCGAAGTAATGAGAGAACGCACTCGTGCAGCGGGTAACGGCGGGCTGGCCAACCCAGGTCGCCAGGCCCGTCAGCAAGTGGGCCAACGAGATTAATCGCAGCTCTCGATCCAGTTTGGCTTCCTTCGCTATCTGCCCCAGTTTCGTTGATCATCGGAATCATGCCTCTGTGGGTGTGCGGAAATGCTTCCCTGCGGTCAGTCTTCATCTACTTCTCGAAAGTGCTTCCCTTTCCGGCGGGAACCAGCAGACCGAAGGTTTTCATGACACCTCGGATCGGATTGGAGAGGTCGATCGTGATCCGGACCAGCCGAGTGCGCGCCGCGACAAGCGTGCGTGCCAGCATGTTGTCGAATCCCTTCACGCGCACCTCACGAAAGAACCCGACTTCCGCGAGCTGCGCCAGACGCGCGCGCGCGCCATCGGCGTCATTCGCGTCCGTCTTGTTCGCCGCCATGTCAAGCGCCGCTTTAGCATGTCGCGCATCGATGTAGATCGCCGGCAATCCTTCGGTGCGAAAAGAATGATAAAACCATACCGACAGCGGTCCGGTCCCGAACACCACTCGCTTTACGATCGGCACCCACTTGCGAATGAGCTCGGCGACGATACTCGGATCAGATGCGCACTTGCCGCGCCAGATCCGTTCACCTGCTCGGCGGATCGAGACTGCCGTCTCTTTCATCGACACGTCGAGACCAATATATTCTTCGATGGCTGTTCTCCATTCGAGGCTTGGGCTCGGCGTCCAGTCGTGAGCCCGTATTTCCATCCTATCGGGGAACAGCCACCAGCTTCCATTGTCGGTTGACCCGGATTCAGGGGGCGACTCGCTCCCGCGATTACCCATGTGGACGGCTCCTCCACCGGCACGAGAGTGCCAAGGAGTGGGAGCCGTTTTGAGGCTCTCACGATTCGGAGGAGCAGCCTCTGCAGTCAATTTCGACGATTGGCCTTGATATTGTGAAGTCGGTCTTCCAAGTGCGCGGCGTTGATGCAGCCGGCCAGCTGGTCGTACGCCGTCAGTTGAGGCGCCGCCACGTCTTGGTGTTTTTCCAGAAATTGCCGCCATGCCTGTTGGGGATCGAAGCTTACGCATCATCGCACCATTGGTCCCGTGAACTACGGGCGTTGGGACATACGGTGCGATTGATGCCTCCGGCCTATGTGAAGCCCTACGTCAAGCGGCAGAAGAACGACGCTACGGACGCGGAGGCGATCTGTGAAGCGGTGATGAGGCCCAACATGCGGTTCGTGCCGACCAAGACAAACGTGCAACAGAGCTGTCTGATGCTTCACCGAGCGCGCCACCTCTTCATCCCGCCAGCAGACATCGGTCATCAACTCGATCCGCGCCTACCTTGCCGAGTTCGGGATTGTCGCCCCTGTTGGGCGGCGAGGCGTCGAGCAACTGCTGGAAGTCGTCGCCGATAAAGCCGAAGACCGAGTCCCGGAGGTCGCCCGGATGTGCCTTGCTGCTCTTGGCGGTCAATTGCTCGCGCAAGGCCCAGATCCTTGAGTTCGACCGCCGCATCATCGCCTGGCATCGAACAAACACGACGAGCAAGCGGCTGGACGCGATCCCTGGCGTCGGTCCGGCGCTGGCAACAGCGCTGGTCGCCAGCATTGCCGATCCCAAAGCCTTCCGATCCGGGCGGGACTTCTCGGCCTGGGTTGGTCTCGTGCCAAAGCAGAGCTCGAGCGGGGGCAAAGACAAGCTTGGCAGCATCAGCAAGCAGGGCGATCGCTATTTGCGTAGCCTGTTCACGGCTGGCGCTCTCGCCGTAATCCGCTACGCCAAGATCCATGGCACCGATCATCGGCCATGGCTCACGCGATTGTTGGCCCGGCGGCCCACCAAGGTCGCGGCCATCGCGCTTGCCAACAAGTTCGCCAGGATGGCCTGGGCGATGATGGCGAGGAACGAACGCAACCAGGAGCCGGCCGCGCTGGCGGCCTAAACGAAATCGCGCCGACATCGCCGGCGTGACGTAACGGTTGCGAGGGCGAACAGCACGTAGTGCAGTGCCGTTTGATCCGGCGATCAGGACACCCCACTTGGGCCATCGCATCTCGAATGCGTGCTTTTGACCGGGACCTGATCCGCGGAGGGCATTATGGCCAGCGGTCATGGGTACCGCGCAAACAGGCCGAACATATGGCTGCTCCGACCAATCCTGCGACGTGAAGAGTCTCCTTGCCAACCCGGAGCGGTCCACACATGGCTGAAACTGAGTCGGGTTGACGAAGATGCTTACTACGGTGACGTCGCATTGCGCCCGGCTTGCCTCGACCAGTTCCAGATGTCCCTCGTGCAGGTATCCCATCGTCGGAACAAATCCGATGCGCTTATCGGCCTTTCGTGATCTTGCGAGGGTGTGACGCAGCTCGTCGATCGTCGTCAATCTCTGCATTATCAAGCCTGTGATTTGGTTGAGGGGACGCAATTTGCGATCACGTGCTCCAGAGCTTCAGGAAGACGATAGGATTCCTGTTGTCCCGGGAATGCACCCTGGCGGACATTAGCAGTCCAGTGCGAAAGCGCTTTTTGCAATAGCCGAAAACCGTCTACATACGCACGGACGAAATTCGGCTGATGACCCTCGGTCAGTCGCAGCACATCAGGAATAACGAGCACCTGGCCAGAACATCCGGATCCCGCTCTGATTCCGATGGTAGAGATGCTCTGGGACTCGGCGGCTCGCGCGGCGAGTTCCGCCGGGATACCCTCCAAGACGAGAGCAAAGCATCCAGCTTCCTGGAGAAGGTGAGCGTCCTCAAGGAGGCGCACCGCATCGTGCACCTTCGTGCCTTGCACCTCGAACCCGCCCATCATGTTAAGCTCTGTAGGCTCAGGCCCAGATGGCCTATTACGGGAATCTCACAATGAACCAAAGCGCGAACCATGTCGACACGCTTGGCACCGCCCTCGAGCTCCACTGCGTCGGCCCCACGCTGCACGAAGCCCCCCCGCATTGCATTGCTTATCTCTCCTCACGGCTGAGGTGAAAGCTCAGATAGGGCATATCGACCACGAGCGACGCGCGCTCCCTTGTGCGTGCAACCGGCCTTTACTTGGTGATTCATCTGGCCATGGTGACAGGAAGGCTGCTGTCGAAGCCGAGGCAGACATTCCCCACACTGTCGCCAACGAGGATGATGTCGACGATCGGATTGTGCTATACTAGCCGCAACCCCATCGTAAGCGGGTCATTACGATGCGACGCCCTTCCTCCTTCCCGTTGTAAAACTGGGATCGTGACGCGTTCAACCGGCGACTTCCGAAAGATGGCTCATTTTGATACTGATCTGCTCCCTGTCCTGCATCCGCAAATCCGGCCTTCCTAGTGAAAGCAACTCAACACGTAACAAACCTACGACGCGTGTCCGCGCTTTACCGCTGTTGTTTCGATCAACCCGCGCCTGTTCAGCGGCTTCGACGCGGAGTTGAGCCGGTATCAGTGAAGAACGCTTGATCGAGCGCATGGGTGTGCGTTGCAGACGTCGCACCATGGGTCACGTCCGTCCAGGACGAAATCGCATCTCATACGTAGGCTATCCCCGCTGTAGAGATAGGCGGCATCTCCACCTGGAACCTTCGTCATCTCACCCTGAAGCGGTGCTGCGTGAACGGATGCGGAATTCGAAGTTCTTTTTTGGCATCAGAGCTTGAAATCATCAGCATGGAAAGACGCTTCGAACGCTGACTGCAGCGTGCGTGCTGTAAGAGGAGAAAGCCAAGGCAATCGCCCCAGCCAACGCACGCGTCCGATTTCGCGAATCGCACTTTGGCTCGCAGAGTTTCGTTCGCCGATGAACGCAATCCCGAGAATGTCAATCCGACGCCTTCGGAGCGCCTCTATCGAGAGAAGCGTGTGATTGATGGGTACGTAGCGCCGTCGTTGCGCAAAGCACGACCGGAAGCCGCCACCTTTCGAAAACATCGATGTAGAGTGCATCTCCTCCCAACGGCACCATCGGCCCGCCGGCGCCCTCGATCACAAGCGGCCGCTCCCCCGTATCTGGCACATCGATTGAAGCCGCATCAATGCGAACACCTTCAATCTTAGCGGATTGATGGGGCGAAGCGGCTGTTCGAAGGCGGTAACGCTCTGGCAGGGTCCGATCGGGCGGGAGACTTCCCAGCCGTGCTGCGATCTCGGTATCACTCTCACCTTCAAGTCCGGCCTGGATCGGTTTCCAGTAATTCGCACCGAGGAGAGCGGCAAGTCCGGCAGAAAACACAGTTTTTCCGACTCCGGTACCAGTCCCCGTCACCACGATACGCAGTGTCATCGCGACCGGCCTCTCGTCTCGTCAGCGAGGGCATCCAGCATCGCACATACGTCATCCTCACTCACGTTGAGCGTCAGCGATACGCGGAGGCGGGCCGTTCCCGCCGGCACGGTTGGCGGCCGGATTCCGCGAATATCGAAGCCCCGCGCCTGCAGGGCAGACGCAAGCCGCATCGTATCCGAATTGTCACCTACGATGTACGGTACGATCTGCGATTTGGACGGACATCGCAGACCGCGCATCTTCATCTCCCGATGCATGAGGGCGACCAGGCTCGCTAGACGCTGCTGACGCTCGGGTTCGTCCTGCAGGATCAACAGCGCCTCCCGGACGGCAACCGCAATGGCGAGGGCGCGGTGGCAAAGATGAACGGCCGGCAGCGATTGACCATAAAGTCGCGTACCGCGGTAGAGGACGTAACGAGTGCTCCAGCGGAGCCCAACGCTTTGCCGCAGGTATGAACGACCACCAGATTTTCGTGTCCTTCCAAGCAAGCGGAGAGCCCTCGTCCCTGCTCGCCATAAACCCCGGTGGCATGCGCCTCGTCCACAAAAAGAAACGCATCGTGCCGGGCCGCGATCAAGCTGAGCTCTTGCAGCGGCGCCAAATCGCCATCCATACTGTAGATGCTTTCGACCACTATCCAGATGCGCCCCATTCCGCCCTGGGCGCGCCAGTCACGGATTGTACTTTCGACAGACTGGAGATCGTTATGCGCACTAATCCGGAAATCGGCTCGGCCAGCCCGCGCGCCTTCGTGGATGCTGGCGTGCACCAGGGAATCGAGAACAAGTAGGTCACCTCGCTGCGGCAGCGTCGTCAGAACAGAGAAATTTGCGACATAACCGCTGCTGAAGAAAAGCGCCTTCTCAGCCCCGAAAAACTGAGCGGCTTCAGCTTCAAGCCGTTCGTGCTCCTCGCAGTTGCCACGCAGGAGCCGCGAACCACCAGCTCCTATTGGCGTACCGGCATCAATCGCGTCCCAGACGGCATTCTTTATTCGCGGCGCGCTTGCGAGCCCCAAATAATCGTTCGACACGAAATCGATTCCCGCGCGAGGCTTGAGGCCGCGCAGTCGGCCATCTCTTTCTAGAGCTTGCAAATCTTCCACATAGCGAGAATGACGCATAGAATTCATTGTGTCCCTCGCAGAAGCACCCATCAGATGCGACAGAATTCCGGCGCGCTAGACGCACTTGCTCGAGCACCAGTCTCGGCCCTCAACCCGCACGATGCGGTTTTGTCGGTCAACAACCACGACCCGAGGCCTGAAGGTCTTGGCTTCCGCCTCCTCCAAGGAGACGTAAGCAGCGAGAACAATTTTATGCCGGGTAGCGCGAGGCGCACAGCCGCGCCGTTCAGATCTATAGTGCCCGATCCCCGGGCGCCTCAACCACGTAGGCGGCAAAGCGCGCTCCGGTGTCAGTATTGAAGACCTCGACGCGCTCATGGACCAGGAATCCCGCCGCGTCCAGCAGTGCGCCATCAATCGAGATCGGGCAGTACAGATCGGCCTCGGTAACGGAAGCGCGATGATTCATGCAGAGCCGGTCCGCCAACCCGCGCTGAGGCCTCGTTCCAGGCCCCTTATGGCCAACAGCGCATCACTAATGAAGGTTGAGTTCGTCCTGGCCGAGAAGCACACCCCTGCAGCTCCACGCACTCCGCGAGCAGCAACCCTATCGCTGCCCTCCTATGCCATTTTTCTTGTCTATGGCCCGACCATAGATAAGTTTCACAAATATCTATGGTCGAGCGGTCTGCACCCATAATGTAGAAGCCAATTGACGGCTGAAGAAGGCAAAATCGGCCTGAATTCGGAGAAATGCTGCGCGATGAGAAGCGTTTCCCGTTAGAATCGCGCATGCTACTTGTGTAGATAATCTATAATGAGCGGCGGAGAGATTAGGACGATTGCAGGACGCATTGCAGAGACGGTGGCGGACCGAATTATCAGGGGGCGCACTGCAGCCGGATGTTCCACTCCGCAGGATCACGTGGCCCGGAGTTCAATTCTAGCCACGTTCCGGCACACGAGGCTTTTCGATACTTGGAGGCCCAACATCTTGTCGTCGCTTCGCCTCCTCGTGGCATGCCGGTTGCTCCACTTGATACCAAATCAGTGAAGGACATCGCCGAGATGCGCGCCGCTCTCGAAGTGGTCGCGTTGCGCAATGCGGCGCCAAAGCTCACGCCGGCCGATCTAGCAAAAATCGAGCTTGCGCTGATGGAGGGAGACAATGTCCAAACAATCGCGGAGTTTGAGGTAGGAAACCGCGCGTTTCACCATGCACTGGTGGTGTCCTGCGCGATGCCTCGCCTGCTCGCCACTAGAGTTCGCAAATTCTCGTTTGGTGTTCGCGATGGCGCGGAGGGCCGGCTGGCGACTACACTTCAATTTGGACGACCGCCTCATTCTACAAGCGCTGCGAGCGTGCAACATCGATCAAGCCTGCCAACTGCTCGCGCGTCATATCCAAAGCATCGAGCGCGTTGCGCTTTTAGCATCCTGACCAGAAATGAACTCTAGCGAGTTCCAGTGCAGAGCCTCGGATATCGGGGGATCGGCAGATCACGCCCCCCCGCGCGACAAGGAAAGAGACTGTAAAGCTTGTAGCAGACGCCCCCACGATAGAGAACGACTACTTCCGACATCAATCTAGGCTTGTGCATGATTCGTCACATCGTCGACAAGGACGACCAGTTTGAAAACGATATCGACATTGTGGTTTACGGTGAGTTCGAAACGAGGCGGAGCTCGCAGCTTGCAAGGCGCATCGTCTATATCAAGAATCGATCAAGCGAGTGCGCCCGCTCCGCGAACTGCGTTCGCAGCTGACTACTACGTAGTAATGGATGCGAGCTTTGCCTGAAACGAATGATAGGCCGACTTGCCGGCACACCCGGTCCCTCCGGGTCAATATTGCAACCGGACTAGAGAACTTGCGGGCGCTAGACACGCATCGCTGCCATTGGCGTAGGAATCCCAATAGGAGCGCCACTCTCCCAGCATGCGATCAGTTGGCCACTGATTGCAACGTACTTCCGCGAACTGCAGTGGACTGAGCCCGTCGCAGCGATGCAATGTCTCGCGCATCGGCCGCAACTCACGTTCCTTGATAGTTCGGCGGCCACGATTCGCTCGGCCCCTACTCATATCTGGCTTGCGACCCGTTCAGCACCTTTTTTGGTCGCGGACGGACAAGCGAAGACCAGCCAGGAGCCTCTTGAGGGCGATCCGTGGGAAGCACCTCTCAGCCTTCTCGCCAAATATCCGCAAGAGCATCATCCTGATCTTCCGCCGTTTCAGCGAGGAGCGGCCGGGGTTCTTTGCCTATGATCTGAATAGGAGGCTGGAGCGATTGCCGGTGCCCGAGATCCCCGATTGGCATTTGCCTCTATCGATCCTCCATTTCTATGACGTGGTTCTCAGCTACGATCACCGCGACCAGCGATGCTGGATCGTTTCTACTGGTTGGCCGGAGCAAGAGCCCGCAGGTCAAAAGGAAGGTGCGCGCTGTCGAGCCGATGAGTTTGCGGCTTTGCTTATGAACTCAAACCCGCTGCCGAATGTTTGCCCCGTCAGGGTGGACGCACGGAAATCGCACTTCAGCCGAGACGCCATGTCTCTGCAGTAAAGCGCGTCGACGATTTCATTCTAACAGGGGATGTCTTCCAGGTTAACATTGCGCGCCGCTTTAGGGCCAAGCTCCCGAGCTCATTTGATCCGCTCGCCTTCTATCGTCAAGTGCGATCCTTGAATCCAGCCCCTTTTGCAGCTCTCTTGCGCTATGGCAACCTCACGTTTTCATCGAGTTTGCCGTTTTAACGCTTCACGAACGACGGGTGGAAACGCGCCCCATCAAGGGTACGATAGGACGGTCCACTGATTTTATTGAGGACCAGCGGCTCGCCGTCGCTCTCATCGCGTCTGAGAAGGATCGGGCAGAAAACACGATGATTGTGGATCTTTGCGTAATGATTTATCACGCTTTTGCATCCCCGATGCAATCGATGTTCCAGCGCTGTGCAAACTCGACCCTATGCTTCCATGCACCACCTTGTGTCGATCGTCACGGGTGAAATTTCAGAACACGAAGACGCCGTTACGCTACTCCGCGCCTGCTCCCGGGCGGCTATTACCGGTGCACCGAAAGTGCGAGCGATGGAAATTATCACGGAAATTGAGCGTCTGGCGCGAGGGCTCTATTGCGGAGCAATCGCCTTTGTTGGCTTCGATGGGCACATGGATACGAATATTGCGATCCTGCTGATCATGTCCCCTGGCGTGGTGTAGCTGAGTGCGGGTCACCGCGTTCGCCGGCATGGGCCGGATCGGTCAGCTGGCGATTGCCGGGAAGCTGACGGCGGGATCATCGCCCAACGGGGCGATCGTTTCCAGTGTCATGTAGCGGCCGCGCTGGACCGCCCACTGATCGTTCTGCTCGAGCAGGATCGCCCCGACGAGGCGGACGATGGCATCTTCATTGGGGAAGATGCCGACCACTTCGGTTCGGCGCTTGATCTCACCATTGACCCTTTCGAGCGGATTGATCGAGTGCAGCTTGGCGCGGTGCGCAACCGGGAAGGTCATATAGGCCAGCACGTCGGTCTCGGCCTCGTCGAGGAAGGTGGCGAGCTTCGGCAGCTTGGAGCGGAGCTGGTCGGCGACGCGCCGCCATTGCGCCCGCGCCGCCTCGGCATCGTCTTGGGCGAAGGCGGTGGCGATGAAGGCGGAGACGACGCGCCGGCCGCTCTTGCCGGCATGGGCCAGCGCGTTGCGCATGAAGTGGACGCGGGGGTCGTTGAAAAAGCTGCAATTGGCTGATTCCGTTCTCGTCGGCGATTCGCGATCGGAGCAAACGAGATGCTGGGGCGCAAGGAGCGGGATCAGTTGGAGCTCTTTATCACTGGCACGCTCAGACAGCTCGTCCCAGATGAGCACGTGCTGGCGCGGGTCGATCGCGTGCTCGACGTATCTTGGCTAAGGGAAGAGGTTTCCGACTGCTATTGCGCGAACGATGGTCGGCCAGGCATCGATCCGGAGGCCGCGGTCCGCCTGATGCTCGCGGGTCTGCTCACCGGCATCGTACACGATCGCAAGCTGATCCGGGAGGCTCAGGTTAACATCGCCATCCGCTGGTTTGCTGGTTATGGCCTGCATGAGCAGCTACCACACCATTCCAGCCTGACGCGCATCCGCCAGCGCTGGGGCGAAGAGCGATTCCGTAGGATCTTTAAACGAACGGTCCAGGCCTGTCTGAAGGCCAAGATCACAACAGCCGATGTGGTTCACATCGATGCGTCGCTAATCCGCGCCAACGTGAGTTGGGACAGCCTCACCGAGCAGCATGTGGTGGATGTGCTGAGCGAAAATCAAAGGGAAGATGATAGAAAGGCCCGGCAAAGCGGGAAGTACAAAAAGGTCTGCACGACTGATCCCGATGCGACAATGGCTACGAATGCCCGAAACCGGCGGCTGGAACCCGCTTATAAGCAGCACACGGCCGTCGATGACAAGGTCGGTGTCATTCTGGACGTCGCGGTCACGACTTGAGAAACGAACGAAGGAGAGATGATCGAGCCGCAAGTCGATGAGGTTGAAGCGATTACGGGCATCGACATAAAGGTGGTCACCGCCGATGCGGGCTATGCCTACGCTAAAGTCTACGGCGCGCTCGAGCGGCGCGGCATTGATGCCCTCATCCCAGCTAAAGCGGAACCAATCAAGAGTCGCGTACCGCTCA